>JACPPM010000166.1 GCA_016191015.1 Acidobacteriota bacterium | reverse complement strand
GCGGAAATCTGCGCCATCTGCGGTTTCGTACGGAACGGACACGCCCAGATCGGCACCTCGACTTTGCCGCAGCCCTGGGATGGCTCGGGCGAGCTTGACCCTCGGGCGTGCGTTTGTTACGATGCGACAGTAGCATGAGAGAACGTGCGGGCATAGCTCAGTTGGTAGAGTACAAGCTTCCCAAGCTTGGTGCCACGGGTTCGAACCCCGTTGCCCGCTCCACATAAGGCACGCCGTGGGACTGTTCGACTCGAAACCGAAAAAGGCCTCTCCCCCCGGAAACCCGCCGATCATCACCCCGCCGTCGGCTCAGCATGCTCCGCAGCTCAAGTCTCCTTCGACCATTCTCGGTCCGGGGCTCCAGGTGATGGGAGAGATGACCGCCGATGAGGACGTGATCATCGAGGGGAGGTTCTCGGGCAAGTTGTCGTCGACGGCCAGAATCAGCGTAGGGCGCAACGGGGTCGTCGAGGCGGACCTCTTTGCCGAGACGATCCAGATCACGGGACGGGTCAAAGGCAATCTGGCGGCGAGGCAGAAGATTGAGCTCGTGGCTGGCGGGTACCTTGAGGGAAACATCCAGACGCCCAAAGTAGTCGTGGCGGAAGGTGCCATTTTCAAGGGAAACGTCGATATGACGGCGCCGATGCAGCCGTCGCTGGATTCCGCGTCCGCTCTGCGACGCGAGGCTGTGCAATCGGTCGCTGCGAAGAAGGAACCCAGCCAACCGGCCGGGGCAGCGGTTGCGTCTCGCAGCACGAAGTAAGCTTCCGGCGTATCATCAGATGTCTCACCCCGCCGGCACGCACGGATGCGGGCGGTCGTCCTTGGCCTCCCACGGATCGGGCTGGCGCCGGGAGCCGAGTGTTCTGTCTTTGGTTTTTTTCCACCGCTAAGGAGTAATGATGTCCACATCACCGGTTTTCAAGAACTTCATCAACGGCGAATGGGTCGATTCATCGAGCGGGAAAACGTTCGAGAACCGTAACCCGGCGAACAAGAGCGAGCTTGTCGGCACCTTCCAGGATTCCACCGAGAAGGATGTGGAGGCGGCCGTAGCGGCGGCACGTGAGGGGTTCAAGAAATGGAGGCTCGTACCGGCGCCAAAGCGTGCCGAGGTCATCTACGAGATGGGACGGATCCTGGTGGAGCGGAAGGAACAGTACGCGCGCGAGATGACCCGCGAGATGGGCAAGGTCATCAAGGAGACCCGCGGCGATGTCCAGGAAGCCATCGATACGTGTTATTACGGCGCGGGTGAAGGACGCCGGCTATTCGGGCAGACCACGCCCTCGGAGCTCCCGAACAAGTTCCAGATGTGCGTCCGACAGCCGATCGGTGTCTGCGCCCTGATCACACCGTGGAACTTCCCGATGGCCATCCCATCGTGGAAGATCATCCCGGCCCTGATCTGCGGGGATGCAGCCGTGATCAAGCCCGCTACCGACACCCCCCTTTCCACGTACAACATCGTGAAGGCGGCCCAGGATGCCGGTCTTCCCCCCGGCGTGCTGAACCTCGTCACCGGTTCGGGGAGTCGCGTCGGGACACCGTTGCTGCGGAGCAAAGAAGTGAGGCTGGTCTCCTTCACGGGGTCCTCCGAAGTCGGGCGCAAGCTCGCGATCGCCTGTGCAGAGGACTTCAAGAAGCTGTCCCTGGAGATGGGTGGAAAGAACGCCATTATCGTGATGGACGACGCGGACATCGACCTGGCCGTCGACGGAGCGATCTGGGGAGGGTTTGGAACGACCGGCCAGAGATGCACGGCGACGAGCCGCATCATCGCCCACAAGAGCATTGTCGGGGAGTTCACCAAGAGGTATGCGGCGAGGGCCCGCAGTCTCAAGGTCGGAAACGGGCTCGACGCGTCGGTCGATGTTGGACCGCTGGTCAACCAGTCACAGCTCGAAACCGTTTCGTCCTACGTGGATATTGGCCTGAAAGAGGGTGCCAAGCTGGTCTCCGGTGGGCACAGGCTCGACTCGGGCGACCACGCCAACGGCTACTTCTACGCCCCCACGATTTTCGGTGAGGTCCAGCCGGGCATGCGGATCGCCCAGGAGGAGATCTTCGGGCCCGTCGTGTCGATCCTGACTGCGGAGAACCTCGAACACGCCATCGAGCTCGCCAACGGCACAGTCTACGGGCTCTCCTCATCCATCTACACGCACGATATCAACAACGCCTTCGTTGCCATGCGGGACATTGATGCGGGGATCACATACGTGAACAGTCCGACGATCGGCGCCGAGGTGCACTTGCCGTTCGGCGGAACCAAGCAGACCGGCAACGGCCACCGCGAAGGCGGTATGACGGTGCTCGACATCTTCAGCGAGTGGAAATCGATCTACGTCGACTACAGCGGCAGGTTGCAGAAGGCGCAGATCGACAATAACTAGTACCGCCCGCGCGTATACCAGCTGCCGCCGGGGCCGGTGAAGCTGTCGCCCTCACCCCATATCACATGGTTGCGACCCCCTGAATCGGTCGCAATCTCGAAGTAGTCGCCATACGGGAACTTATGCCCGCTGCTGCTCTTATAGGGTGCACCAGAGCCCAGATCCGAGAGCCTCACGGCGGCGCCCCACGTCGAGCCGCCGTCGGTTGAGCGGCGGTACCAGGCGTTCCAGGCCGTGGTGCTGCCGTTGCGGTCGTCCTGCCAGGCGAGGCGAAAGTCGTTAGCCGTGGGGCCGGCCGCCAGCGCAGGGAAGCCGTTGTTGACGGTGGATGATCCGTTCGACACCTCTGAACGCGCGCTCCAGCTCACCCCGTTCGTCGATGTCCGCGCGTATAGCTTCTGGGGGGCGCCGGCGACGCTGCCGGCGTTGTAGGCGATCATGAGCTTGCCAGCGGCATCGGCGGTGATGGCGGCCGACGGGCCGAAAAACCCGAGCTCACACCCGAGCGCCCAGTCGCACGCAGGCATCTCACGGGAGCTGTCCACGCGCGTTGTTGTCCAAGTGAGCCCGCCGTTCGACGATTTCTGGACGTTGATATGCGAATCGCCCGTGTAGTCCTGGCTGAAATCGACCGCCGCGAAATGCACGGACCCGCCCGAGACAACGCCGCCCGTGTGGAACCAGTAGCGGCTGTCGCTGTTGGTCTTGACCGGTTTCGAGAAGGTCTGGCCGTAGTCGTGTGAGGAAACCACATAGCTATTGCTCGCATTGAACGCCACATAGACGTCGCGCCCGTCGCGCGAGATCGCGAGAATCGGCTTATCCGACCAGTTCGGCTTCTTGCCCTTTCCAGTGAATCCGATCGGCGTGGACCAGGAAGCGCCGCGATTCGTCGACTTGGTGAACTTGACTCCTGGTGTGTAGTCGTCCATCCACGCGGCAAAGATCGTCCCATCCGACGCCACTTCGATCTCGGGGTCGTTCTGCTTCTTCTTTGTGACCGCGAGAAACTTGTCGCCGCTCCAGGTCGCCCCGCCGTCGCTTGAGCTACGGAACACGATCACCGGGAAAGGGCAGCCGTTGCACGCGGCCGGGCCGTTGTAACGCGTGGTCATCTGGTAGACGTACGAAGATCCCGGATCGGCCGCCAACGCCGGTTCCCAGTCGTCATACCCGCTCCAGACTCGCTCGAAATCGAACCCGGCAGACTCAAGCGAAGCCGACGGCAGCCGCTCAATAACTGTCTCCGCTGCGTATGAGCGGCCCGAGGAGCCGCGTCTGTCCTTTCCCTCACCCGGCTCCGGGCCACTCACCGAGCCCGGTTGATTCGCCGTGAGGAGGACGACCAGGACAGCCGCTGCGACCAAACAGCTTGAAAGGCGTGGTGCGCTGATGCGGAGAAAGTCGAATGACATGAGACCTCCAAGGAGACCGGATGATGCGGATCGATTTCCACTTATAGGGGTGCTCCACGCCAAAGTCAAATGATGGGCACGTACACAACAGACACGCACCGCGCGTCATTGAGGTCGTACTTCGATCTCCTGGAGGGAGGCGCGGATCTGTGGCTGGTTGGGGTCGAGCTCGAGGGAGCGGCGGAACGACGACGCGGCTTTCGCGCGGTCGCCGAGGCAGAGGTTGGCGACGCCGGCGGATGCGTGCGCGATGGCGCTCTCCGGGGCCAGCCGCGTTGCAGCCTCGAAATCCGCGGCGGCCGAACGGCAGTCCTGGCGCTCGAGGCTGTAGCGTCCCCGGAGGATCCTCAGGTCGGCATCGTCCTGCTTGATCTTGATGGCGCGGTCGAGAAGATCGACCGATCTTTCGATGCGGCCGGCCTTCTGGTACTGAAGGCATCGTCCGATGAGGAGCTTGATGCCATCGGCGACTGAGTGTGAGAGCGCGGCGATGAGGAGGCGGTCCGAGCGGTCGAGATCGTGCGCTTCGGCAAAGAGCAGCTCGCTGAGGTTCCAGCAGGCCGATGCGTAGTCCGGCGCGATCTCCAGCGCTCGCTCGAAGGCGGAGGCCGCACCGGCGGTGTCGCCCCCATCGCGTCGAATCAGCCCCTCGTTGTTGAATGAAGCCGCGGTCCGAGTCGAGGTGCTTCCCGATCGCACCGCGGTCGCTGTCTTGTCGATGTAGCCGAGGGCGCGCAGCTTTTCGAGCTGCTCGGAGGCGGCGACATCATCGGGCGCCGGCATGGCGGCCTGCCGGCGTTCATACGTGGCCGCGTAGTCGACAGCTGCGCCGACTTGGGGGGGAGCGCCGGGAAGAGGTGTCCATTCGAGATCCTTTCCGGGCGGCATCGCGAGAAGCGCGAGCAGGGTGGAGCAGACTTGCGAGACACTGCCGCGGCCGGGGTGAGCTGGTGCCGGAGCGATGCCGTCCCCCCACAGCAGGTATATTCCCTCATCGCGGTGCCACTTCGCGGCTGTTGCCGGAGCGACACTCGAGAGCCGTGCCGGGCGAGACTCGATCCAGGAGAAGCCGTGGTCGGATGCGATCATGAGAACGGCCCCGGTGGACACGGCCATCGCGCGATACCGGCCGAGGATCTGGTCGATTTCGCGGAAGTAGAGCTCGGGCACCCTTCCGAATCGTTCAAAATCCTCCTGGGTGATCGACGACTGCCGCGGCGGAGCGTACGGGGCGAACACGTGGCCGACGACGTCGGTGGCCTGGTAATAGGCGATCGTCAGCCGCGGGTGTTCCCGGGTGATCTCGCGGGCGGCGAGCGCGGTGACGAGGTTCGTTTCGATGAGTATCCTGTGGAGTGCGCTGACGGGATGCGAATAGGGGTCCGGCGCGACGGCGGCGTCATGGTACTGGCTGGGTCCCAGCCATGGCAGGTAGGATTGCATGGTCTTCAGATCGACAGCTTGGTCGGCCTCTGTGGCGAGCGCTTCGACCGACTTCCGGGCGGCAGGCGGGTACACAGCTCCGGCCGGAAGCAGCTTTGCGTTGCCGAAGGCGCCCGTGACACGCTCTGAGACAATCAACCCACGAATCTCTTCGGCCGGATGGGTCGCCCACATCCCGATCACAGCGGTACTGCCGCCGTTACGATCGACCATGTTCCAGATCGCCGGCCGGAGGCGCTCGTCGCTCGTGATCGGCTCCTGAGCCCCGTTCGCGGGGCTGATGCGAGTGAAGTCGAGGATGCCGTGCTCCAGCGGGCTCACGCCTGTCATCATCGTTGTCCAGACAAGAGGAGACAGGGGAGGATGGACGGTGGTGAGGGCACCGCCATGACCGGTCGCAACCAGCTCGCGCAGGTTCGGCATGACATCCCGCGTCATGAGCACGTCGAGGTACTGCCAGTCCGCGCCGTCGAGGCCGACGAAGATCACAGACCCGCTCCCGGCAGATGGCCCCGTCGTGTGTCGCGTGCGGAGGAACACCCCGATGCCAGCGACAAGCACGATCGCCGCGAGCGCGATCAGGGCGGTTCGCCGTCGACCTTGTCTCACGCGCCTGCGATCGTGTCATCCTGAGGGCGAAGCCCGAAGGATCTCAAGCAGGGCTCTTCAAGTTTGTGTGAGATCCTTCGTCGCCGGGTTTCAGCCGGCTCCTCAGGATGACGATCTTGGAGAAGGATTGGTGTCTTACAAATTGCGTGTTGACACGAGGTGGCAAGACGTTGGGGAATGCTGAATCCTCCCGATCCCTCTAAGGAAAGCAGGAGGAGAGGAATGCAGGAACGGAGCAGTCGCCTCGGACGGATCAGAGTGGCTCGGAAAAACGCTCTCACGTGCGGCTCCGCCGCGTTGGGGGCCAGGCTCATGACCCCGTGGTCCGGCCTAGCCCCTAGCCCCTAGTCCCAAGCCCCTCTTCCTAACGCGGCATAGCCGCAACCAAGAGCGGCGGGCTCATGGGGATGCCGTTTCACCGCAGAGGCGCGGAGAGCGCAGAGGGGGAATCTTTCTCCGCGACCTCTGCGTCTCTGCGGTGAACAGGTTTCTCGCCATTTCGTGTCAACACTCAACTTCCAAGACACTAAAAGCTGACTCTCACGCCCAATCTCATCGAAGTCGGAGGCGTGCGCAGCACTGGCTTGCCGTAGTTGTCGTTCGGCGGGGTAGGCAGTGCATTGTCCGCTTCCTGCAGTCCCCACCGCTGATCGAGCAGGATCGGGCGGCGCCGGTTGAGGATATTGAAGATGTCGGCCATGAGGTTGATTGTAATGTTGCCTGCCTGGACAGGGTAGCCGACGTGGACATCCGCGTCGTAGATCCAGGGCGATCGCCCTTCGTCGCCGCGCTTGGTCAAAAAGAACTCGTACCGGCCATAAGCGTCCGAGAATCCGTAGCGAGTCAGCGGCGTGCCGCTCTTGATGTATGTCGAGAGGCCGATGGAGACCTTGTACGGGGTGATGTAGACGCCAGAGGCCTTGAACTGGTGGCGGCGGTCGTTCGATAGCGGCCCGTCGTTGGTGATCTTCGTGAGGTCGCTGCCGTTGGTGAAGAAATCGTAGTAGTCGTACATGGCGGAAATGTTCGGATCGGCTCCAACGTTGGTGAACGGAGCGTACTCGCCGTCGTAGTTGCCGTCGATCGTGGAGATCATGTACGAGGCGATCCCCTGCCAGTTGTTCGAGAAGCGCTTCGTCACGTCGATCTGCAACCCTGTGAACTTTCGCTCAGCCTTCGGCGCGGCGAACTTCAGCGGGTTGTTCCCAAAGTCCAAGTTCCAAACGTACTGCATAATTCCTTCGCCGGGGTTGCCGATGCTATAGGTACCGTCGAGCTCCCCCGTGATCGGGTTCGGGCTGAGAAAGTCCTCGATGACTCGACCGTAGTACCGATAGATGCCCTTGAAGCCGACGGCGATGTTCGGTCTGACCTCACGTTCGTACCCGACGATGAATTCGTTGATGTACTGGTTTTTCAAATTCGGGTCGGCCGGCTCGGTGTACCCGCCGAGGATTCCAGACTCGGCGCCCACGTCGGATTCCGCACCGGCGTCCGGGGTCGTGCTCACTGGATCATAGTTGAAAATGCGCGCCTGACGTTCCAGTGAAAATGAGCGGATGACGAGATCCATTGGGACCTGTTCGTAGTAGCGCCCGTACGAGCCGAACACCCTGGAGTGCGTGTCGTTTTTGGGATCCCATACGAACCCCACGCGTGGCGCGAAGTCCTTTTTCATGTCGATCTGCTCGACACCGAACCGGTCGAAGATCTGCTGGCGGTCCCAGCGGAGGCCGAGGTTGAGGGTGAAGTTTGGTCGGAGTGACCAACGGTCCTGGATGTACCAGGTCGTGTTCTTGTGCTCGGGCTCGGCATCGAGCGCCGAGGTCGGGGCGTTTCCAACGGTCGCGTCCGCTGTGGTCCAATAGAAGTGACGGTAGATGGGCCTATCCGGATTGACGGGGTTGGCGAGCACGTCCACACGCTGCCCACCCGACATCCGCTTTATGACGTTGGCCTTCTCGATCTCGTACTCGAATCCCGTCTTGATTTCGTGGCCCTGAAGAAACTTGGTGACCGAGCCTCCGGCGAATGTCCGGGAGAAGTCCTTGGTTTGGATGAGTCCGAACCCGCCCGTCTGGTAGAAGTCACTCTGCACATCGCGGTATTCGATCTTGTCGCCGGCCGCGGATTCGGGGCCGATCGAGTTCTCTTCGTCGTGCCGTGCGATCTGAGCCGAGACGAGCCAGTCGCTGCCGATGACGCCGTCATAGCGCACTGCGAAGTCGCGGCCGCCGTATTTCTGCTCGCCCATGTATGTCTCGGGCGATCCATTCAGGGAATGGTCGGCATCGCTGATCGCGCCGGTGTCGGTGCGCGGGTCCTGGAAGAAACTCCCGACAAGCGAGTGCCCTTCCTTGAGGTTATACGTCAGCTTGAACGCACCCAGGTCTCGGACGCTCTCGGATTCGACGATCTTTCCGGCCTGCGGTCCCGCCGGCAGCACGTTCGAGGTCGTGTTGTTCACGCGGTCGATCGCGGCGAAAAACCAGAGCTTGTCCTTGACGATGTACCCGGAGACGTCGGCTCCGTAGTCCTTCTTGGTGAAACCCGCGACCTCTCCAGCCGTCGAGACGATCGCCCCGGGGGTGGCCTGCAGCGAGTCGTTGTCGTAGTAGGTGAAGAGATCACCGTGGAATTCGTTACCCCCCGATTTGGTGATCACGTTGACGATGCCGCCGGTCGACTTGCCGTACTCCGCCTCGTATCCGCCGGTCTTGACGTCGACCTCCTGGATGAACTCGTAGTTCAGCTCCTTGCCCTGGAAGCCGTATTCTACGCCCGTGGTATTTACGCCATCGATATAGAACGTGTTCTCGGCGCCCGAGGAGCCGTAGACGGTGATCGTGCTCTGTGACTGATTCTCTGCGTTGGAGTCCGAGGCGACTCCCGGTACCACCTGCACGATCGACGAGTAGTTGCGGCCCGTCGGCAGCGTCTGGATCTCCCGCTCGGAGAGATTCGACCCCAGGGTCGTGGATGTGGTGCTGATGATGGCCGCATCGGAGACGACGGTGATCGTCTCCGTCGTCTTCGGCAGGCGCATCACCGGATTCAGGGTCGTGTCGCGCCCCAAGCTGACCGTGATCGACTCGGCCGTCTCGGATGCGAACCCCTCAAGGGTGAAGGAAACCGTGTACTGGCCGGGGGGCAGCAACAGGACCCGGTACGCCCCCTGGAGATCTGTCGTGGCGGTCCGCGTGCCCTGCAGCGCGGGGCTCTCCACGACGACGGTCACACCAGGCAATACCCCACCGGATTCGTCCGCCACGCGTCCGACGATGCCACCTGTCGTCTGCGCCCAGGCACCTGCCGGCAGGCAGACGAGACAGATGAGAGAGAGGAGTCGACGCCAGGGATTATTCATGCGGTTCTCCTTGGGAAAAAGCTGTTAGCCATTGGGCGGTCAGCAGCACATTGTTACCTTGGATACTTGCGCGCCAGATGCTGCAATATAGGTCCGTGGGCTCGTGTTGTCAACGGCAGCTCGCGAGCACCCAGGGCGGCGGCAAAGCCGAGGCTCCGACTCGGGCGAGGCCGTTCCGTGCGAAACCGCAGATGGCGCAGATTTCCGCGCAGATTACGCAGATTCTTCCAGCATTCAACCGACGAGCAACTTGCTCCTCACTCTCGGGTCGGCGCGAAGCAATCGGCGACATCTGC
>JACPPM010000175.1 GCA_016191015.1 Acidobacteriota bacterium | reverse complement strand
GTCTAGGAAGTTGAGTGTTGACACGAAATGGCAAGGAATTTGAGGCGGCAAGGTCTTCCGAGCTCCTCTCAGGAAAGCAGGAGGGGAGGAATGCAGGAACGGAGCGGTCGTCTCGGCCGATCGATGTGGCTCGGGAGAACGCTCTCACTCTCCACGCTCCACGCTCTCACGCGCGGTGGAGACGCAACCAATGCAGGTTGCGGCTCAGCCGCGTTGGGTGCTCTCCGGTTTGTCCAGGAGAAGGCGGTCGACGAGCTCGATCGCGGCCATGGCCGAATGGTCCTGGTTCGATACTTCGTATTTCCATCCTCCGAAGCGTCCGCGCGAAAAGATGTTGCGCTTCTCGAGCTCGAACATGACCACGCGAATGGCCTCATCCCGCCCGACCGTCGGCGTGGGGTAGCCGTACTCCTCGCGGTGGTGCCAGGTACTGATGATCCTGGCGTCGACAGGAAGGAGCCCGTCCTCGCGCAGGCCGCGAATCACCTCCGCGACGAGCGTGTCCCCCTCCACGTGTCTGAATGGCGATTCGCAAACCTCACACATCAAGGACCAGTGTCCGGGTTCCTCGGGAACGAGAGAGGGCGAGTAGTTTGAAAGCACCGTGGCGCGGAAATACGGGCTGTTGCCCATCGGGAAGTACATCCACGACTTCTGATCGAGCGCCGATGGCCGCCCGTCGCGAAGTCCGATTCCGATGATGTGGATGGCGCTGTGACGCAGCTCGCCCGCTGCTCGCCGGCCCGGCGTCGGGAGATCTGAGATCGATCGGCACAGCGCATCCAACGGCATGGTCGAGATCACGGTGTCCCACGGATGGACCGACCCATTGCCGCAGACAACCGTGCGCGCGTGTGCATCGACGGCCAGGACGTCGTATCCGCCGAGCCGCAGATGCTCCTCGGGTATCAGCGCTGCGACACCCTTCCAGATGGCACCCGTGCCTCCACGTTTCGGATACCGGAAAGCCTGATTGGGTCCCCAGCCGTCATCATTGCGCCCACTCCGGATGTTCTCCCTGATGCGCTCGATGTCCGGCACTGCCACGCGATCGCCCACCCACGAGGTCCCCATCCACTCCAGCGGGTATCCCCATGTTTTGAGGTTGAGCGGGGTTAGGACCAGTTCCGCGATTCCGGTGCCGAACGTGCGAGGGATCCACTCTCCGAAATTGCGCGGCTCAGCGTTGGGTCGTCCCTTGTTCGCCGCCTCGAGGCCCTCGAGGCATCTGTGCCGGTCCTCTTCGTCCAGATGCCCAAGGTTGTTCTGGAAGGGATATGGGATGAACCGGTTCTTGAACCAGATCCAGGCGCTGCGCCGATGCTCGATCCAGCCACCGTGCACTGCCTTGTCCAGGAGACGATCGTAGGCCTCGTAGTGGGAGAATTGGACGTGGCCCCCGACATCCCATGTGAATCCGCGCGCATCCAGGTAGCTGGTCGCGAGCCCGCCAGGGACGCTTCGGCCATCCAGGATGAGGAAGTCCCTGTGGCCGAGCTCGTGCAGACGATGCCCAGCCGCCAAGCCGGTCGGCCCCGCACCGATGATCACGACTCTCCCGGGATCACGCATGTTCACGCCTGTGTTTGATGTCGATCGCGAGCGCAACAAGACCGAAGACGGTGCTGAATGCCGCCCGCCAGAGCTTCCACCTGAGAAGCGAGGTCGTTCCAGCGCGTCGCGGACGGGCGCTGATCGGCTCCTCGTGGATGCGGAGGTGCCGACGCAGAGCTAGCGCCGTGAGCAGCAAGTTCGGCGCGAAGCGCGCCTGGGGAACGGCGGAGAGCAAATTCTGCAGAGCTGCCGGCTTCCAGAGGCGATAGGGACAGTTGGGATCGGAGACGCCGGGACCGAAGAGGAGCCGCACAGAAAATGCCGCGATCACCGAGACGATTCGGCGCGATGCCCCGGCCCGCCGCCCGATCCTCCTGCCGATGACCAGATCGAACCGTTCGCGCAGCGCCCAGAATTTCTCGAAATCCTCGGGATCCACCTCACCATCGCCGTCGATCTGCAAGATCCAATCTCCCCGTGCTCGAGTGTACCCCTTGTGGATCGTCGGGCCGTGGCCAGCGTGCTCTTCGCGCGCCACCCGGAGCCGCGGCCACCGGGCAGCCATCCCATCGACAAGAGCCGCCGTGTTGTCACTGGACCCGTCGTCCAAGACCAGAATCTCGTACTCGATCGACATGCCATCGAGTTGGATTCGCCAGGATTCGAGAACCTCATCGATACAGGCTGCTTCGTTGAACACGGGGATGACGACGGCGAGATGCACCACTGTCGGCACTCTCAATCCGAAAGATTGGAACGATCGATCCGATAGATGACGAAGCGCTGGTTTTCGTAGACCACGGGCCAAGTCCTGATCTGAGGCTTCTCGACGACGACGTAGGACACCCCATACCTGCCGGCGATCTCCGCGAGCCGCCCGTCCGAGAGGCTTTCGTATGCAGCCTTCGTCAATCGCAAGTTCTCGAGATAATCGCCGCGGAATCTCGCGAGCGCGCCCGGAGCCAAGGAATCGAATCTCCGCTTCCACTCCTCGACATAGTCCGGAACCAGAGCGATCTCCAGCAAATCCGAGAGAGACACGACCTGGGACCGCTCCGAGAAAACACGCCAGTCCGATTCGTGGAGCCACCAGAGATGAAGGGGCGTGATGAATACCGCATCGCGCGGGGTGTGGTCTCGGGCCCACACTTGGGCATCTCGCCATGGGGTGGCGCGTCCCTCCAGGTACACACCCGGTATCCAGGCGCGATAATGGCTGAGGGCGGACAGAGTCAGCACGAACGATCCCGCGACTGACACGAAGCCGAGTCCCCGGCGCCATCGTGCCGCCCGAATGAAACGCTGGATCGTCCAGATTCCGAGCGCCGCTACCGGCGTCACGTTGACGGCCGCCCCCAACAACGGGCAGGCGAAATCCCATCCGGCCAGCTCACCCGCTCGATGCCGGGCCGCCAGATGGCCGGAAAAGTAAAGGTACCCGAGTATCAGTGCGATCAGGCCGACCCTCATGATCTGCGACTGGATGAGGATCGTAAGCGGGCGCGTGTGTGTCACGACCAGTTGAGTTGCGATGATAATGAGTGTGCCCGCGATGAAAACCCGAGCCGTTCCGTCGTGGACGGACAACCCGCGGCGGATCGAAATCATGAACAGCCCGAGAGCACCCGCCCCGCTCGCGCTGATCAGAAGAACATGTGGATACGGAGCGATCAGGTGGAACAGGTGAAAGAACATGCCTTGCGAGATGATCGGGAACCATTCGGGGCTCGTGGCCGCACCGGAGAAGGGACTGGTGAACCGCCATAGCAAGACAGGCGCTGCGCCCGCGACAAGGATGAGAACCCCGTAGAAAGCCCGCCGCAGGGCGTCCGCATGGTGCTGCCGGACAAGGTCGAGGAGGAAGAGACTGGCCGCATAGGCGGCCGAGAGGATATGGATGTTTGCAAGCAGCCCAAGGAGAACGAATGCGGTCGCGTACCGCCGAAGCAGAAAGAGGTTGATCGTCCAGAGGAGAAACGGCAGTGCCGCCGTCCGATTCAGGAGACTCCACTCCAAAGTCGGGAATCCGGAGAACCCGAAATGCGGGACGATGAAGGAGAAGACGCTGATGAGGCCGGCCAGCGGGTCGCGGAACAGAGTCATGCTCAGGGTCCACACCGCCCAGAAGGTGAGGTAGGTCGCAAGGACGTGAGCCACGAATATCGATGGCTCGAGCAGTCCCGCTCGCTGAAGCGGCAGGAACAGAAACCAGAAGTAGGAGTAGTGTTGGAAGCGGAGTTTGAAGAAGTCTTCGTTTCCCGGATAGAGCCCGGGGTCCGCGAATTTCTTCAGAAAAGGAATGTGTATGCTCTGGTCAAACGCTCCGAAGTGGTACCCGAGCAGCAGAATCGACACCCCCGCCGCGGCGCCGAAAAGGAGATGCCGCCGCACCGGAGATTCCTGCAGAGAATCAGCCAAAGAGATCAACACGGATCCTCCGATCCGCCGACCGTGGTGGAGATCGGATTCATCGCTCAGGTTCGGTGCGTCCTCCGCATCAGTACACACCTTCCCATCCACATGCATGTTCCAGCAGCCTTCTCCCACTCGGAAGGATACCATTTCTGTACGCTGACCGGGAGCACGGGCTAGTGTGCTGGGCCTTGAGAAGTGGCCAGTGCTCCGGTAGATTCATTCTCTTCCGGCTTCGAAGGGAGGAGACATGAGGCCCTGCGCCAACGCCGTTTTGATCAGCATAACCGTGGTCACGATGTGGGGGTGCGCCAAGGCGCCGGAGGAACAGCCGAAGCCCTCGCCGGTTGAACGCGGAAAGTACCTCGTGTCCGCCATGGCTTGCGGTGATTGTCATACACCGAGGAAGATGGGAAAGTCCGGTCCTGAGCCGGATCCTGCGCTTTTTCTTTCAGGGCATCCCGCCTCGCTCTCCGTCGATCCGGTTCCTCAGTTTTCGCCGGGCCCGTGGGGGGCTGCCGTGTCGACGAGTTGGACGGCCTGGGCGGGTCCGTGGGGGATCAGCTTCGCAGCGAATCTCACCTCGGATGAAGAAACAGGCATGGGTGTTTGGGACGACGCGATGTTCGTGGGGGCGATGAGATCCGGACTGCATCTGGGTGCCGGCCGGCCCATCCTGCCTCCCATGCCGTGGTCATCGGTAGGGAGCCTGTCCGATGAAGATCTGAAGGCCATTCTTGCCTACCTGAAGAGCACGCCTCCGATCAAAAACGAGGTGCCCGACGCGGTGGTCAACGAGTCTGTGTCCGAGGCCAGTCAAGCTGCAGCTCAGTAGCCGCAGCAAGGAGGCGAGATCTCCCGAGTTTCTCTCAGGATAAGCGGGAACGAATCGTCAGCCGGCGGCGATCAGATCGGTTCTCCTGCCGCGACCGCCCGTTCGATTCGTGTGGACTCGGCGGCCGGTAGGTCTCGCGCTGCGAGAAGAAGGAGGACGAAGGCGACGAGGTTGGCTGTGAGCCCGATCGAGATGCCCCATCGCAGGTCACCCGTGGCCATGCTCAGCCGGCCCATCGTGTAAGGGCCGAGTGCGAGCCCGACCAGGGTGACGACGAGGAGGAATCCGGCGGAGGCGACCGCACGCAGGCGCGGCAGGACGAGATCCTGGACGGTCGAGGTGCCTGGCCCGAGCCACAGGGCACTCATGACGTAAAGCGGCAAGCTCAGCACGAAGGCCACCCTGGTATCCGGCGTCCAAAGCATGGCGAGTGTCAGAGGAAGTGGCAGGATCGCATTCAGCATTCCGACGTACAGCCTCCCGCGTGGATCCTTCATGCGCAGGCGATCCGCGAGGAACCCGCCGAAACTGACGCCGAGCCACCCTCCGACCGCGGCCGCGCCTCCGACGAGCAGGCCGACACGCGTCGGGCTCATGCCATGAATCCGCACAAAGAAAGGGGCGATCCAAAAGCCTGTCCCGTATCCGGTGAAGCTGAGAAACGCGAAGCCCAAGTTGGAAAAATGCAGGGCGGGTGTACGGAAAATGAGAGCGAAGCCGGCACGGTCCCGAATCGCGAGCGATTGGCTCCAGGAAACGGCGGCGTAGGCACCGAGAGCCAGAGACCACCATTGAGCTGGAGTGCCGAGAAGGCGAGTGAAGAGAATCGCTGCCAGGCTTAGCATGAGCGCCGACGCGACGTTGAGCCCGATCGTGCGCGGGGTGGCGCCGAGCTGTCGCAGCCTGAAGATGGTCAGCGGAGGCAAGACCGACGACATCTCCCTGAAGAATTCCCGGAACGGATGCGCCTCAGGCGCCGATATGATTCCATCGATCGTGCCCCGCTGCGGCTCACGCAATGACCTCACCCAGAGCGCCAGAAGCAGCCCCGGAACCCCGACGACGAAAAACGCCACCTGCCAGCCCCTCAACCCGAACGGGGAGACTCCGCCCGCGAATGCGGCGTCCCACCGGTCGACGATCAGGCCGCCGATCCCAAGTCCGAGACCCGATCCGATGTAGATGCCGCTCGAATACAGCGCCAGCACCGTCGCCCGCCGCGCTCGCGGGTAGCAGTCGGACAGGAGCGAGTAGGCAGCTGGACTGGCACTCGCCTCGCCCACGCCGACGCCGATCCGCGCGAGCGCAAGATGAACGAAGCCCTGCGCGAGACCCGACAGCGTCGTCATGGCGCTCCAGAACGTGAGGCCCCAGGAGATGAGTCGCCGTCGATCCCAGACGTCCGCGAGCCGGCCTAGCGGGATTCCGAATATCGCGTAGAACACCGCGAACGCCGTGCCGTAGAGAAACCCCATCTGAGCATCGGTCACGTGCAGGTCCGCCTTGATGCGCTCGGCCAGTATGGACAGGATCTGGCGGTCGAGGAAGTTGATCACGTAAACGAGGGTCAGGACACCGAGGACATAGCGAGCATAGGGCCCGCCAGGGTCGATCGAGGAGGTTCGCGGCGAACGGGGCGCATCTACTGGTTTCTCATCGCGGGTCGATTCATCGGGGGATCTGTCTGGCGCCACGGTACCTCCAGCCGGCTGTTGTGCCGCATCGCCAGCTTGCGAGAGAATAACATACCCGGCGTTCGGTTTCTACTAGGCTGCGAAGCGGCCAGTTCCTACCAACATGTCGCGGCAGACGGAGTCAGCTTCGCGGCGCTCCCGGGTGAGATACTCGGGTATCTGGGCCCGAATGGTTCGGGAAAGACGACAACCGTCGGTATGGTGACCGGACTTCTGAAGCCGATGAGCGGCGAAGGCCTGTTCGAGGGAAAGGACATCCAGGCAGACATGCGAGCCTACAAGCAGCGGCTCGGATATGTTCCGGAGGAGCCGGCGCTGTATCCCTACCTCACGGGGCGGGAGTACCTTGAGCTGGTTGCGAGGTTGAGGCACATCTCCGAAGGCCGCCTCGGCGAAAAGATCCCGAGACTCCTCGAGCTGCTCTCCTTACCCGACAGCTTGACGACGATTGCCGCCTATTCCAAGGGGGTGAAACAGAGGGATTTTGTCGCCGCCGGGGTCAGGACTCGGCCCGTATGGATTGACGATTGCTTCCCATCTGTGCGCCGTCTTCGCTGGTGGGGCCTTCGTCTTCTTTGCCATCCTCGCCGTGCAGAGTGTGATCAGCATCATCTTGGCCAACCCGTAGGGCCGCACCTGCTCCGGCCACGGGCGCGGTGGCGGGTCGTGGAGCTCACGGCCAAGGACTTGTCGCGCGGCGCGGAGTTGATAAGGAATTTGTTGGCCTGAGCGATGTAGTTTGGACGCGAAGAGGGGACCGAGCCAAGGCATCCTTGCCGGTCGGACAATACGGAAGGTATGTAGCCCTTCAGATGATCGCAGTCGAGGAGATTGACGACTCCTTCACGATTCGCGTTACAGCGAGAGCCCCGTCTGTCTTCTTGGATCACTGCACACGTCGCGTGATTTCGCCCGATAAGTCGCACCGTGAGAGACTCTTGAGGTGCTTCAATTCGGTCGGCGCGGCGGGATCGTCTGCTGGGAGCATGACAAATGAACAGATTGACTTCATAACCTCTCCGCGCCTATTGTTTGCCTTGATGTCAACAGACTCATCGAAATACCGATGAGCGTCAGCACAGAATAGCCTTACGAGGGGAGACTCATGCCTACTGGACTCGTTTCCATTGTGTTTGTCGTTTCATTCGTCACCGCGCTTCCTGGTGCTGTTGTCAAAGAAATCGAGAAATCGAACACAGAAAGCAAGGAGGGCAAGGAAGAACCCTGCATTAAACTCGTTGAGATTGCTAAGGCGGCCAGCGAGATCACCGAAGTGGCCAAGGACGAGTCGAGTCTGGCCACAACTGATGCACTCGCACCGACTCCAGGGTCGAATCTTGCTGCGGATCAGGCAGGTTCCGGCCAGACACAGACTGCGCGCCTCGCGCCAGCAAGTCCCGGACAGCCGAGTCCAAAGATCAGGGTCTTTGTCACTGGCACCCCAGTAGACTCGGTGCGCGATCTCAAAGAGGGTTTACCGGGAGCAGCCCGCTGGGTCCAGGTGGTGGAGAGTCGCGAGGAGGCTGAACTCGTCGTGGACGTTGTAGAGCGCAAATCGGAGAAGCAGCAGAGCTACAGCTCCGATCCGACCCGGAATCTGTTCAACTCGATCATACCCGAAATCAGGTACACTGTGATCGCGAACGTAGTGGAAGGGGATCAGACTACGACGCTGTCCGGTTCGAAGACCAGCAGCACCTCTATGTGGCGGATTGCCGCTGGCGAGCTGGCGAAGGCCATCGACGATCACGTCGAAGAGAATCACGAACGTCTCCTTCTCCGGAGGCCCTGGCTTCCGGTGCTCGGTGCCGAGTATGTGACCATCACCAAAGAGTTAAAGAAGACCCTTGCCCTCAAGGAGAGCCAGGGCGTTGTCTTCACGACAGTCGACGATGGCGGACCGGCCGGCATGGCCGACTTGCAGGCTGGCGACATCATCATGGAGTCCGCCAGGATAGGAATCAAGAAATCGGTCGACCTAACTCGGCTACTGGCGGCACGAAAGCCCGGCGACCTTTTGGTGCTGCGCATCAAGCGTGCCGGCGGCGACAAGACCGTGTCAGTGCAGCTCGGGTCGCCGCTTTCGCCCTGAGAAATTGCAGTAGTGAGGGCCGTATCGTCACTCGTCACTTTTCTTGCAACCTACGACACGGTCCCACTCTCTCGCCTGTCAGTAATTCATCCAATGCGGCGGACCCGACGGATCGACGACAGTGCTTGTCCCCGGCGCGGATGGCGAAAGTGTCTTCCTGCGCAAGTATCGTCCCGACGGTTCTCGGGCGACGGGCGAGCGAGTCATTGCGGACGCTCCAGGGGTCTACAACTGGTTGCCGTTCATAACGGAAGACGGCAAGAGCGGCTACTACAGCACCAAAGTGGGATCGGACCTGGCTGTCATCCTGCAACGGGTGAGGTCGAACGGAACCGCGAGCGGAGCGCCGATCACGGCCCTTCAAGTCGGAGGGGAGTCCCCGCTCATGCCGATGCTGGACGGGACGCGCGGCTGGACATGGCGTTGATCCATATGTCCCCCCCGTCGATCCTCGTACACGTGGAAGACATCGTCCACTACCGCCCCAGCGGGAGCGAAGCGGTAGATGTGCCGTGGAGGCCTCCGAGCGAGATCATCCACGCGCGCTGAACGGGAGTAGCGATAGAGCCCCGCCGCGGTGCCCATCCACCATCCGCCCTGAGAATCCTGCAGGGCCACCCGACCGCATATTGTATTCGTAGTCGTGGACGCGGGCGTAGACGTAAACGCGGACGATGGATCCCGAACGATCACGTCAACGACCACGTCTACGTCTACGACTACGTCCACGTGGCCTGGGAGCCCAGCGAGCTCTTCATTCGAGGCGGAGCCGAGAATGAACCGAGTACCTTCGAAGAACGCAGGGGTGCCGCGAAGGTGCGGTCATATGGGTGGTCCGCGCCTTGTGCGGCCGACGGCATTCCGTCGATAATGCGGAATCATGCTCGAGGTTCGCAATCTCACGAAAGTCTACGGAGCGCTGACTGCGGTGGACGGAGTCAGCTTCGTGGCGCGCCCGGGTGAGATACTCGGGTACCTGGGCCCGAATGGTTCGGGAAAGACGACAACCGTCGGTATGGTGACCGGACTTCTGAAGCCGACGAGCGGCGAAGTCCTGTTCGAGGGAAAGGACATCCAGGAAGACCTGCGAGCCTACAAACTCCGGCTCGGTTACGTTCCGGAGGAGCCGGCGCTTTATCCTTACCTCACGGGGCGGGAGTACCTTGAGCTGGTTGCGAGGTTGAGGCACATCTCTGAAGGCCGCCTCGGCGAAAAGATCCCGAGACTCCTCGAGCTGCTCTCCTTACCCGACAGCTTCGCGACGATTGCCGCCTATTCCAAGGGGATGAAACAGAAGGTTCTTGTCGCAGCCGCAATCCTCCATAATCCCGACGTCCTGATATTGGACGAGCCGTTTTCGGGGCTCGATGTGGAGTCTGCCATGGTGCTTCGGGAGGTGATCACGGATCTGGCCCGCGACGGCAAGACGATCCTCTTCAGCTCCCATCTGTTGGAGGTTGTAGAGAAAGTATGTGCCCGGGTGTTGATCCTGAGCAAGGGGCGGGTGGTGGCGGAAGACACGGTCGAGAGGTTGTGTGAGCTGCAGAAGCAGCCGAAGCTCGAGCGTGTTTTCTCCGAGCTCACGGCTCAGACCGATCCGGTCACGACCGCCAACAAGATACTGACTGTCGTGAAGTCGGGAGGATGATGAGCAGAGCTCTTGGCGCTCGCGTCGCGTCGCAGCTGCGAGCCGAGCCGAGGCAGCTCGGTCTTCTGACGCATGTATTCTTGAGGCGCATCACGGACAGCGAGCTGGTGTCGCAGCAGGGGGAGCTGAGTGTCACATTCAGTCATGTGCTTGCGTTCATCGCGCTTCCGGGGATGCTGGCCCCGCTCCTGGTGATGCCCAAGTACAGCTACCTGGCGACGCTGCCGGATTGGATTCGCGAGCCGTACACGTGGGACGACAAGCTCTTGTTCGTCTCGCTCTCCATGACCCTGATCGGGCTCCTCACGCTCTTCCACTGGGATGAGCTCCTCCTCGACGGCCGGGACTTCTCAACCCTGGCGGCACTCCCCATCCGTCTTCGCACGATGCTCGGTGCCAAAATCGTCATGCTTCTTTCGTTTCCTGCCGTGTTTCTCGTTGCGATCAGCAATGTTTCGTCGATCCTGTACCCGGTGATGGCAATGCCGCCGGGTTCGGGCCTCGGCGTATACGGATTGACGATTGCTTCCCATCTGTGCGCCGTCTTCGCCGGTGGGGCCTTCGTCTTCTCTGCCATCCTCGCCGTGCAAGGTGTGATCGCGACCCTCTGCGGAAATGAAACGGTCCGATTGGTCGTGCCGCTGCTCCAGTTCGCACTGTTCCTGCTCATGCTCTCCTTCTTCACACTCGCCCCCCGGATGCTGGCCGGGATCCACCCGGGCGACGATCGCCTCGGAACCGCGATGGGACTCTTCCCGCCACTGTGGTGTCTGGGGCTGTATGAGACGATGATCGGTGGTGGCACGGCGCCCGTCTTCGGGATCCTCGCCGGGCGCGCATTGGGCGCTCTGAGCCTGTCTGTGGCGACCGTGTGCCTCATCTACCTCTACGCTTACCTGTACAAGTTCCGAACAATCGGCGAGGCGCGACGAGCAGAGGCCGGCACCAGATTGCGCCCGCCCAAAGTTGCCGTGTGGCTCTTCGAGTCCCTCCTCGCCAGGACCCCGTTCGACCGGGCGATCATCCTGTTTGTCGGGAAGACGATCCGCCGGAGCCACATCCATCGGCTGATCCTCATCGGATTCATCAGTGTCGGATTCATGATTGCATTCGAGGGCCTCATGGCCCTTCTCGCTCAGACTGGTGGGCCTCGTGATGGACAGCGCACGCCGCTCCTCGCAATGCAGCTCATCCTCACCTTCTTCGTTCTCGTCGGGTTGCGAATGGTGTATGCGATTCCTGCCGAGCTGCGAGCGAACTGGGTCTTTCAATCGGCAGTGACGGAGGAACCGAGGGCCTGCCAGACGGGTGTGCGGAAGGCGATGTTCTACTGCGGAGCCTGCCCGATCCTGATCCTTCTGTTCCCCGCCTATGTGGTGCAGTGGGGGTGGAGCGAGGCGGTCTTCCACCTGGGGGTTGGCTTCGCGTGCTCGTGTCTCCTCATCGACGCCCTCCTCATGGGATTCACCAAGATCCCATTCGCGTGCGCATATCTGCCCGGCCGCGCGCGAATGACCGTGCGCTGGCCTTTCTACTGGCTCGCATTCACCGCCTACGGCTATGGAATGGCGTCGATCGAGGCGTGGATCATGGAAGGCTCAGCCGTTCGATTCGTTTCCGCGGCGGCAATCATGCTCGCCGCGATCGCCGCTCTCCGAATCCTGAGCGTGCGAAGCGTGCGCAATCACGCGCTCCTTTACGATGAGGAGCCCGAGCCGTATTTGTGCACGCTGGAGCTGAACCGGGTGGAGTAGGTCGATTCGGCCGGCGGCTACTTTTTCCGAGGCGCGATGAAGCGGTTGTAAACCAACATGAGTGCCGTCGAGACGATACCGACCGCGCCGACGACCAGCCACATGTTCTGGGGAGCTGAGGAGCCGGGTCCCTGGATGTAGTAGGCGACGAGCTTTCCACCAAGCCCCCCCGCGATGAACGTCCCGATCGCCACCGGCAGGAATGCGAAGCCCATGTAAGTGCCAACCTGATCCTTCGGCGCCAGGTCCGCGACGTATTCATAGTAGCGCGGTGCCTGGATGCCTTCGCCGATGGCGAACACCATGAGGCCGAAGGCGGCCGGCGCGATCACCGGCGTCAGCTCGATCGTCGTCACCGGCAGCCCGATGGCCCCGAGCAGCCACAGCACGAGATTCATGACCGAGACGACGGGCCAGGCGAGCACCTGGGCCCACGCAGGTGGCGTGTAGACCATGAGGAACCAGGAGGAGCTGGCCAGTGCGAACCCGAGGACCATCGCTGTGATCGGCTTGAGCGCCTTCGCCAACGCTGTCGCAGCGACCGTCAAGAGAATGATCGTCCAGGCGTCGACGGTTTCGATAATCTCGAATCGGTCGAACTTCAGAACGTCCGAGACGTAAAAGGGCAAGGCATAGAAGATCTGCCAGAACATGATCCAGAACCCGGAGAAGATCACGAGGAAGCTGATGAACTTGAAGTTCCCGAAGACCATCATCATGTTTTCGAGGACCTTGGCCATCGAGGTGGCAGGCGGCGTGCCCGCCGGACGCGGCGGCTCTTTGTAGAACGCGAGAGTTGCCAGCAGCAGAAGGAGGCTCGTGACGGAGGACATGACGAGAACGTACGCAATGCCGATGTTCTGGCGAACCGGGACGGCGAGGAACGGTCCCACGGCGCCGCCGATGTTCACGAGCATGTAGTAGATGGAATAGCCGAGGGACTTGGTCGAGTCCGTCGTCGTTCGCGCAACCGTACCGACGACGCTGGGCTTGATCAGAGAGCCGCCCATGGCTGTTATGACCAAGGCGATGAGCATGTATGTCTTCGGGCCGATCGCATCCACGATCGGCTTTCCAGCCGGCATGCCGGCGAGGCCGATGAGAAAGTAGCCAACGCAGAAGATCGAGAAGCAGGCCATGAGGCTCCGCTTGAATCCAAACCGGTCGACGACGGTGCCGGCCAGGAGTGGCAGCAGATAGAGGAGCGTGTTGAAGACGCTGCCGGCCAGAACGTTGGCCACCTGGGGACCGAGGCCGATGTGTTGAGCGAGATAGACCGAGAGCACCGCCTTGCTGCCGTAGTACGCGAACCTCTCAAACAGCTCGATGATGTTGGCAACCCAGAACGTGCGCGTGAAGCCCGAGCGGAACGTGCTGAAACCCGCTGCTATGTCCACAGCTCCTCCTGCCGTCTCGAAGGCGCCGATCTTATGCCGCCGGCATGACGCAGGTCAACCGCGATGGCCATGCCCCAGGAGCTCCGCAGCGCCGGATGCGCGAAGGAACCCCTGGGCCTCGGTCCTCGGCCTTGACGCTTCTGGCGGCACGTCCTATGCTTGCTTCAGCTTCGTCCTGAGATGCAGGTTCGCGGGAGGAGCCCATGGATTTTTCCCTTACTGACGAACAGACCTCCTTCAGAGAGCAGGTCCTCCGATTCGCACGCGGGGAGATTGTGCCACGGGTACGCGAGCATGACTTGGCCGCCGAATTCGATCGTGAATCCTGGAAGCGGCTTGGTGATTTCGGCATTCTCGGCCTGCATCTTCCGGTCGAGTATGGCGGCAGCGGAGCCGACGTCGTGACGTGCGTGGTGGCGGGAGAGGCGCTGGGTCAGGCGGGGGTGGACGGGGGACTGACGCTGAGCTACGGGGCGCACACCTTTCTCTGCGCGGACACGATCTTCTCTCACGGCACCGAGGAACAGAAGCGGAAGTACGTTCCGAAGCTCGCGAGCGGCGGATGGATCGGCTGTATGGGATTGACCGAGCCCGGGGCCGGCTCGGACGTGGCTGCTCTGAAAACACGGGCCGACCGCAGGGGTGCCGGATACGTCCTGAACGGCTCGAAGATGTTCATCACGAACGGTTCCATCGCAGACGTGGCCGTGATCTTCGCCAAGACCAATCCGGAAGGGGAACACGCGGGGATCTCCGCGTTCATCGTTGAGAGGGGCACGCCCGGGTTCTCGGCGGGCCGGAACCTGCACAAGATGGGCGTGCGCACGTCGGTGACCTCCGAGCTCATCTTCGAGGACTGCGTTGTGCCGCGAGAGAACCTGCTGGGCGAAGAGGGTGCCGGATTCCGCATTGCCATGCGGACTGTCGAATGGGACCGGTGCACGCTGATCGCGCCGTTTGTCGGGCAGATGGACTTTCTGATCGAGCGATGCTGCCGCTACGCCAAGCAGCGCCACCAATTCGGGCGGCCGATCGCCTCCTTCCAGGCAATCAAGCACAAGATCGCGGATTTGAAGATTTTCGTCGAGGCCGCTCGCACTCTCGTCTATCGCATCGCGTGGTGCAAGGACCAGGGACGCCCGGTCAACCATCTGGAAGCGGCGATCGCGAAGCTCTTCGTCGGGGACTGGTCACTGCAACCCGCGAATGATGCGATGGTTCTTCATGGCGGCTACGGCTATTGCCACGAATACGATGTCGAGCGCGTCTTTCGCGACAGCCGGCTTGCTCCGATCGGCGGAGGCACCTCGGACATCCAGAAGATGATCATCTCGAAGATCATGGAGGGAGAATGAGATGAACTTCTCCTGGACTGATCACGAGACCGGGGTGCGAGAGAGAATCGCGGCCGTGGTCAAGCCGTTGAGCGATGAGCTCATCCGCACCTTTGAGCAGATGCCTCTTCCGGACCTCAAGCGTACGGTGGCTTCCATCCAAGAATCTCTGGCCGAAGCGGGTGGGTTTGTCGTGGGCAGCGATCCGGAAAGTGCGACGCAGGGGATCGCCGAGTCGATTCACCTCGGGGTCCTCGCTCGCGCTTCGGTCTCACTTTTCCTGACCGTCCGAGCGACAGCGGAGTTTGCTGGGCTTGTGGCGTGCTTCGGGGACGCGTCCATGCGGGCAAAGATTCTCGACCCGCTCGCCAAGGGCCGGACAATCGGTGCCGTCGGGCTCTCGGAGCTCGGCGAGGAGGCCGAGATCGGCCCAGCCCATGTCACCAGGGAGGGTGACTCCTATCGTCTCACCGGAAGGAAGTGCTTCGTCACCAACGGCCCGATCGCGGATTGGGTCGCCGTGTTTGCCCACCTGGAGGGGCACGATGCGATCTGCCTCGTGGGGCCCGATCAGCAAGGTGTTTCTTCGTCAGCCCGGAGCGAGCTCATGGGACTTAACGGCATCGCGATCTCCGATCTCGCCTTCGACGAGGTGCTGGTCCCGCGCGACCATCTGCTCGGCCCGTTCGACAGCACCGCAGCGCGGTCGTGGTACCAGCTCAGCGCCGACCTTTCAATCGCCGTGGCCGCGTGCGGGCTCATGGAAAGGACCGTCCACGCTGCCAGCGAGCATGCCCGGCATCATCGACGCGGCGGAAAGGAGATATTCGCCCGCCAGGAGGTCCGCTTCAAACTGGCCGAGATGCTGACGCTCAGCCAGACCGCCGATCTGCTCACCTCGCGCGCCGCCTGGGCCCGTGCCGCGCAGTCACCCGACGCCCGGGCACTGATCCGGTGCGCCAAGGTGTTCGCCGTCGAGAACGCAGAGAAGGTTGCTGGGATGGCCTTGCAGATCACCGCCGGGGCCGGGTACCGGAAGGGCAGCTTCTGCGAGCGAGCGTACCGCGATGCCAAGGGCCTGGCACTGGCCGGGACCGCAGTCGAGGTTTCGCGAATGGCGATCGCCGACGAAATCCTCGAGCGGTACTGAGGCTGGGAGAGATATGCTATTGTCTAGGTCAACACGATTCTTTTGCGACTCATTTGCTCGAACACGGGTATGACATTCGGACGGTGCAGGGACTCCTCGGACATAACGACGTGCGAACCACGATGAATGCAGAAACCATCTAAGAGGCTAAAAGATCCACAGGAGTTCCGCACGCCCTTGATGGGAAACATGTTGACGCGGTTTCCTACGCCGCGTATTGTCTGGGAGGAAGGGCAAGAAACCGGGCTTGTCTGGAGACCATCTAAACACTAGCTGACCTGTTGGAGGCCGTTGTCGTCCAATCTTCTAATTAAATGATTTGTACAACCTATGTACGGCATTTGCCGAAGCTCGGAGGGTAACACATGCCAGATCTCACGACACTTTGGCAAAGCACGGCGCCGAGTATCCTCGGCAAGGATTCCTCTTGGTTCTGGCAAATGGGTGAGGTCGTGGTTGTCACGATCACGCTCGTCTTCGTCTGCTCCCAAGAGAGGCTATCCCGATTCACAGGCATGCTTGAACCCCTCACTAATCTGCGTGACCACTCGAACAGTCGTACCATGATGAACTACCGCCGGCGGACTTGCGAACCCCACCTAACGAGCGCATGAAGCAGACGGCGCGCGTGGATTATGGAATGTATTCTGCTTCACCGCGCCGCAGCTCAAACGCAATCCCTTAGGCCACCAGCGCAGCGCTCCGAGACCATTGTGCGCGGCAAACATGGGAAACATCCTTAGTGGGTGGTCACATTTGATGGGAGGTCCAGCACAATGACCCGCTTGTCTGCCGTCAGCCCCGGTCAGATCCTCACCGGCTCTCTCTTCAACGAGCCGATGCGGGTCGAGACCGTGCTTGGGAACGGCCCGCTGAGCTGGGTGGTCGGTCTGGTGGGGACGCAGTCCGAGCGGTTCCGAAAGGTCACGCTGACAGCGGCCGATCTCGATCGACTCACGGTTCTCGACGCGGAGCACTCTTTCGACGGCGACGGCCGCCTGTTGCGGCTTGGTCTCCAGGCCTATGCCCTTGGCATCGCCTACGAGTTCGATCCCTACTTCGGGCTCTCGATCTCGCGCGTCGATCCGCTGCCGCATCAGCTCGAAGCGGTCTATGACTACCTGCTCAAGCTCGCGCGCGTGCGCTTCCTGCTGGCCGACGACGCCGGAGCGGGAAAGACCATCATGTCGGGCCTGCTCATCCGCGAGCTCGAACTGCGGGGCCTCGCCGAGCGCATCCTGATCGTTTGCCCCGCAAACCTCGCCTTCCAGTGGCAGCGCGAGCTGAAAGAGAAGTTCGATACCAGTTTTCTGGTCCTCAAGGGGCAGGACATCCGCGACCAATTCGGCATGAATCAGTGGCTCGAGCGCAGGCGGGTCATCACCTCGCTCGACCTCGCGAAGCGCGCCGAGATCCTCCCGGGGTTGCGCCAGGTCCATTGGGATCTCGTGATCGTGGACGAGGCGCACCGCATGTCGGCATCCGACGAGTCGCACAAGAGCCTGCGCTACAAGCTTGGCGAGTTGCTGCGCGACACCTCGGATCACATGCTCCTGCTCACGGC
>JACPPM010000168.1 GCA_016191015.1 Acidobacteriota bacterium | reverse complement strand
GCCCATGGAGGAGATCCTTCGTCACCGGGCTTCGCCCGGCTCCTCAGGATGACGTTGCGCTCATGCCCGTGTGCGTGTACACCGAATCTCAGCCCGAGATCGAGTAACGCCTCAGAAGGTGTGAAGGAATCGCCCCGCAACCGCTCCCTCACGGTCGCGGCTCTGACTCGGAACGGACGGCAGAGCCGCGAGCGTGAGCGAGCGGACGAGGCTGACATTTTTTCGCAGGTTCTGAGACGCTACCGTGGCGGCGGGGATACGATGGCACGAAATCGGCCGGGCGTGGTAAGGTATGGATGGAAAGAGGCAGAAGGCTGAGGTGGGCTATGGAGCGCACTCGCTGCCAAGTCTCCGCGATCGTGTTCCGGACACTGAGGTCATCCACGGGTTTGGAAATCGCGTGAATCGGCAGGCAGGATGAGAGGCAGCACGGTGGGTGTGGAGAAGGGTCTCGGTGCGAGCCGCCGGGTAGGTATCGCCGCCCTCATTCTGCTGGGGCTCGGCGTCGGTGCCCTCTCCCTTTACGAAGCTGTCTCTCAGGTGCGCCAGAGCGGTGACGATGCCCGCCTCGCCCCACACCAGTGGATCGATCTCAGCGAGCCCAAGACTGAGGTTGTCACCTCCAGTCCCTCGACTGCCCGATCTCTCCCCGTGCGGGTCGCCGTTGCCCCGGTCATCTCGCCCGAGAGATCCATCGGGATATACCGTGGCCTCGTCGACTATCTCGCCGCACGCCTCAAACGCCAACCTGTGTTCCTCCAGCGATCGACCTACGCGGAGGTCAATGACCTCGTCCGATATGGCCGCTGCGATCTGGCATTCGTCTGTACCTACGCCTTCGTCCGCGGTGAGCGGGAGTTCGGGATGGAAGCGATCGTTGTCCCGCGGGTGAATGGGGCCGTGACATATCGTTCGCTCATCCTCGCACCCAGCATGTCGAGGACCTCCTCATTGCTCGATCTCCGAGGACAGCGATTCGCATCGGCCGACGTCATGTCGCACACGGGCTGGATCTCTCCGGCTCTCTATATCCTCGAACGCGGATACGACCCGGACCACTTTTTCTCCGAACACGTAATCACGGGGAGTCATGACCGGTCGGTGGATGCAGTGCGGTCCGGTGATGTGGACGGTGCGGCGGTCGACAGTCTTGTTTACGACCGGATGCGAGAGACGGATCCCGATGTCGGCCGGCGGACGAAGGTGATCCATGAATCGTCCTCCTACGGAATCCCCCCGGTCGTCGTGAACCCTCGATTGGAACCCAGTCTCAAGAAAGAGCTGCAGGCGGCTCTGCTGGTCATGCATGAGGATACCGAGGGGAAGCGGGTCCTCGCCGAAATCGGAATCGACCGGTTCGTTCTCCCGGATCCCGCTCTGTACGATAGCGCACGGAGAGCTGCGGAGGCGTGGGAAGCCCGATGATAGGCCGGGGATCCTCCATCCGGGGCCTTGGCACAAAGCTCTCCCGGAGCTTGCTCTCGGTCCCGATTTACGCCAAGGTCGCCGGAATCGGCGCTCTCGTGGCTGCCCTCTTCGGCGGAGTTACTCTCCTCCAAACTCGGTGGAGCGTCACACCCGCCCTATACGAGATCCTGGAACAAAGGACCGAGACCGCCGGCAGGACTCTCGCGGAATCGATCCAGCAGCCATTGATCACCGGAGATCTGCTCACCGTCCGTGAGAAGCTCAGGCGCACCCGGGACACCGTGCCCGATTTGCGCTATGTCGTCGTGACCGACTGGAACCGCCGGATCGTCGCCCACTCCTTCCGCACGGCGGTGCCGCCCGATTTGGTGCGGCTCACAACTGCGGAGGATCCTCATGACGGGCGGGTCCGGGTTTTGAAAAGCGCCGAAGGACTGGTCTTCCACGCTGCGGTCCCAATTCTGGGTGGCAACGCGGGCCATCTCCACGTCGGCCTCTCCGACCGGATGGTCACGACCGAGGTATCTGCGTTGATGCGGTCGATCATGTGGAGCCTTGTCTTTTGTGCCACGCTCGGCGCCGGCCTCGCCCTCTTGATGACTCATCTACTCACCCGGCCACTGCGCCACCTCGTGGCCGCGACCCACCGTGTCCGCGACGGAGATTTCTCGTCGAGAGCCAAAATCGCTTCGACCGACGAGTTCGGGGTAGTCGCGGAGGCGTTCAATGAGATGACCGAGGTCCTGCAGCGCTTCCAGCGCGAGGTGCAGGAGAAGGAAGAGACCCGCCTCCACCTGCTGGAGCGTATGGTCCAGGCACAGGAGGAGGAGCGGATGACCATCGCCCGCGAGCTGCATGACGACCTCGGCCAGTCGCTCCTTTCCCTCCTCCTCGCCGTTCAATCGAAATGTGCTCACAGCGGGTTGCCGCGGAGCGCCTGCGCGGATCTCGAACCCAGGATCCAACAGCTCATCGACGACGTCCGCCGGCTGGCCTGGGGAATGCGCCCCTCGATCCTCGATGACTACGGCCTCGATTCGGCCCTCTCCCGCTACGCTCAGGAGATGTCGGGACAACTCGGAATCGAAATCGACTACCAGTACAGCGGTACGCCGGGAACGGACCGCCTGGCCCCTCACACGGAGGTGACCCTCTATCGTATCGCCCAGGAGGCCATCACGAATCTCGTGCGGCACGCCTCTGCAAGCAGAGCCAGCGTCGTCCTCATTCGACAGCGGGGTGAGGTAACGCTGGTCATCGAGGACAACGGGACCGGGTTTGACGTCGATTCGCTGCAGAGATCGGCATCGCGGGGTCTCGGGCTCAAGGGCATGCAGGAGAGAGCCTCTCTCCTCGGTGGCTCATGCGTGCTCGAGTCCCGGCCCGGCAAGGGCACCACGGTGCGCGTCCGCATCCCCCACGAGGAAACGGCTCACAGAGAACACGCGATCGCGAGCCCTCCAGCATGATGGAACCGCACGCTACCACCTGCGATGCGAGATGCGATACTCTCTCCTCTATGCCGATCAGGATCGCCATCGCCGATGACCACGCCGTATTCCGGAGCGGGCTGCGCGCTCTGCTCGAGAAGGAGACCGACATGGCGGTGGTCGCCGAAGCCGGGACAGGATTCGATGCGATCAAGATGGCATCTGAGAACGACCCGGATGTACTGATTTTGGACATCTCTCTGCCGGGACTGCCCGGCCCCCGTGTCGCCGAGATGGTGCTTCAGACTCGACCCCGGATGGCTGTGGTTGTTCTCACGATGCATGAGGACGCGTATTACATGCAGGAGCTGTTTCGAATCGGAGCTCGCGGCTACGTCCTGAAAAAGTCGACGGGCACGGACCTGATCCAGGCCATCCGCGCGGCGCACCGTGGCGAGCAGTACATCGATCCTGCCGTCGCCAGTCACGTCATCTCCACTTTTGTCGGACGCGAGCCGAGGAAGAAAGGAAGGCTGGATATCTTGAGCAGGCGTGAGAGGGAGATCTGTGGGCTTCTGGCTATGGGACACACCAACACAGAGATTTCCCGGCTGCTATCAATCTCGGAAAGAACCGTCGAGACGCACCGCGCGAACATCATGGCCAAGCTGGACCTCCGGAGCCGGGCGGAATTGGTACGATTCGCGATCGACAACGGACTGATGAAGCTCGGGTGAAATTCCACTGGCACAAGGTGTTTTTCCACAGTCGCTCGCACTGGAGAATACCGATTTCCACCGGATTGTTGTCCCTCGCGTTTCCCCTATCCTGTCTGTGGTATGAGTCACTGGCTGCCGGCCTGGCGCATTCCTTCGGGGCAGTGCCCCAGGCCGCAGCACTTTTGAGAGACATTCCCAGGAGCATTCACCGATGAAGACACCCAATCCCGGCAAGCCCAGGAGCCACCAATCGGGCGCGCACGACACGACTCGCGAGACGCTGCCCGATCCCCCACGTCGATACCGCGACTTCGTAAAACGATACCCCAAGCTCTGGGAGGCGTGGGAGAAGATTCACGAGGCCGGCAGTGGTGGGCCGCTTGACCAGAAGATGTGCAGGCTGCTCAAGTTCGCGATCGCAATCGGCGCGATGCGCGAAGGCGCGGTGCGATCCGGGGCTCGGAAGGGGACGGCCGAAGGGGTGAGCCGCGAGGAGCTGGAGCAGGTCGTCGCGCTTGCGGCCGGTACTATCGGACTGCCAGCCACCGTTGCGGTTTACTCATGGCTTCAGGACTGCCTGGGAGTCGCCAAGGTGCGTCGACGAAAACCCGGGAGAAGCTGATCAACCGGGATTGTAGCGATCCAAGGACGTTGGGAGCTCCAGCAGACGAGCCCCGACCCGTCTGTAGAGACTAGATACCGAGTTGCTCGCCACGCATTGAGAAAAGCTCGCCAGCCATAGCTCCAGGAAGTTCTGTCTGAACTTGAAGAGGAGATCCCGGTATGCGGCCGCCTCGTCCTGTGCCTCGATGACCAGTGCATGAGCTTCCGCGAGACAGAGGTGAGCTGCGAAATCGAGCTCTAGCGAAATGTGATCCGGCATCTGTCGGGCGCCGTCGTATGCTGTGAAAGCCGCCTCCGTGTACCAGCGGACCAGCGCCGGACATGATGTGCCTCCGAGGTAACCACGGAGCTCGCCTCCGGGGAAGGCCATGCCACACCCCGAGGGGTCCGGCGCAGAGGGCTCCATTTTCAGGATGTCGGTGTAGACCGACTGATTGACCGGAATAAAGTTCGGGCCGGGGCACGAAAAGAGCCGGGTGTATTCGACCCGGTACTGTTCGACCCGAGCCTCCCATCCGTCTTCAACCAGGCCCACAGCGTGGGCATCGGCGAGCAGGGCGGCGTCGGGAGGAGCCCCCAGGAGCCTGCTCAGAAACCGGATCTCGCCTCCGGACCTCTGAAGCTCCTGGATTCGCTCCTCCCGATTCGTGGCCTCCAGCGACCTCGTCACGCCTTGGACACCTTCACGCAGCATTCCTTGTGGAGTGCCTGACCGCTGATCGGATCGGCCTTGGTGGGCCTCAAGCCGCCGTCGAAGCTGCCGCGCCCGTTCGCGATCTTCCCGAGTGCCCAGTGGCCGAACCCGTGCTGGGACCCGACCACCTCTGGATGGATACCAGCGGTGACCTTCAACGTGCTTTTCATCTTGCCGTACTTCGACTCGACCCAGACCGCGTCTCCGTCCTTGAGACCCATTTTGGCCGCGGTGGCGGCGTTCATCAGCAGCGGGTTGTTCGGACCAATCTCCACGAGCCATGCGTTGTTCTGAGATCGCGAGTGCGTGTGCGAAGCCTGTTTCCAGTTGATCAGGTACAACGGAAACTGCCCGTCCGGCGCCCACTGTCTGGGCTTGTAAACGGGCAGCGGATCAACCGGGACACCGTCCGCGTCCTTCTTCTCGGCGAGCTTCGCATTGAAGAGCTCGACCTTCCCGGAGGGCGTCTGAAAGCCTGTAACAGCTTTGCCGTCCTTCAGGATGCCGATCTGCTTGTCCTTTGTTCCATCCTTTTTCTTCGAGAAGAGAACATTTCCTTCGGTGATCGCAGCTTTCACCTTCTCTTCAGAAACCGGCTTGGCGTATTTCTCGTAGGTCGTGCCGGTCTTGCTCATCCACGTGGCCCCCGGGAGCGCCTTCAGCTCATCCAGAGAGATCTTGGGCTCGCCTTCGAGAAGCTCCTTCGATAGCCACTCTTCATACCAGGCCTTCTTGTCCTCGATCGGCTGGTGCGACACATGTCCCATCTTGAAGATCTCTACGCCGTCCTTGTCCTTGAGCCCGAGACGGCGCCCCAGTTCCGCGACGAATTCGTATTCGGTAGGTTGGCCGAAAAGCGGGGCCACCACCGGCTGCCGCAAGCCCAACACCGGCCAGGTGACCCAGTGGCCGTTCAGGTCGTATCGTTCGAGATAGGTTGTGCCCGGCACGACGATATCGGCAAGCTGGGCAGTCTCCGAGAGGCAGGTATCGTTGACGACCAGGAACTCCAGACTCTTCAGTGCCGCTTCCACTGTCTTCGTTCCGGGAACGGACATCAGCAAGTTCTGGAAAACAACGATACCCATCTTCGGCTTATACGGGCCCTTCCCCTCAGCCAGCCGCGCAAACGACTCGCAGTACACGCCGGACTTGTGGCCAAACGGATAGGATTTCAGGCCGTCGAATCGGTCCATCCGGAGGGTGGCGGCCGCTGTATCGTCTGCACTCCACTCGATGTGCTTGTTCCCCTTCTTCTCCGGACTCACCATCGTTCCGGGGCGGTCGTAACTTCCGGTGAGCGCGTTGAGACACGCGATCGCACGCCCACCTTGCACCGCGTTGCAGTGCTGTCCAGGACCGGACCAAACGTCGGCAAGCGACGGCTTCGTCGTAGCAAAGTCGTGGGCAATTTTCTCGATCGTCTTCGCGGGCACCGTCGTGATCGTCTCTGCCCATTGCGGCGTCTTGTCCTGAACGTAGGCTGCGAACTGGTCGAACCCCGCCGTCCACTCCTTGATGAACGTCTCATCGTACAGTTTATCGCGGATGATCACGTGCGCCATCGCGAGAGCCAGCGCTCCGTCGGTCGATGGCCGGATCGGCACCCACTCGTCGGCCTTGTTTGCCGTGTAGGAGAAGTTGGGATCCACGACGACGAGCTTGGCTCCGTTCTCCCGCGCTCGCGTCATGAGGCGCGGCAGGAAGGCCCACTTCGTCGCCGACAGCGGATTCCAGCCGAACAGGAGAATGTACTTCGACTGGATCGCATCCATCAGCGGACGCTCATCGCCCATGACCATCTTGAAGGATGCTTTGCGCGCGGTATCGCAGAGGTTGGAGTGGTTGGAATAGTTCGGACTTCCGAAGAGCTTCATGAAATCGGCCTGGACATGGGTGAATGAATGATCCTCGGAGAACCACAGGAGCTTGTGCGCGTCGGAATCAGCGCGCAGCTTCTTCAGGCGGTTGGCGATTTCCGTGTACGCTTCGTCCCAGGTGATCTCTTTCCATTTCGGGTCAATGCCAATACCCTTCTCGGGGTTGGTCCGTCTCAGGGGCTTCTGCAGGCGATCGGGATCGTAGAGCGTCATGAGACCCGCGTTGCCCTTCGGACACATCACGGCCCCCTCTTTCTCAATGTTGGCGAAGAAATCGGTGGAGATATTCGAGAAGCCGTTCGGGTTATGGTTATTGGGCCGGATCGAAACGACTCGTCCGCCCTCTACCAGGCATTCGATTCCTGTCTGGCCACCGCATTGGTTGCAGCACGAGAAGATCCGCTGGGCCTTCTCATAGTTCTGTCCGGTCTTGATCGAAGCCAAGGCCTTCCGGGCCAAGCCTGGAACCAGAGGCGGCAGAGCGGCGGCCGCCGCGCCCATGCCCGCATACTTGAGGAACACCTTCCGGCTGAGAGTATTTTTCTTGTCATCAGGTTGCATGGTCATTCTCCTACAGCAGATAGTAGACGTTGGGCGCGGTGCCCTTGTCTTCCAGACGGCGCATGTACTTGCGGCCCTTGAGCAGGGTCTGCAGCTCGCCGTTCGGATCGTTGAGATCCCCGAAATGGATGGCCTTTCCCATGCATGTCTTGGCACAGGCCGGTAGGGATACGTAATTACCGCTCTCGTCTTGCTTGTGGAGGCAGAACGAGCATTTCCTCGCCTGGTTGGCGGTGATCCTCTTGCCCGGTACCTGCATCAGGCCCAGCTCGGGAGACGCGATCTCGTTCCATGCGCCATGACCTTCGTGGTAGTTGCTACCCGTGTCGAACAGCGGCACCTCGTAGGGACACGCCTTGATACACTCCTGGGCCCCTCCACACTTGTCAGGGTCGATGTAAACGATCCCGTCTTCCCGCTTGAGGATAGCATCGTTGGGGCAGGAGGGCATGCAGGCCGGTTTGTCGCAGTGGTTGCACGGACGTGGGAACCAGACGCGGACCGGCTTCGGATACTCGCCGGTTTCCTCCTCGAGCACGGGATTGTAAAGCATCCCGGGAGGCGTCTTGTTCTCCTGTTTGCAGGCAATGGTACATGCTCTGCAAAGAATGCACCTCTGCAGGTCGATGACCATGCCCCATTTCTTGTGCCGGGCCGGCTCGGCGTTGGCATGAACACTCAAGCCGGCCATGGAGGCGACGCCGACGATCGATGCCGTCGCTGCCTTCAACATGTCCCTGCGATCGAGGCCAGGGGTTTCTTCGGTCCGTACCTGATCCATGTCTTTCTCCTTAGGTTTTGTTGACATGAAGCAACGGGTCCGCAGGCATGACCCACGGACCCTTCAACCGGTTCCTCCGTCCCCCCCTTCCTCAGAAGGAGAAGAAGAACGTCAATCGCGGGATGATGTCGGTCTTCGGCTTGTCCCCGCTCGTCTGACCATCATAGAAAACGGCCTCGACGTTCGGCATCAAGCTGACCTTCTTGTGCAGAGTGATGTCCAGCGCTGCGAGGAATAGGTTGGACTTGGCGTTCGTCGCGAACGGGATATAGGAAATCTTATCGCCTTCCGGCTGCGGGTCGAACATCCGGTCATACCGCACGACGCCGGAGAATCGGTCGTTGAGCTTCACGACTCCGTATACCGAGGCAATCTCCAACTTCGCATCGGCGCCGGTCGCGCTCTTCCGAGTCTGGTGCGCGAATTGGAATCCAAGCCGGCCCTTCGCCATCTTGTAGCCCAAGAACCCCTGGACAGTGAAACGATCCGTGTCACCTGGGAGATTGTCCCAATCCACGTAAGCTTCGACAATTAGCTTGTCCGACGGGTAGAAGCCCAGCGAGCCCAGGATCTTCTTCCCTTCATTGACCTCGGAAGCAGTGTCGGAGCCGTTGCCGAACATCACATGGTAGCGAACCTTGTTGCCCGAACCGATGCTCCCAAGGAAAGCCACGCCCATGTCACGGGAGCCGCCGAACTTCTGCAGATCGAGGGGGGTTTTTTCGAGAGCCCGATACCCCCATTCTCTCTCCACGACTTCCCATGTCGGGCTCGCGGACAGTCCCAGTACGACCGAGTGCTGCGCACCTCGATACCTGAGGTAGGCGTCCTTGATGAATGGTGTGAGCTTGTCCTTGGTCACGAAATCGCCCGGGCTGCTAGCCTCAACGCGCAGTCTTGCATCGAATCTCTCACTGATCGGTTGATCAAAGGTAAGATACGCCCGGCGAATCCAGAAACCGTTCGAATTCTCGATCGAGTCTTTGTGATCGGCAGCCACCCAATAGAAATCCCCGAACACGTACCCGCTGATTTTCCCTTCGTGTGCAGACGCCTGCACACCACTGAGCAGAAGGATGACCGCGATCGCCGGTAGGAACCGTCTCATACAGAATGCCTCCTCGTGAAATTATGGTCGTCGCGCGGTCGGCCGCATGTCGCCGCGCATATTAGGTTATGAAGCCGCATGATAGGGGTTACCGATCAGAAGTATGCTGGGTCTCCCGGGATCGGTCGCGGTCGCCCCGACGAGCATAGAAGCTGCTCATAGCACGGATGAAAGACTGCCCGATCCCGTCGCTCGTGATGCACGGAGTCAAGGCCGCGCACGCATGCGCACGAACAACGCCTTCGCGCACGGCACCGGCTCTATTAATGGCCACATTCAGCCGGGCCTCCGCCGGCTCGCCCTCCATGCTATCCTCTGTCCGGCGAACCAATTCCATCGTCTGCTAGAATACAGTCTCGACGGATCGGCGCAATACGTGAAGACCCCGATTCCGTGGCCGGCATATCCGGGAAATGTACGGATGTCGCCCGCCAACTTCTGGGGGGATGGAGTGCTGCTCCCGACTCGGGGCCATCCGGTGGCGCGGGGCGCGAGATCCTCCCGACGCGCGTCACCGTACGCGACTGAACGGGAGTATGTCCGTCTGCTCCTCGCCTGCCTCCCGGTAGGGCGAATTCATGACGAAGCGATCGGAATCGATGAAATCGATGCTGAGTTTCTGCATGTGCGAGGCCGAAGGGTCCGGGAGATTCGTGGCATCGACGAACTTAAACTACTTCTTCCGCTTGAACAGACCGTCGACCAGCCTGAGATCCCCGCCGGCATCCTTCAGAACAGCACGAACAGTGTCTCCCGCCTGTACGGCCGGAAGGCCGGCCTGGATCCCAGGTAAGGAGAGATCGGTGTCGATCGTGCCTTTCTTTTCATCGAGCCGGCCGTCGCGAGCTCTGATGTCGACTTTGAATTCAGCCTCATCCGCGAGCTCATCCTCGTCAAGCTCGAGGAAGCACTCGGCGTAGTCGATCCCGTCTCTACCCAGGATCAGCCGGATATCGGCCGAAGCCGCAGCATCTGCGGTTGTGATCCCCAGCGAATTCCCCGGAAACGGGAAGTCGATCCTGCCTTTGAATTCGTCCTTGCTGCCCTTGCCGGCAACCTGTGTCCGGCGCCTCGCATCGCCCCGCAGCTCCGGCTCGGGATCACCAGTTCCGGCCCGCAGCTTCGCGCGCAGCTCGGCCGGCTTGTGCGTGGATAGTGCTTGCGCCATCTGGGCACCCGCACTGGCCGCAATCGCAATCGTAATGAGAAGTATGCGCATTCTGCTTTTCACTGTTCCTTCTCCTTCCATCACCCCGGCCCGAACTGTCGTTCGTGAGTCCGACATCCGACACTTTCCGCGGATCCGAGCCCACGTAACAAGGGCCGGTTCGTGTTTCACTCTACCCGAGAGGATTGTACCGCCCCGGGGACGTCGACTGGAAGGGGTCTGCACTCCACCTGTGATGCCGATCACCCGAGTGGTCGGCGCGATCCTGACACCCCGGTCACGGGATTGTGCCTGGGATCGGCCGGCGTCCGAGCAGTGGTCGGCGCTGATCCCAGGGCTGCGGCAAAGTCGAGGCGCCGACTCGGGCGAGGCTGTTCCGTGCGAAACCGCAGATGGCACAGATTTCCGCGCAGATCACGCAGATTCTCCCAGCATTCAACCGACGAGCAACTTGCTCCTCACTCTCGGG
>JACPPM010000162.1 GCA_016191015.1 Acidobacteriota bacterium | reverse complement strand
TTCCTGAGAGGGGTTCGGAGGATCTCACCCACTCGAACGTTTTGCCATTTCGTGTCAACACTCAACTTCTTAGACACTATGCTCATTCGACGGCTGCGCCTTGAATGAGGGGCTCGCTCCGCTCGCAGCCGAGATCCGCAATACCACCAAGTCACCAAGACACCAAGAATCCACCAAGCGGATCCCCTCGCCCCTTGGTGCGGCTTGGTGTCTTCGTGTCTTGGTGGTTTGGACGCCGGTTCCCTCACCCCCGGCTGACAACATGTTGGTGAGAACGGACCGCTAAGCGGCCTAGACGTTACCTGCTCCTACACAGCTCCTGGAGCGCGGCCATAACGGGCTCGCGAAGCTATTCGAACTGATACCGCCCGTAGTCGGCCAAAGCCTGATCCAGGGTCAGTTGGAACTTGACGGGGTCGGTGATCCGGTAGTGCTGTGCCCCGGATCGTTGGTAGTCCGGGTCGTCGTAGCCGTGGAGCATCCGGGGTAGAGCGCTGAGCCCGTTTGAGAGACCAACCGTGAACCGCACGCCGGCGACGCGGGTCTCTGCGGCGATTCGTTCGACCGACTGGAAAATCTCCAACAGAGCCTGGTCACCTCGGGCGTAGATTGCCCAGACACGGCCTTTCTCCGGGCGGTCGTAGACGCCGCCGAACTTGCCAAAGAAGCTGTGGTCGGGGTTCTCGCCGGTTTCAGAGTAGCGCTTGAAAAACACCTCGATCAGGCGATGGAGACCGAAGAGTTGAGCCGATTGCCTGCCATCGTCAGAGCAGGCCGTGACCACGACCTTGTTGTGTTGCATGACGACGTCGTGCGGCAGCGCAAAATTGTTCTCCTTCGCCAAGGCCCTGATTCGCTCCACGTCGAAAAGAAAGAGACTCGGCCGCGTCCCGATAGGGCAGAATGTGATGTAAGTCCACCCCTTTCCCGTCGACGGGACGAGAGCAGGATCCGTGATTTCGTTCTTCACGGCCTGTCTCAGGCCGTCGTGCGCTTCACACCAGTTCAGGATCAAACGACGGCGCATGAGATCTACTTGGTCTTCACCGGATCCGCAGGCCGGGCAGGCAGTTTCATCGGCTCGGCGTCCATCGCTTTCACGAGCTCCTGCGCCGCGCGCTCCAGCTGTGGGTCGCGGCCGGCGATCACTGAGTCGGGATCGTTGTCGACCTCAATATCCGGCGTGACGCCCACACCTTCGATAATCCAGCTCCCGTCGACATCATTCGTCCCCTGAAGGGGCACAAATGCCCGGCCACCGTCGATCAGCGGACCCAGACCGGAAATCCCGACAACACCGCCCCAGGTGCGTTTGCCGATGATCGGCCCCAGTCCGGCTTTCCGGAATCGCGCCGGAAAGATATCGCCATCCGACGCTGAGGTCTCGTTGGTCAGGCAGACCATGTGGCCGTGGAAGACCGAGTACGGGTAGGTCATGGGAAGATCCGAACGATTGCCGAAGCGAGTTCCGAGGAGCCTGGTGTCGAGTCGTTCGATAATCCATTGTGAGATGTTCCCGCCGCCGTTGGAGCGGACGTCGACGACGAGGCCTTCCTTGCGAATTTGCGGGTAGTATCCTTTGATGAACTCATACGCGCCGTCGGCCCCCATGTCGGGTAGGTGAATGTACCCGGCGCGCCCGCCCGTCATCTGGGCGACCTTCGCACGGTTCGTGGTGACCCAGTCGAAGTAGAGCAACGGCGCCTCATCGAAGATGGGCATATAGGCGACCTTGTGCGCGCCATCGAAGACCGGCTTCGCGTTGACCGTCAGCGTCACCGGGCCCTTTTTGTGCTGCAGCATCCGGTACGGGTTGTCGTTTCCCTTCAGCTCCACGCCGTCGATCGCGAGGATGTACTCGCCTTCCTTAACCTCGATCCCCACCTCGGTCAGCGGAGATCGGTATTTCTCCTCTTCGTTCTGTCCTCTGAAGATCTTGGTAATGGTATACCGCCCGGCCTTCTTGTCGAGGGCAAACCGCGCACCTGGAAGGCCAACCTTGGGTCGATCCGGTATTTCGAAATCGCCGCCCTCGATGTAGGCGTGGCCGACGTTGAGCTCAGCCACCATCTCACCGAGCACGTAGTTGAGATCGGAGCGATGGGCAACGTAGGGGAGGAGCTGGCGGTATCGATCGCCGATCGCTTTCCAGTCGTATCCGTGCATGTTCTTCACGTAGAAGAAATCTCTGTACCGCCGCCAGACTTCATCGAAGATCTCGGCCCATTCATCCGCGGGCACGCGGTCGACCATGAGGTCCTTTGTGGAGACGGTCTTCGGATCCTTGGCCTTGGGTTTGGCCTCGTAGAGCTTGTAGTCGTCACCTTCCTTGACTAGCACCTTCGAACCGTCCCGGGCCAGCGCATAGCCTTCGACATCTTCCACCAGCACCGATGCCTCGCGTTCCTTCATGTCGAAGATCCAGACCTTGTCTTTTTGGTAGCTGTCTCGGCCATTGAAGGGCGCGCCCGATACGACGTAGAGAAGGTATCCCTTGGCCGCGGTCAGTCCATCGATGTTATCGGCCTCGATCGGAAAGGGCGTTGTGCGCGCCGCCAGTCCGTCGAAGTCGATCTTGACGGGCTTCACATCCGCCTCCTCCTTCTCCGCTTTCTTTTCGTCCTTCTTCTTCTCGTCCTTCGATTCGTCGTCTTTCTTGTCCTTGCCCTTCTCCCCGATCGTCACCTCATCCGACTCCGGAGCAAACGGGTGCTCCACGTCGCGGCGGAGGGCCATCGCGAAGATCCCCGTCATGCGACTGCCGGCGAAGTTCCACTCGATCGCCGAAATCTGCGGAGCAAACTGGCGGTCGGAAAGGAAGAAGAGGTAGTTGCCTTCCGGATCCCAGACGGGGCCGTATTCGTTGAACATTTCGTCGCTGATCCGCCGCAGCTTCGCATCGGAGGCGGACCAGATGTAGAGCGAGCGGAAGTCGGTGATCTCGCCCATCGAAAAAGCGAGCCATTGGCCGTCCGGCGACCACGCGTAGTCGCCAATCCCCCCGAGCTCGTCATCAGCCACCTGCGTGATCTTTCGGGCGGCGACATCCAGAACATAAAGTTTGCCATCCTTGTCGGAGAAGGCGATGCGCTTGCCGTCCGGGGCCCACTCGGGCGTGTAGAGCATCGCCCGGAACTGTGTTGTGAGCTGCTCGGGCTTCCCCGACCCGCTCTGATCGATGAGATAGAGCTGATCCTCGCCCGAGATATCCGAGATGAAGGCAATCTTCTTGCCATCGGGTGACCAGCGAGCCAGCCGTTCGTGAGAGCGTGATGAGTTTGTCAGATTGCGCGTCAGCCCTTTCTCGATCGGCACCGTGAACACGTCTCCGCGCGCAACAAAGAGCGCCCGCTCACCCTTCGGCGAGAGCTCGAAATCCTCGATATTCTTCTCCGCCGAGTAGCGCGAAGGGCGCCTCGAGAGGCCATCATCGGGGACGAGGATATCGAGCTTGGTGTCCCGGCGGGCCGCTACGTCATAAATGTGGAGCTCACCATCAAGCTCGTAAACAATCCGGCTGCGATTGTCCGATGAGGCCCAGCGGACATCCCAGACGGTTTCCTTGGTGAGCTGTTCGATCTGGTCGCTCGCGATGTCGTGCCGATAGAGATTCAGCGTCCCGTCACGATCGGAGACGAAATAGAGGGCATCGCCGATCCACATCGGATCCCGCTCGGTCCGCTTCGAGTGCGCTACGGGCGTGACTGCGTTTGAGGCCAGATCGAATATGTAGAGATTCTGCGCCCAGCCGCCTTCGTACCGTTTCCACGTGCGGAAGTCCCGGAAAAGCGGTGAGTAGACGAGCTTCTTCCCATCCGGGGAATAATCGCCGGCTCCCGAGCTCGGCATCGGCAGCTTGACCGGCAGTCCGCCATCCCGGGGGACCGTATAGAGCGCCGTTTCGCTGCCACCTCCGTCGGCATCGCGCAGAGAACGGAAGAGCACTTCGGCTCCATCGGGCGTCCATCCGTACACCTGATTGTCGTACCCCCACCGCGGTGTCAGCGGGCCGTGCGCCGGATAGTAGGTGAGCTGCTTCGGGATGCCGCCCGATGCTGGGATCACGTAGACCTGTTCGTCACCGTCGTACTGTCCCGTGAATGCGATCCACTGGCCGTCGGGCGAGAACCTCGCGAAGAGCTCCTGACCCGGGTGTGCCGTGAGCCGAATGGCCGCTCCACCGGCTGCCGTCACCTTCCAGATGTCGCCCCCGTAAGTGAAGACAATGTCGTTCCCACCGATGTCCGGGAAGCGAAGCAACTTCGTCTGCGCCCCGGCAGGCGCGGCCATGATCACCATGGCAACGCAAAGCCACATTCGCGCCACGATCGTCCTCATATTCACTCTCCGCATCGATCCTCCTCTGTTCATGATGACCCTCTAGCATGTACGAAAACCGCGGAAGGATGTTGCACGTGCCGCACAGGGGATGAACGGTCCCGGTTCCAGGAGCCTTCCACGTTCACCTCGGGCCCGTGGCGCACCGGGCACGCTCCACATTCCTCCTCTCAGAAAACGGCCATAGAGATAAGCTTCGTCCTTGTCACCCCTCTAACGGCTGGACACAAGGACGCTATCCTTCTCCAGAAGGATCGCATCGAAGTCGTCGTCGGTGGAGTTCACAGAGCCCGGGAGAGGTTCCGCCGGCAGCAGGGCGCCGTCTTTACGTTCCGAGGTGAAGCGGTCGTGCAGACCGCGGCCTCCCCTGCCATCGCTGGCGAAGAGGATTCGCTTTCCGTCCGACGAGAGAATGGGTGCCCATTCGTCCCCTGTGGAGTTCATGTGCGGACCGAGATTCTCTGCAGGGGAGTAGGCGCCTCTCTCCGGGTCGAAAGCCGCGAACCAGATGTCATCGCCTCCAACCCCCCCTGCACGGTTCGAGAAGAAGTACACGCCCCGGCCGTCCGGCGCAAAGTAGGGATCAAAGTCATTCTGAGAGGAATTGGATGAAACCGGCGCCGGCTTGCTCCATTGCCCGCCTTCGAGCCGGCTTTCCCAGATGTCCCATCCACCGGCCCCCCCTTCCCAGCCGATCGTGCCCCACAGCATCCGCTCCCCATCCGGGCTGAAGGTGATCTTGATCTCCGACTTGGAGGTCGAGACGAAGCCGGGTCGGACCAATCCCGGATTCCCCATAAAGACGATCCGTCCCTCGTCGGGCACGGATGAGGCAACGAGCAAGAGCGCAACCCGGGGAATCATGAGCTCCTCCAATCCGCGCCGGACCTCTTCGCGGGAGGGGGGGAGGGCATCGCAGCCGCTCCGAGGCCGACGGTCGTGGCTTATCTTGGTCTGATGGCGAACTCGGGATGACGATGGATCACGTCGGAGTCGAACGTGACGAGCTTCGAGCAGACGGACGAACGTGCTCCCTCGACAATGATGTGGCCAGCGAAATCGGCGCCGTCTTCGAATGCGGAAACGGCAGCCATCACGTGAGCTTCGTCTTCGAAAACAAAATCCTTGCGCTCGTAGAACGCTCGGAGTACCTGGGCTATTTCGCCTCTGGCATAGCCAAAATGCCGGTCCAGAAGCCACACCAGCTCGAGCACCACCGGCACTCCCACGAAGAACTCCTCTTTCGACACGCGCAGGAAGCGTTCAACCTGCGCCGCTTGTCTGGGATCATCCTTGGTGATGAACCGGATGAGAATATTCGTGTCCAGGGCGATCATTTCACGCTTCGGGCCCTGTGTGAGCCGGGTTTGCGCCTGTACTCATCTGTGACCGATCGAGCGACAGCCTCGCTCATCGCTTCGACCGGCAACGGCGACCGAGGATGCTTTCCGAACTGAGCGAACCTGCCGGCCCCGGGAGCCGAGGCCGACTAGGCCCCATATGGTCCCTGCCAATCCCATCAGCCTGACTCGAAAGGCACGTCGCCAGCGCGGGAGTGGTGGCGTTTACCTAATCTTCGCCACGAACCCTTCCAGCCCACCCTTCTTCGATGGCTGGATAGGGCCCTTGAGCGGGAAATCGGCCGAGTAGATCTGGCCGGTCACATAGGCCGATCGATCGGCGCCAACCGCGATGTCGGACCCGGCATCTTCGGAGCTTCCTCCCAAGTACGTGGAATAGAGTAGGTTCTTGCCGACCGCGTTAAACTTGCTCACAAAGGCGTCGTAGGCCCCTTTGAGCTTTGTCTGGAAAGCTTGACGGACCGGAAAATTCTGAGAATATGTCCATCCGACGAGATAGCAATTTCCGTCATTGTCGAGAGCAAGGTTGCGGCCGTAATCATAGCTTGACCCCCCCAGATATGTTGAGAACAGGAGCGCGCTCCCATTCGAGTCCAATTTGGCGACGTACACGTCATCCAAGCCGCCCTTCTTCGCTTGGAAGGGCTTGACCGTGGGAAGATTCGTGGAATCCGTCTGACCGGTCACATAGACAGCGCCGTTGCCTGCAACCGCGATCCCCCACCCGACCTCCTTGCTGGAGCCTCCAAAATAGGTGGAATACGAGAGGTCGCTTCCTTGAGGATCGAACTTGGTCACAAAGGCGTCACTGTAGCCCGCTCGCGCTGCCTGCACGGGATTCCTGACCGGGAAATCGTCGGAGTACGTGTCGCCAGTGACATAGGCCGAGCCCTGCCCGTCGACGCAGATGCCCCGGCCCATTGATCCCGAGCTCCCGCCCAAGTAGGTCGAGTATACGAGCTTGGTACCGTCGGGTTGGAGCTTGGTGACGAAGGCAAGCTGCTGACTGCTCACATGCCCCTGATATGGATCTTTCAGCGGGAAATCTGGAGAAATGGTGTTGCCAGTGAGGTAGGCGGAGTTCTTCGAATCCACCGCGATTGCATATCCACTCTCCCACTGAGTGCCCCCCAGGTAGGTCGAAAAAACGAGCGCATTCCCGCTCGCACTCAATTTCGTCACGAAGACATCGCGCGTCCCTTTTCTCTTTCCCTGGAAGGGGTTCTTGACGGGGAAATTCGTCGAGTCTGTTTCCCCGACGACATAGGCATTCCCCGTTGAGTCGATGGCGATGTCCCTTGCGACGTCCGAGGCCGATCCGCCGATGTAGGTCGAGTAGACCAATCCGTCCCCTTTGGGATTGATCTTGGTGACAACGACATCCGCGTCCTTCTTGAGTGATTGCTGAAAGGGGTTACGTGTGGGATAGTCGGTAGACGCCGAGAATCCGGACACGTACACGGCACCCGATGCGTCAACGGCAATGCCGTTGCCGGCATCGCTTGAGGACCCGCCCAGGTAGGTTGAATAGACCAGTACGACGGGATCGATGACCAGCGGATAATTCGCGTCATAGGGGGCGACGTCAAACCCATAGCCGCCGGCTTCTCTTGCCACAAACCGCGCCGCGACTTCGACCCTGTTCTGGCCGATCGGCTGGTAGCAGTACGGCTTGGTGTGGATCAGCTTCCCGGAATCCATTTCCACTTCGAGATTCCCGCTCTCGTCGATCCGACTCGACTCGATGTCCTCATACCGGAATCCGATATCCGATGCCCTCCCTCCGGGGCGGACGAGCCAGTCATACTCGATCTGGGTTCCCCGGCCGTAGACCTTCAGGTCGACGTTCTCATAGAGATCTTCGTAGACTACCGCGTGGGACGTCGGTATGTCGACGATCTGCCCCTCGATCTCTTGCCCCCGGAAGTAATTGACGCGGTAGGTCGCGGCGTCCCACGCGCGAACCCTTGGTTTGAGGTTGGCATTCAGAAAGATCAGCCTGGACGCCGAACGCTCTGCAGTCCCCGCGCCAGCGGCGTCGCCTGTGCCCCGCAACTGATCAAACACCAAACCATCCCCCGTTGCCCATAGCGTGTATGGCGGCGTCGCAGCATAGTAAAGTACATCGGGATGAACCTGGCCCTCATTCGGAACAAAGTAGAGCGGGATCTGGGCGAAGTCGACATTCACGCCAGTGAACGGGCCCGATGCCGCCGCCGCCCGTTCGGGGACCCCGTCCGAGCACAAGAACATGCTCAGACAAACAAGGCCGCTCATTGTGAGAAGCACTGATCTCATGAATCCCTCCTTCGTCGGTCGTGATGAATTCCTGCTCGGACGCGTACGGCCCAGATCGCATGAATGGTTTCTTCGGATGGCCGGCGCTCCTGCTTTCTTCCTCCCCGAGCGCGGACAAGATATCTCTTCGTTTCTCAGCGTGTCAATGCGCTGCGCAAACATGCGGTAGAACGACCTTCTCTGAGTTACCGATGCTCCTGCAGCTTCTCGAGGAACGTCTCCCGGTTGGCCGTCCACCATCGCTGCCAAGCCGCGTCCCGGTATGCGTACGGTTGATTCGTGATCTCCCGGAGCAAGCGGATCAACCTGGCCTCCGATTGGACCGTCATACGAACGTCCTTGGTGGAGGCGATCATGGCATCGAGGGCACGGATGTCGCGGTTGGTCTTCCACAACGCATCGGCGGCGGCAACCCTGACGTCGCCCCACGGGTCGTCCAGAGCCCCGAGCAGGGAATCGGCAGCTGCCGTATCCCGTAGCTCGGCCAGGGCGTCGGCCGCTGACTCGCGAATGCTCTCATTACTGTCCTTCAGCGCGGTCAGGAGGGCCGGGGTAGCGCGCTTGTCCCCAATCTTTCCCAAGGCCTCCGCCGCGTAGATCTTCCCGGAGTTTACGGCTATGCGGTCGCTCATGAGCACCCCGCAGAGAGACTCCAGGAACCGAGAGTCCTCTATCTGGCGTAGCCCTTCGGCAGCCTCCTGGCACACAATCTTCGACGGGTCGTAAACGGCGGTGATGAGGGCTTCGAGCACCCGGGGATCTGGGTTTCGGTTCAGTGCCTTCGCTGCAAAGCAACGAACCTGGCTGTTCCCGTCTTTCAACGCCACAAGCAGGGATCCAACAGCGGGGTCCCCAATATCCCTCAGGGTCTCGGATGCTCTCCAGGCAACGGACCATTCTGCCTTCAGGATCTCGATTAGGGCGGGCACAGCGGCCTCTCCCAACTCCGCCAACGCGTTCCACTCTCGCCCTGCGACCAGGAATGCAACTATCTCGATCCGGCCCTCGGGTGTCCACCCCTGCTTCTTCAGGGCTTGCGCCGCCCGGAAGCCGATATCTCCGTTCTCGTCCTTGAGAAGCTGCCTGAGCGGTTCGATGGCGAGTGGACTCGAGACCAATCCTAGGGCATCCACAGCCACGGCACGGACCTCGCTGGCGGGGTCCTTCAGAGAGCTGATCAGCACCTCTATGGCTCCGGCATCGCCTGCCTCCCCGAGAGCCCTGGCTGCGCGGATTCGGATCTGCTTGTCCGAATCGCCAGCGGCCTGCATCATTGTGGAGAGGGCGCGGGGATCCTTGTTGATCGACCAGAGAACTCGAGCGGTGTTGACTCGAACAAGGGACTCACTTCCCGTCATGGCCTCGACGAGGGATTCCACGGCTGCCGTGCGCAGGTTTTTCAGGACCCCCATGGCGGCCAGCGAGGGCGTTCCGCTGATAACAATCTTATGGTTGTCTTTTTCAAAGGTGAACTCGGCAGGGGTGTCGTCAGCCAGCAGGTCAATCAGGAACGGGATCGCCGGCACCCCCTTATCCCCCATTCCTTTGAGGTTAACTGCGGCTTGGACTCGTTCCTTTGGCTCGCGGGACTGAAGCCCTTCTATTTCCTTCTTCACGTCTTTGGGGACGGAGCGTGGAATGGAGCGTTTCTCACCGATGAGCGGGACGGGGGAGAATAGGATCGTGGCAATTACCAGGATCTTCCAATTCATGCACGGAACCACACGGGCCATGTGTAACCTCCCTTGGGTGATAGGAACCCGCTCCTTCGACTACGCGCCCGCCGGATCGGTCCACGCAGTGGGCAGCACCGGAAACGCCCTGTTTCGAGCCGCTTCGGACACGCGAGTCGACTCGGATCGGGGTGTTCGCCGACTAGGTTCCGACGAAGAAGCACAGCAAAGATAGGACGACAAGGCCGAGCTGTCAAGCGATTCCCAGATCGAGCTATTCGCGCTGTGGCGTTTTGCGGGGCGGCGCGCGCCCGGCCCCGGGTGCGCCGGCCGCCCTGGATCGGGCGTGGTATCGAAAGGGCGGGCGGCAGAGGGTGAGATGAGCGCACTCCGAGCCTGATTTTGCGCTG
>JACPPM010000161.1 GCA_016191015.1 Acidobacteriota bacterium | reverse complement strand
GCACGGGCGGGCCGGGCGGGCCTCCTGGAACCCAGGGTAACCAGCCGCAGGGAACGACAGCGGCGACGACAGCGGCGGTGGGGGCGGGGAATCAGCAGTTCAACCGCACGACGGAGTTGACGAACTACGAGGTGAGCAAGGTCGTGAGGCATCGGGTCGATCCCTACGGAACCGTGAAGAAGCTGTCGGCCGCGGTGATCGTGGACGATCAGATGAAAAAGGATAAGGACAAGAAGGGCGTTGAACAGATTGTCTTCGCGCCGAGAACCGCCGAAGATTTGAAGAAATTCAGGGACCTGGTTGCGGCGGCAGTCGGGATTGACGCCGCACGAGGAGATCAGTTGACCGTCGAAAACCTCGCTTTCGGCGTGCGACAGGAGATGGTCGAGGGGGTGGAAAGCCCATCGTTCTTGACGCAGTATTCTGGCTACATTCTGCCGGCGGTCAAGTATGCCGCCTTCCTGCTGCTGTTCCTGCTCGTGTACATGATGGTCCTCAAGCCGATGGGAACAAGGGTGTACACCGACGTGGTTGCCAAGCTGGAGAGCGGCGCCGGACACGGCCTCATGCTGCCATCGGGAGGAGCCGGCGCTCACGCCGCCGGGCAGTTGCCGCGTACTGTCGGGGACATCGAGGCGGAGCTCGAGAATGAGATCGAAAGCGAGCTCCCGACTCTGTCGAAGGAAATGCGCAAGGGCGGGGTGATCAAGAAGAAGGTGGCCGAAGCGGTGAAGAAGGAACCCACGGCCGCCAGCAACATGGTCAAGACGTGGATTGCCGAAGACAGGCACGCCAGGCGCAGGGTATGATGCTGGCCACAAATCCGATGTCCGAAGTCCGACAGGGCCGAGACGAGCGCGTCACTGGTGAGGGCCTGTCGGGGGACTGTGGTCCTTCGACTTTGAGGTGATTCGGGTATGAGCACTCAGGCTGCGACCCCAGCGATGAGCGGTATGAGAAAGGCCGCCATCTTCGTCCTGTCACTTGGTGAGGACCTGGCGGCCGAGGTGTTCAAGAACCTTAAGACCGAGGAGATCGAAGCCCTCACACGCGAGATATCGACGTTGGGCGTGGTGCAGCCGCAGGATGCAGAGAATGTCCTCGAAGAGTACTACACGATGTCGATGGCGAAGTCTTACATGGCCGAGGGTGGGGTCGAGTACGCAAAGGCCATCCTGGTAAAGTCGCTGGGCCCCGAGGAAGCCCGCAGGATCATCGATCGGATCATGAAAATGCTCCAATCGACCGAGGGGTTCTACTCGCTGGAAAGCGTCGATCCGCAGCAGCTTTCGAAGTTCATCCAGAACGAGCATCCGCAAACCGTGGCCCTGATCCTGGCTCAGTTGGATCCGACGAAGGCCGCCGAGTTGCTGACGGCGCTACCCGAAGGGATGCGCGCCAACGTCACACTCCGCATGGCATCCCTCAAGGATATCTCGCCGGACGTTGTCGAACGCGTCAGCGCCTTCATCGCCAAGAAGCTGAAGGCGATCGGCGGGAGCTTCGGGAGCGGGGCATCGGGCGGCGCGCGCGCCGTCGCCGAGTTGCTCAACCGAATGGAACGATCGACATCCCGTGGCGTACTCGAGAAAATCGAGCAAGAGAATCCCCAGCTCGCCATCAGCATCCGCGACATGATGTTCGTCTTCGATGACCTGATGCTCATCGACGACGCAGGCATTAGGGAGATCCTCCAGCGGGTCGACAAGAAGAGCCTCACTCTGGCGCTGAAGGGTACTTCACCCGAGCTGCAGCAGCAGTTCTTCAAGAACATGAGCCAGCGCGCAGTCGAAATCCTGAAGGAGGAGATCGAGGTTCTCGGCGCGGTCAAGGTCCGGGACGTCGAGAAGGCCCAGCAGGAAATCGTGGCCATGGTCACGAAACTCGAGGAAGAAGGCGTGATCGCGATCGGGAGCGGCGGGGGCGACGAGTACGTCGTGTAGTGCCCAATAAGTTGAGAGCCGACACGAAATGGCAAAACATTCGAGGGGGCGAGATCTTCCGAGCTCCTCTCAGGAAAGCAGGAGGGGAGGAATGCAGGAACGGAGCCGTCGCCTCGGACGATCAGAGTGTCTCGGAAGAGCGCGCTCACGCCTTCGCTTCGCTCAGGGCTCCGGCTCGACGCTCCAAGCCCGCGGAGCGGGCCGGACGCTCTCACGCGCGGCTTCGCCGCGCTAGGCCGCGCTCATGATCATCAAGAAAACCGACGCGTCGTCAAAAGCCGTCGCGGCCCTTGGGCTGCTCGACCGGTCCGGTCCCACCCAGTTCCAGCAGCCGGCGCCCGCTCGCCCGCAAGGAGGACCACCCCGCCCGGAGATGTCCGAGCCCGAGGCGCGGCGCACGGCCGATCGCATGCTGCAACAAGCGCAGGAGCGGTCGCTCACGGTCGAGCGGGAGGCCTATGAGAAGGGGTTTGCGCAGGGTGAGAAGGCCGGGATGGAGCTGGCCAACAAGAAGGCCGAGGCGCTGCTGCAGCGGTATCAGTCGTCGCTGGCTGAGTTCGGACGACTGAGGGGCGACATCCTCCTCCGCATCGAAAAGGACGTCGTGCGGCTGGCCGTTGCGATCGCCAAGAAGATTGTGCATCGTGAGGTGCACGCGGACCCGGAGATTATCCTCACCATGACGCGGATCGCGCTCACGCGAATCGGCGAGAAGAGCATGGTGACGATCCACCTCAATCCCGCCGATTTCAAGTTCGTCCTCGACAACAAGGCTCGCCTCGGGACTGCCTCCGAGCTCGCCGGCATCACGCTGGTGGAAGACGGAGCTGTGTCGCGCGGCGGCTGTCTGATCGATACCGAGATGGGGAGCATCGACGCACGCGTCGATGAACAACTCCGCGAGATCGAACACGGGCTGCTGGGGAGCTGAGCGGCATGTCAGACCAGTCCCTCCGGATCGATATCGCTCCCTACCTCAGCCACCTGCATCAGATCGATCCCGTCAGAACATTCGGCCGCGTGCAGAAGGCGGTGGGAATCGTGATCGAGTCTCAGGGGCCGCCGGCGTCGGTCGGTGAGATCTGCGAGGTCATCAACGCCACGGGCGAGCAGGGGGTGCCGGTCGAGGTGATCGGTTTTCGGGAGAAGTCGGTCCTCTCGATGCCGCTGGGGAAGCTCCAAGGGGTCAGGCTCGGCGACCGCATCGTGTCACGGCGAAAGAAGGCGATGGTGAGGGTCGGAGACCAGCTTCTCGGCCGAGTCATCGACGGGCTGGGTGAGGTGATCGATGACAAGGGAGGACTGTCGTTGCCGGTGGAAATGCCGTTGCACGGGATCCCGGTGAATCCGCTCCAGCGCAACAACATCGATGAGGTGCTGTCGACAGGCATCCGTGCTCTCGACGGTATGTTGACCGTTGGGAAGGGGCAGAGGGTCGGAATATTCGGCGGCAGCGGCGTCGGCAAGTCAACGCTCCTCGGGATGATGGCGCGATACACAAGCGCCGATGTCAACGTCATCGCGCTCGTCGGGGAACGAGGACGCGAGGTGCGTGGGTTTATCGAAAAGGACCTTGGCGAGGAGGGGCTGCGCCGCAGCGTCGTCGTCGTATCGACCTCGGATCACGCCCCGCTCATTCGGATTCGCGCAGCGCTGACGGCCATGTCGATCGCCGAGTACTTCAAGGATCAGGGCAAGGACGTGCTCCTCGTCATGGATTCCGTCACGCGATTCGCAATGGCGCAACGAGAGGTGGGTCTGGCCGCCGGCGAGCCTCCCTCGGCCCGCGGCTACACTCCGTCCGTCTTCGCCCTGCTTCCCCAACTTCTCGAACGCGCCGGCAACTTCGCCAGCGGCGGCAGTATCACGGGGTTCTACACCGTCCTCGTCGAAGGCGACGACATGAACGATCCCGTCGCCGACGCCGTGCGCGCCATCCTCGACGGACATGTGGTCCTCTCGCGTGATCTGGCGGGACGCAACCACTATCCCTCCATCGACATGCTCCCCTCGATCTCGAGGCTGATGCCCGATATCGCATCGCCCGAGCAGAAGAGGGCAGCGGGGAAGGTGCGCGATCTGCTCTCGGCGCTCAGAAAGGCCGAGGACCTCATCAACATCGGTGCCTACGTGAAGGGGAGCAATCCGAAGATCGACGAGGCGCTGCAAAAAATCGACGCGATCAACTCGTATCTCTGCCAGGATGTCGAGACCCGCGTCAACCACCAGCAGGCAGTAGCGCAGCTTCTCGAGCTCGGCGGTGCGCCATGAAGAAATTCACCTATCAGCTCGAAACCGTGCTCAACCATCGGAAGCTGATGGAAGAGGCGGAGCAGCTCGGATTGGCTCGCATCTCCCGCGATCTGGCCAGGGAGGGCGAGGTACTGGAGAGTCAGGTCAATCAGCATCGAGCGCTCTCTGAAGAGCTGGCGCATAAGGAACGAACGCATTTCGACATCCACGAATCCGCGCTCTACAGGGAGTTTCTCGGGATTCTCGAACATGAGATCGACGCGACCGTGGGACGCATCAAGGGGCTCGAAGCGGAGTTCGTTCGCAAGCGCGAGGAGCTGGTCCGGGCCACGCGCAACCGGAAAGTGCTCGATACCCACAAGGGTCGCGAGCTTTCGCGGTTCACGTACGAAGAGGAGCGGGCCGAGCAGAAGCGGATCGACGAGATCACATCGATCCGCCAGCGTCCGAGAGGGGATGAATAGCAGGGAGATCGGGACAGATCCTGCAGGAGGCGAGAGATGAGCATACAGGTGGTGGGGGTGAATCCGGGTGGCGACGCCCCGGATGTTCACGGTGCCGAGTCGCGGGAGGATGGGCCGTCTTTCGCGGGCCTGTTCGAGCAGGTCAAGAAATCCAAACCGCCTGCCCAGAATGACCGGAAGGTGGAGCGGGGCGAGGACGACAGTCGGGAAGCGCAGGCCCAGAAGTCATCTGATGCGGCCGACGGCGCTGCTGTTGCCTCGGGCAGTGAAGATGTTGTCGCCCCGGTGCAGCAGCAGGAGCGGAGGGCGCAGGAGGCGAGCCCCGGCAGGCGGGTGTCCGAGTCGGGCGAAGAGGGGGAAACTGCCGTGGGCCGCTCAACTCCGCAGAGCTCGAAAGAAGGAGTTCCCGTCGCTCCGAGGCAATCCCTCCTGGAAGCAAACCAGGAACTGAATCTGATGCTGAGGTTCACCGCCGCAGCCTCCCCATCCTTCGAGATGCAGCTGAAACAGACGGCAGCGGGACAGCCGGACATGGCTATGTTGGTCCCGCGGAAGGAGGTGCCTTTGCCCGTGAAGGAGGCGACGAGACCACAGGGGGAGACGGATCATGAGAAGCCGGAGAGAGCGCCGGCGATGGCGAAAGGTGCGGCTGATTCGCGGGATGCCGTGAGAGCTGAAACGGGACGGCCGGCGGAAGGAGCCGCCAGCGGCGAACCCGACGGCGCGCCTCCACAGGCCGCGGACCCGCGGGCAGATCGCGGCAGCATCACGGACAACCCTGACACAGAACCGAGTATCCCGCAGAAGAGCCGCGGCGGCGAATCCGTCCCAACGCAGTCTCCGTCACAGCGGGCATCGACGAACGCCGCAGTGGCGGAGGTGCGGGTCGACGAAACGGCTACGGATGCGGCGAGCGAGATGGCCAAACCGGTGACAAGCGATCCTCTCGCGAAGACGGGGACGGTCGGCCCCAAGCTCACTGCGCCGGCGGCATCGGCCGCTCCGCAACAGATGGCGGCGCCCGAGGTCGACCTCGCGAACCAGATCGTCCAGAGCGCCAAGCTGCTTCTTAAGAACGGCCAGGAATCGATCGAGATCCGTCTCAAGCCGGACATCCTTGGAAAGCTATTCATGCGGATCGAAGTGGTCGATCGGGCCATGACGGCGCAGATGACGGTGCAGAGTGAGCAGGTCAAGACGATGATCGAATCGCAGCTCCAGACGCTGCAAACGGCGCTCGAGTCCAGCGGCCTCCGGCTGAATAGGGTTGCCATCAGCGTCGAAGACAGCCAGCGCGCGGACTCCCAAAAGTCCGATTCCTGGAACCATGAACGGGCGTCACCTGACGACCAGGACGGCAGTCGCGATGACAACAAGGACGAAGAACCCGACGAACGATCGAGGCGGCCGCCGCGAAATCCCACGCAGGTGCACATCCGAGTCTGAGCTACCCCGCGGATCACAAGTGCCTTCCCAACGCGGCTGAGCCGCAACCAAGAAGGTTGCGTCTCAGCCGCGCGTGAGAGCGTCCGGCCCGCTTCGCGGGCCTGGAGCGTGGAGCGTGAGAGCGTTCTTCCGAGCCACTCTGATCAGTTCGAGGTGACTGCTCTGTT
>JACPPM010000174.1 GCA_016191015.1 Acidobacteriota bacterium | reverse complement strand
TGCCATTTCGTGTCAACACTCAACTTCCTAGACACTAACGCGGCGGAGCCGCGCGTGAGAGCGTGCGGCCCGCTTCGCGGGCCTGGAGCGTGGAGCGTGAGAGCGTTTTTCCGAGCCACCCTGATCGTCCGAGGCGACCGCTCCGTTCCTGCATTCCTCTCCTCCTGCATTCCTGAGAGGAGTTCGGAAGATCTTGCCCACTCGCATTCTTGCCATTTCGTGTCAACACGCAACTTGTAAGACACTAAAACTCGCGTTTGAGGCTGACCGTCTCGATCTCGCGGGCGACCAGGCGGCGGAAGAGGGTGGGGCCGATCCAGGTATAGACCACGAAGCCAAGCCAAAGGTATTCGACGGCCGAGGCCATCGAATCGTGGTTGCCGTCCTCGAGAAGGATGAGGGCGGTTCGGTAGGCGACGTAGAAAAGGAGCAGCACCAGGATCCAGCGGTTGTGGCCGAGGTCGTCGAGCCAGGAGTTGAACCGCCACCAGAGTCCCAGAAAGGGATTTGTCCGCGCCTCGATCGAGGCCATGAGGTAGAGGGCACCGTGATCGGAGGCATCGAGGTGCAGGGCGTCGAGCGCGTGTTCGCGCGCCGTTTCGAGGTGGCCTCGACGCAAGTGGACGTATCCCATCAGCACCAGGCTGTCGGCATGTCCGGGATTGAGTGCCAGCGCCTCCCTGGCCGCGCGCTCGGCGGCATCGATCTCTCCCCTGTCGAGGGCCAGTTCCCCGTTATCGCACCACGTCGCCTCGTCCTCGGGATCCAGCTTGATCGCTCGATCCAGCAGCGCCTGCGCCTCGGTCTTGCGGCCGGCGAGTCGGTGGAGGTGAGCGAGCGAGCGGTAGTGCAGGGCGGCGTCCGGTTCCATTTCCAGCGCTCGGGTCAAAGGCTCGATGGCTTTCTTGAATCGGCGCTGAGCCATGAGCGACGCCCCGAGGGAATGATGGGCGAGCGGGTTGGACGGATCGAGCGCGAGGGCCAGCCGCGCCTCGTGCTCAGCGGCGTAAACCCGCCGCGTGCTGATCAGGCACTGAGACAGGAGAGCATGGCCCTCGGCGAGCTCGGGGTCCAGCCCGAGCGCTCGCCGGAGCGACTCGACAGCGCCCTCGGCATTGCCATGTCCTATCTGCTCCTGAGCCAGAAGATACCATCGTTCGATCTCGCCGCTCTCCATGCCACCTTACCTCAGGACCAGCTGCCAGAAAACGCCGGGAATGCTCCCCACGAGTCGCGGTTCGAGGAAGAAGGCGACGAGGACAACTGCGACGCCGTTCTTGACCTTCCCGCCGTAGTATTCGTAGAGTCCGAAACTGCGGGATTGGTGGGCGAAGAGAGAGTAGCTGATAGCCAGCTTCCAGACAGTGATCGCCAGCAGAGCGAAGTTCGCGGTCGCGCGTGACAGATCGTACATCTGGTCCACGCGCAGAATGAGAGTAACCAGAGCAATCGTCCCGGCGAACCCACACGCAGCCAGCGCCAGCTCGCGTTTCCGCGTCGGGCTGCCCACGGCGAAACCGTTCACAACGAACCACGGCCAGGAAAGCCAGGCACCGCCGAGCATGACGCCGAGCAGCGGCCAGAAAGGCCGGACGGCCAGCTGCGCCAACGAGCCCGGGTGAGGCTCGTCCGGCAGACGGTAGAGCGGCACCTCTAACTCCGCCCGCTCTTGTCGAGGAACGCCAGGACCGCATCGTACTGCCCCGATTCATTGGCGTATCGCGCGTAGTTCCGCGCTGTGGTGAGCCACTCGAGGGTCGTGGGCTTGAGCTCGCGCAGTGCCGCCTTCAGATGCGCATCCCGGATCGGCACTTCCTGGCCGGTAGCCAATGTCTCCTCGATGGCGTGGTCGGCCGCGGTTTCGACGATGTGTCGCAAGTCCGCACCTGAGAATCCTGAGGAGCTCTTCGCGACATAGTCGATATCCATTCTGCCCTCCGTGGGGCGCCCGGCCAGATGCAGGCTCAGGATCGTCGCGCGCGCCGGCCGGTCGGGAGGCGGCACGAACAGGAAGCGATCGAAGCGGCCGGGACGCATGAAGGCTGCGTCAACGCTCCACGGAACATTCGTGGCCGCCAGGATCAGGACCCCCTGATTGTTTCGTGCAAACCCGTCCATCTCCGAGAGGAACTGGCTCACCAGCTTCGAGGTGAGACTCTCGCGGGAGTACTGTCGCTTCCCCCCCAGCGCCTCGATCTCGTCAAAAAACATCACGGCTGGTGGCGTCGCGCGCGCCTTCTCGAAGATCGCGTGCATCTTCGCCTCAGATTCGCCCACGTACATGTCCAGCACATCCGAGATGGCCACGTTGTAAAACTGCGCGTGACATTCGCCTGCCGTCGCACGCGCCAGAAGCGTCTTTCCACAACCGGGCGGACCATACAGCAGGATCCCTCCCCCAACGCGCTTCTTGAACTTCTGGTAGAGCTTCGGCTTCTGGAACGGGAGGATGATCCGCTTGCGAATCTGCTCCTTGATTTCATCCAAGCCGCCGACATCCGCGAATGTCACCTTCTCTGTCTCCGGCGTGAGAAGCTGATTGAGATCACTTCCATCGGTCGGTCCACGCTCAATGACCTTCAGCATGTGCCGGTCATCACCACCCGGGAACGTACGGACGCGAGAGGCGAGCCGGCTTCTCAGGGAAGGGTCCTCGAGCGCCGGGTTCGCCACGACGGCCTGGTCGTAGGCCGCACGACCTTCCTCGTTCCGATTCAGATGCGCCAGGGCGCGAGCACGCAGCATCAGGAGCTCCGCGGAATCGGTCCTCGCGAAGGTCAGCGCACGCTCCGCCTCTCCCGAAGCCAGGCACACGCGGGCCGCGATGAGCGCATCCGCTGTGTCCGCGAAATGCTCCGGTCCTCGATTGCCCAACAGAGCCAAAGCGCCGGCACCCTCATCGCGCTCGAGCATCGCGCCCATCACCAGAGCGAGCAGTTTCGCGTTATCCGGTGTCGCGGTCAGCGCCGTCTTGAGCCCCGCCAGTGTACTGTCATCCACGATGTCCTACCTCGGCCGGGGCATTCTAGAACAGAACGTCTCTGAAATGAAGACAGACCGCCACACCCTCACGGCTACGGCAAAGTCCCGGAAACCGCAGATTTCACAGATTGACTCGCAGATGTCGCCGATTGCTTCGCGCCGACCCGAGAGTGAGGAGCAAGTCGCTCGTCGGTTGAATGCTGGAAGAATCTGCGTAATCTGCGCGGAAATCTGCGCCATCTGCGGTTTCGCACGGAATGGCCTCGCCCGAGTCGACACCTCGACTTTGCCGCAGCCCTGCCACACCCTGAATCGAAAGAGCATCGAGTCAGGTGAGCAGCGAGGGGGGGCTTCCGGCTTCGGAGGTCGGATCCAGCCGTACGCCGGGAAACGAGGCTCAGCCGACGGATCGACCTGTGAGGCGTGCAAACAAGGCGAGGTAATCATCGATGATTCGGTTCCAGGTGAAAGAAGATTCGACGAAGCGTTGGAGCCTGGAGCCCATCGCCGCCAGGCCGGTCCTATCCGCGAGGAGTCTCTGCAGACCGGTCCGAAGCGCACCTGCAGTCGCGGCGGCCACGAGCCCGCCACCGGTTGTGCTGACTTCGTCAAAACCACAGGAGTCGGTCAGGAGCACCGGTCGTCCGCAGATCGCCGCTTCCAGGACCACGATCGACATCGCCTCCTGGCGGGATGGGATGACCACCAGGTCCGCGCAGTGGTACGCGCCGGCCTTCACGATGCCCGAAAGGTAACCAGGAAAATGGACCCTGTCTCGCAGGCCGTGCTGACTCGCCATCTTCAGGAGATCCGGTTTCATGCCGGCGTCGGGACCGGCAATGACGAGATGGTAGTCACCCGTTTCCCGGCCGAGCTCACAGAAGGCGCGGAGCAGGAGATCAGGTCCTTTGATCGGGCTCAGCCGCCCGACGAACAGGATGTAGGGATGATCCTGGAGCCCGTAGCTCTCGCGGAATCCGGCTGAGCTCGAGGAAGGGAAGTCCGCGGGATCGACGCCGTTTGGGATGAGCAGAACGCGGTCCGAAGGCACGCCATACGCTCTGAAATGTGGTCGTTCGTTTGGAGCGATGGCGATGTGGGCCGAAGCATGGGCAACGATCGCGCGGCCGACGAGCAGGTTATAGAGCCGCTTCTTGATCCTCGACCTGCCAAAAATGTGCAGGGCGCCCGCCGGGCAGATCACGTACGGTTTCCCAACCTCGCGCGCGGCTTTGTAGGCGATCGCGTTGAGCACGGTCCAGTGGTTGATCAGATGGACCACGTCCGCTGCGCCGATGAGATCCCGAATCACGCCACGACTCCTCCTGGGAACGTGGTATCGCCGGCTCAAACTCGGAAGTGCCACGAGCTCCGCCCCACCGAGCCTCCTCCTCACCTCCTCGGAGAGCCCGCCATCGGTCGTCAGAACCGTGCAATCAACACCTCGGGACGCCAGAGATCGACTCATGTGAATCGTTCGCTCCGCCGTACCCCCGCCGCGGACGGGGTCCAGGGTCATGACAACGTTGACGACCTTCATCCGATCTTCGCACGAAAGGGGGAATTGGCGGGCCGCGCACGCACGTCGGAACGCGAGGCATGCAGAGCACGGGCCACGACGTCAATCACCGGCGATCGTCAGGCTGGTGCATTCCTTCGTTGAGGATCACGTAGGCGCGGCCCAGCGCGGATGTCATTCGCGCCTCCGTCACTTCGCGCGGATCGAACGCCCTGAGGATCTCCACGGCATCCGTCTTGTGCCCTCGGAGGGAATAGAATCGGGCGAGAGTGAGCTGACGATCCTCATAGGGAATGCTCACGTCGCCCGCGTACCGATCGGGGGAAAGATCGCCGAGGAACAGCGCGGCGGTCTTCGAGACACTGTCTCCCCCCTTTCCAGCCTCCGACCTCACCGCTTGATCGTCCCCGGGTGCATTCGGGTTGGAGAGGGGCAGCGAAAGTGAAGTGAGCATCGCGCGCGAGCGCACGGTTTCCCCCGCCTCGTCCAGAAGTAGCGCGACCTCCAATCGTCCCATGCGATCGGAAACGTCCTGGAGCACGGCACGGGGGATAGCTTGCTCCAGCACCCCTGCGGCCCCGGCAATATCGTCCGCGGCCCACCTCTCGAACGCGGCCCACTCCGTATAGAGCCACGCCGGCTGAGGCTCGCCGGGCAATCCCGCTTTCAATCTCTGTGCCACCCTCTTCGACTCCTCGCTCCGTCCAATCGCGGCCAGGATCAGCGCCTGCCCGGACACGCCCTGCAAGGAGAACCGGACGTTCACGCCTGCGAAGTCCTTCTCGATCCGCCGATACGCCTCCAACGCCCCCTCTTCGTCGCCACCAAGAAAGCGAATCATGCCGATGCACTGTTCGACCAGGAGCCTCGCCTTCCCCACTCGCGGACCGCTGTCGAGGAATTGGATCAGCGGACCCACATCGCGGGGATCGTCGTGGGCAAAGAGCGCGAGGTATGTTGCGGCTCGCTCCACCAGAAGCGGATGCTCCTGAAAGTGAGCCACCACGAACCGCCTCACCTCCGCCGCGCGAGTCCGGTCCCCCATCTCTCCGTATCGAGAGGCCAGGAGAAGCAGCTCGTTTGCGATCGCGTACCGGGCCTGACCGTCGGCGCTGCTCTGTTCCAGATCTCGAAACTGGGCGAACGCAGCGTCCAATTCGCCCATGACCATGAGCGTCTTCCCAACATTCAGGGACGCGAGGGTTTTGAAGAAGCTATTCGCCGCACTGTCTGCGACCGCGCGAAAGGCCTGGGCAGCATCGGCGGGTCTGCCCTTCTCCAGCAGGCACAGCCCATCCTTGAACAGCGCCTCACCTCCCACCGCCTCACCTGCCCGGTCCCGCGCAACACGATCGTACTCCGCCTGCGCCCCGTCCAGATCTCCCCGTTCGAACAACCGGTCGGCGGGAACCGTTGGCTGGATCGCCGCTGGAATTCGCGCCCGGTAGATGCGGAGGTTGTCGATACGAATGATCCCATCGTAGGTGGTCAGCTTCACGACCGAGACCCGCGTCGGATTCAGAGCAATCGGATCATCGAAGGAGGTCAGAAGCTTCCCGTCGGCCTCGATCCCGAGCCGGCTCCCGGATCGCGTGACGCCGATATGGTACGGGCGACCGGCCTCGATCGCCGGCACTCGAGCTATGCTCATCTCGATATCATTCCGTTCGATCTCCACCACTTCGTGATCCGCGCCGAGACCAAGGTAGTACCCGGATGAGCCCGGCAGATGACTCGAGAGCAGCCAAATCGCGATCTCCCTCTTCCAGCTCCCCGCCAGCATCGTGGCGTCGAGCTCGACCCGCACATCGCCTTCGAACCGTTGCGTCAAGGCGACTGCCACTCCGCCGGCCCCTCCCCCCCTCAACCCTCCATAGTCGATCTCCCACGTCCCGCCCATCGACCGATACTCGCTGCCCAGATCGGCCCGCTCGAAATCGTCCTCGAAAGCAAGGACCCACCCCTCTTCGCTCCAGCCCCCGCGAAGGAAGTACAGCACGAAAGATAGCAGGATCCCTGGACCCACGACGGCCACCATCAGCCAGCGGCGCCGGACCGGGGCCGGCCGTGCAGCCTCGGGGGGCGTCGGCGTGACAGCGGCCTCCGGCTGCTCATGTTCTCCCACCTGCGGGCGTGGAGCCGACGGAGGTCCTCCCTCCCAGACGTATCCCTTGCGCGACAGTGTCCGCACGAGCTCGGCTTTCTCCCCCAGCGCCTTTCGCAGCTCGGAGACCTGGAACGAAAGAGCTTCGTAGCCGACAGCGACGCCTGGCCATACGGCGTCCAGTATCTCCTGCCGGCTCAGCGGGCGACTCGGATTCCTCAGAAAGAAAACAAGCAAGTCGCGCGTCTTCGGCGTGAGTTGGACATCGCGCTCTCCCGATTGCAGTGAACGCATCTCGGAGTCGAACCGAAAACCGTTGAACTCGTAAAGCATCTCGCCCGATACCTCTCACGAATCTACCACAAGCCGTGTGCCCGGTCACCGAGCAGCGTTGGGCGCCATGGTTGCGGCAAAGTCAGACCGATGGCACATTCTCGTTGATCCGTTCCCGTACCCGTTCCCGTACCCGTAACGGCGATCCCGGGTACGGGTCCCGGCCTTCGGCCTGGGTACGGATAAGTGCAGGGTGGATTTCCGGACCTTGCCGTAGCCTTGCATTCGAAGCACTGTGATTCGGAGTACACTTGGCCGCAATACACCCTGCATGTCATCCTGAGGCTCGGCGCAGCCGGGCCGAAGGATCTCCTGCAAGACCTGTAGCATACGGAGGAGATCCTTCGTCACCGGGCTTCGCCCGGCTCCTCAGGATGACGTTGCGCTCATGCCCATGTGCGT
>JACPPM010000173.1 GCA_016191015.1 Acidobacteriota bacterium | reverse complement strand
GGCAGAGTCAGGGGGTGGCCGGGCAGAGTGGTGAGAACCATGGCACCGTTGATACCGGGTCCGTAAAGCGACGCCTTGACGAGCATCCCCGCCGGGGGCTTGGCAAGGCCGGCCGAGAAGATAGTCTGCACCTGGCTCGGCACGCCAACCGGCACGGTCATCGATGCCGGCGACACGTCGAGCCCGGCGCCGAGCACCGCGAGCTGCCCCGAGGCCACGGGGTCGTCAGCGCGGACATGCTGCTGCACGAGCGTGGAGGTCAGGATCATCCAGGTCAGAATCGCTGTCTTTTTCATCATGAATCACCACCTGTTCTGATTCCGGTCGTCATACGTCCTCGAAAATCTGCAAACATCGGGAATATCTCTTTCGCCTACACGGGCGGATCAAATGCAAAGCACGACATTGGCCGCAGGCTGCGGAAGGCGTTCCTCAGCAAGGGGAACGTCCGGCATCGGATCGGAGCACTTGGCGAAGTCGTCTAGCTCGCCGTGATTGAAACGCTCAATGAGACCGTGAAATGCGAATGGCTCCCGTGGGTCCACCTGATCCGCGGACTGGTCCAGCTCGGCAGCCTCTGCTCGGATTTCGTCGTCTGGGTCGACGAATGGAGACCTCACCAGACATTCGCCGGGGCTCCGCCGGAAGACATCTATCGAGGCCTGAACGCGGCGAAGCTCAGCTCCCGCCCGCCGGTATCGAGACCGAGGACTGTTCGGACGAAGATGGAGACGAAACATCTCGCCGAGACCCGCATGACCGCCTGCCGCCTGAAGCGCGCGGCCTAGACGGCCATCGATTCGCAGTGGGGTTTCCGATACGGGAACGGACATGTCTACTCTTCTCCGCCCTCGCCTGACCGTCCGGCGGTCCACCCGGTCTGATTCGAGTGATTTGCCACGTGGCGGTTGTTCCAACTCCCAATTGGTGTTAGCGTGGTTGACAGTCATCGTGTTTTCCGGCGTTCCTATTTCGCCTTGACCCGGACACCCAAGGCTTACCTCAAAACGGAGGTAAGGATCGCCCGTCGGCACCCACGTAGTCTCCTTGACCAGGCAGCTTCTCTTTCGCAGCCTCCAGCACAGCACGCGGGATCCTCACGGCTCCGACCAACAAATCTTTCACCTTGTCATCGAAGTAGCCGACTTCCACACCAAGTCCATCATCATCTAGGACTTGCACTTCCAGACGCTTGCGAGAGTGCGGATGTTCCTCGTCAGACAGTCGTCGCACGAAGTACCATTCTCTTGCCATCGCTCTACCATTTTACTCGTCGCCTGGCAGGCGAAGGCGGTCGGTCCGCGCCGGATTGTAGGTCCCTGTCCGCCAACGCCAGTAAGCAGCTTGCTCACGCCGCCATGCGTCGGCCCACGCCGGGTTTTCTTTTCGCCATGGTCCTGGGGGATCCATTTGGTGAGGTACAGCCCCGTGACACGACCGCCAAAGTTCCACGACCGAGCCACGAGGGTCCTGGTTTGCGTGATGCAGGACGACATCATCCCACTTGCCAGTGGAAGGGTTGATTCGACCAGGAGAATATCCACGGGTGGCTGCTTCCCAGTTGGTCTTTCCGGCAAGCGCAGCGCCCTGTGGTCGAACAAGGTCCCAATCAATGTCTGCTCGCTGGTAGACTTCTCTCTGCCATGGCGTCGTTGCGTGCGACCATCGAGCCGATGCGGTCCGTCCTGAGAAAGAACGAGTGGCACTGCCTTGGCCGACTCCGCTGGCAGGCCCCAGCTCTTCGAGTCTTGCGATGATCTGTCCCCGCTCGACGGCGACTCGCCATAGCCGACCGCCGATCTCCCATACGACAATCTCGATTCCGGCCTGGACGATGATCTGCCCGGCCGTGCCGGTGACGGATCCGACCTCCACTGCCCCTCGCTCGGCCGTGTCTCTGTAAGGGACGCCGACGTTTTGTTTCTGGATATCGTCCACGGTCCACGAGGCATGGGATCGCCAGAGATCCGGGCCGAGTTCTCTTCTGGCTACCTCCCCAGCTCCGGCCTTGAACTCTTCCAGTTCCTGTAGGTCGTGTCGCCAGGGCTTGGCGATCGTCTCCCACATGTCACCACCCCAAGCTGAGAGGAAGGATCCGACCCCGCTTGCTTCCTCCGCCGTCCGCCGCTCTCGCTGCAATCGGAGAACGTTATTGGCCGCTTGGAGCTGTCTATCACTTGACGTCTGGAGTCCCAGTGGATCAGTTTGGTTGCCCGGATTGTTCCCGAATCCCTGATACAAGTTCGCTGAGTCGGCATAGCCCATAGGATCCGGCTGCAGGAAGCGCCCGAGCTCGGGGTCGAAGTATCTCATGCGGATGAAGACCAGTCCGGTTTCCGGATCGAGGTCGCGGCCTTGGAATGTTGTCGTGTTCGCGACGGAGCTGGTTTCGTGCTCGTTTTCGGCTGGCAGGTCGTAGAGGAGTTTGTTGCCGCTCTCGAAGACGAATCGCTGTTCGAAGACCTCGGAGAGCAGCTTGCCACTGAGATCGGTGATGGTCGTCTTGACCTTCAGAGTGTAGAGCGTGCCTGGCGTGAGGGCGGAGGTTGGCGAGATTTCGATGCCCTTCTCGCCTTGGGGCGCCACGGTTGTGGCTACGGTCGCTGTCTGATCGTCCAGGAGATCCAGGCTGTTTGCGATGCTCGCTGGGTCGATCTCTTCGTCGAAGTCGATTCTGATTGTGCCTGCGATCAGTTTGATGCTTTGGACCTTCGGGGGGCCTCGATCGTAGATCAGAAGGATCGCTCCGGTCGGCGTGAACTGAGTCGTAGAGGGGTCTGTCATGTGGTTGGACGAGAGATCTTCTACGCCCGTAGTGATTTCCACGGCCAACGCTACTTGGGGGAACGGGCTTGTTGGCGTGAAGGTTACCAAGCGGTCGTTTTCGGCGTAGGCGAGACTGCCTGGGACCACATCGCTTCCTTGTTTCACTTTCATGGCTGCTTCGGCGGTCTCTCGATTGACGGGTTCGGAGAAGCGGATGCGCAGATTTCCATCGACTAGGCGGACTTGGTCTACCTTCGGCGGCTCGTGGTCGTAGATGAACGTGGGCTTTCCGTACGGCGTGTACTGGACTCGTTCGACGAGGTTGCCGGCTCCGTCGGTCAGGCCGAGCACACTACCGTTGGTGTCCTGCATCGGGATGAAGGTGTCCATCGCGCCCGTGCCTGCATTCCTCTTCTCGATTTGGACTGGTTCGTCGATTCCGTTGCCGTAGGTGTACCGGCTCATGACTTGGTCCGCGACGTTGCGCTCTTCGATTGTCTGCCAGCCATCCCAGACGTAGCGATGGACGTTGGTCTCGCCGGCCTTGGTCACTCGCTTCTCCACTCGGCGTGCAAGGGCGTCGTAGGCGAATTCGACCACTTGGCCCTGATTGTCCTGTGCCTTGATTAACTGGTTTCGCCAGTCGTAGAAGTAGTTGGTTTGGTTGCCGTCGGCGTCTCGGACTTGTTCCAGGTTGCCGTTCGCGTCGTAGCTCAGCGTGTGGCCGTCGAATGCCGTCACTTGATGGCGGTTGTTCGTCGTGAAATCCGTGCTTGTCGTGGTTCCGCCTTCGGTCTCCGTGATCTGCTTGATGCTGTCTGTGGCGTCGAGCGCGAAGGTTGTTTGCTTGTCCGGTTCGTTCCTGGACGTGAGTCGCTGGGCCTCGTCGTAGGTGTAGTCGGTTCTCTTGCCCTGGTCCTCTTCGACGGTCTTCAGATCGCGGAGGTTCCATTGGTTGTTC
>JACPPM010000013.1 GCA_016191015.1 Acidobacteriota bacterium | reverse complement strand
CGAGCTCCTCTCAGGAAAGCAGGAGGGGAGGAATGCAGGAACGGAGCGGTCGTCTCGGCCGATCGGGGTGGCTCGGAAGAACGCTCTCACTCTCCACGCTCCACGCTCTCACGCGCGGCTGAGACGCAACCTTTTTGGTTGCGGCTCAGCCGCGTTTGGGAAGGCCGTCTTCGGTCGCGGCTCCATCCAGCAGCCTCGCTATGTTGCGATGATCCAGGTTGGCGAGAATCTGTCGCTCGGCGAGAAATCGCCGGCGCAGGTAGTCACCATCCATCCCCTGCCTTACCAATTTGATCGCCACGGTCTTCGAGTACTCGCCGTCGACGCGCACGGCGCGGTAGACCGTCCCCATTCCTCCATGGCCGATCAGGTCGACGATCTGGTACGGACCGATGCGCTGCGGTGCTGTCCAGGTGTTCTCACCAAACGGCATCGATCTGGCTACGAGTACGGCGGCCGGCTCCTCGATGAATCCAGGCGCCGCGTCGCCGGAATCGAGCAGGGATTGGACCTCGTCCATCAGCTTCGCATCGCCGGCGCAGGCTTCCGATAGAAACTCCTGGCGTCGTCCCGGGTCAATCTCGGAAGCAGCGTGGAAGATCTCGTTGACCCTTCGCCATCCCTCCGAGCTCATTTCTGTCATCGACACCAGTTACTCCTGACGAGCCTCCACAATGGACAGACGACTTGCGATCAATCGCCGACCGGCGGCATCCGTCCGACTTCCCGATGGAGCCATGCCTTTGCCAGATTCCACTCCCTCTTCACGCTGGCGGGCGAGATACTGAGCACTTCCGCCGTCTCCACGATGGACAATCCTCCGAAGAATCTGCGCTCCACCAGACGGCCTTGCTCGGGATCGACCGCAGCCAGACGGGTCAGAGCGTCGTCCAGGACGAGGATGTCAACATCCTGACCGCCCGACACCGCAAGCGCCTCGTCGATTCGAACCGGCCGCACGCCTCCACCACGCTTCCCGGCTCGGTGCGTCCGTGCGTGATCCACGAGTATGCGTCTCATCAAGAGTGACGCGACCCCAAGAAAATGGGCCCGGTTCTGCCACTGAACCCGCTTCTCGTCGACGAGTCTGAGATAGGCCTCATGGACAAGCGCTGTCGGCTGGAGGGTATGGTCGGACCGCTCACGGCTCAAATAGCGTGAGGCGATCCGGCGCAGCTCGTCGTAAACCACAGGCATGAGCGCGTCCAGGGCAGCCCGATCGCCCCGAGTCCAGCTCAGGAGCATCCCCGTCAGATCCGCCGGCTCACTCATATCGAGATGTCCGGGCACGATCCTGTCCGCGTGAAAACTGCATCCATTTCGTTGAAGACCTTCCCGACTAGGACACTACCTACTCCTTCATATGAACCCTGTCAACGCACCCGGCCCCTGAGCCCAAGGCTACGGCAAAGTCCCGGAAACCACAGATTTCACAGATTGACTCGCAGATTTCGCCGATTGCTTCGCGCCGACCCGAGAGTGAGGAGCAAGTTGCTCGTCGGTTGAATGTTGGAAGAATCTGCGTAATCTGCGTGGAAATCCGCGCCATCTGCGGTTTCGCACGGAACGGCCTCGCCCGAGTCGGCGCATACGATCCAGCGTATCCATTGGTTCTCGATCCCGTGATCCTGGTGTATTGCGGATTCATCGGCGGCTCGGGGACCGAGATCGGCTCCGGCATAGCCGTCGACGCCGCAGGGAATGCCTATGTGGCAGGGCGCACGATCACAAGCGACGGAAGTTTTCCGTCGGTCGTCGGGCCCGACCTCAGCTTTGGTGGAGCTATGGACGCTTTCGTGGCCAGAGTAAGCCCCGACGGCGCTTCCCTGGCGTATTGCGGGTTCATTGGCGGCTTGGAAGGCGACGAGGGTCACGCCATCGCGATCGACTCCGGCGGAAACGCGTACGTCACCGGGTACACCCAATCCTACCAGGATACCTTCCCGGTGACTGTCGGACCCGGTCTCACGCACGGCGGTGGTACAGACGCCTTCGTGGCAAAGGTGAACGCCGACGGTGCTGCCCTGGGGTATTGCGGCTACATCGGCGGCCTTCTTAGCGATGAAGGCTACGGGATCGCCGTCGACACTGCCGGAAACGCGTATGTCACAGGGCTCGCATACTCAAGCGAGACAACTTTCCCGGCGATCATCGGACCGGATCTCACGAGCAACGGAGATGTGGACGCCTTCGTCGCCAAGGTGAGCACCAATGGCGCATCCCTGCTGTATTGCGGGTTCATCGGTGGCGCCGAGTCGGATGAGGCGTACGGGATCGCAGTCGACACTGCGGGAAATACCTACGTCACGGGGATCACGGACTCAACCGAGGCGACCTTTCCGGCAATCGGCGGTCCCGACCTCACGAGTAACGGGGGCTATGATGCCTTCGCAGCCAAGCTGAGCTCCAGTGGCGCCTCCCTGGCCTACTGCGGATTCATCGGTGGCTCAGCGAACGAAGCCGGCTACGGAATCGCGGTCGACCCTGCCGGTAGCGCCTATGTCGTGGGCGGGACGCGCTCCTCCGAGGCAACCTTCCCGGTGACAGGGGGGCCTGATCTGACAGGCAATGGAGACCTTGACGCCTTCGTCGCGAAAATCGCGTCAACCGTCGGCGGCCCCCGCATCGACCGGATCAACATCCGGACGGCCACACCGGGCAGCAAGGCGCAGATCCTTGGTGCCGGGTTCTCCACGTCGAGGAGAGGAAACACCGTGGTCTTCGGCACCCGCACCGCAAGGGTCACGAGGGCCACCGCCACGAAGCTGACGGTGAAGATCCCCTCGCAGCTTCGTTCCGGCCAGACCGTGACCGTTTACGTGAAGGTGAACGGCAATGTCAGCAATTCAAAGACGTTCCAAGTGAGGTAGGGAGTTGGGTTCCGTGTCTTACCTGCAGCCGCACCTTTGGCGGACCGCACCCGCCGTGGGCGCCGACGGACCGGATGCCGCAAACGGAAGAGGCCCATGTGAAGGCGCTCGAACGTGCGGCAGCCGGAAAACGGTGCCAGAGCGATCGATCGTGCTGCTCTGGTTGACTCCGGAGACGATCACTCCTATCTTGACGTCTCGGAAACTCTGCAACCAATTGACAATCAATGGCTCGCCGAAAGTCTGTGGACGGTTCGAGAGGAATAATGGAATGTTGGAATGATGGGCGCTGCAGCCGCGCCACAGCGGCCCATTGCCAAGGAAGCCCCATTCCCGCCGCTGCCGTCCGGAACCCATTCTTCCATCATTCCATCATTCCACCATTCCGATTGCGCGCGAAGCGCGCTATGTCCAAGCCGGTGAGATTCCTATCCAGTCGGAGGTCGACAATGAAATGCATGTGCTCGTTTCGCACGATGTACCTGGCTTTCCTCGTTTCTGTTTGTGTCGGATTCCCGAGTGTGCCGCTTTGTAGTGCCGTTACGCCGTACCCTCTGAAGAAGGTCGCGCCCAAGGGGTTTCAGATTTTCCAGGGGATTCTGGCCTGGGCGCCGGTTTCTTCGTCGAAGGCGGTGCCGTTCGCACGAGACAAGGCTGCGGACGGATCAGGCTGGATCGGCTTCCTCGGTGGCCGTGGTCAACCGCGCCTATCACACACCCAGCCCCTATCCATGGGACAACTACTTCAGCGCATTCTCGGTACCCTGACCCGATGATCCTTCACTGCGCTGAGATACGGAGTACACTTGGCCGCAATACAGCCTGCATGTCAACCTGAGGCTCGGCGCAGCCGGGCCAAAGGATGACGTTCCGCTCATGCCCGTGTGCGTCTACTCCGAGTCTCAGTTCACGACGCTCCGAGCCTGACAAACCACCTCCATTTGTCGCGTTCGCAGGCATCGGCAGATGCGGAAGCTGAGCACGGATCTGCGATTCGAAGAAGCCGCCGATGTGCGCGATCGCATCAAGCGGCTGAAGACGGGCTCGCTGCTGGCCTGAATGGCGGGGCAGCAGGGCGATGATGCTTTCTCCGCGCCTGATCGCGAAGCTCGATACGCTCCCTGATTCAGCCGTAAGGCCTCAGAAGCTGTGAAAAAAATGCTACAACCGTAGTTTTCCACAACACAACGCATTGATTGTCTGAGGCCATCAAACGTCCAAATGCATTTTTTCACAGCTTCTCAGTCTCGTGGGGTCGGTGGCCCTCCATGGAACAACGTAGACGTAGACGAAATCAAAGGCTGTTCGTTTACGTCTACGCCTACGTTTACGAAAGACGCTCCCCACTCGACTGAGGCGTTACGTCCGCTTTCGACTCGATCGTTGACGTCCCTCACTCGCAGTGCTACATTGGACAGGTGCTTCAGATTCCCGGGAGCGACGTTGGCGTGCCCGCCCTCCCGTCAGTGTTGGACATCAGGGTTTTGCCAAGACGGTAGTAGTTTCATGGTCGGACCGGAAGAGCAAATCCCTATACCCTCCTTTGACCAGATTGCCTCCGCTCAGGTGGACAGCGTTTGAGCAAGAACTTTCTAACGCATCCAATTCCTCCTTACGCGACCTTGGTTTTGTGGGGCTTGCTAGACATCTTTCATGCGCAGTGAACCCTGTCACATTACACATGCCCTAGCAGCCACTGTCAGGGTCATTTCCTTTTCTGCGAGGAGGTTCTGTGACACGAAAGAGTAACACCCCCGGTCCCTCCGGCTATACGCTTCTCCTGGTGGATGACAATGCCGAGTATCTGCAAGCCGCCCGTCTCCTGTTGGAACGTGAGGGCCATGTGGTCATGTGCGCCAGCAACGGAAGCGAGGCACTCACGCGGCTGCGAGAACAGAAGATAGATTTACTGCTCTTGGATTACTACATGCCCGGCATGACCGGGGAAGAAGTGGTCACACAATTGCGCCAGTTCAATCCGCTGGTGCAGGTGATTCTGCAGACGGGCTATGCTAGCGAGCAGCCGCCCCGTAAGCTCCTTCGCAGGTTGGACATTCAGGGCTATTACGACAAGACGGAGGGACCCGAGAAATTGCTGCTGTGGACTGATGTAGGACTGAAGGCGGCATACACGATTCAGATGTTGAACAAGAATCGACAGGGGTTGCGCTACATCCTGGATGTCACGCCGGAATTGCACAAGATTCGGCCCCTGGATAGTCTCTTGCAGGGCATTCTGTTCCAAGTAGCTGGACTGCTCGGTGCGGTGAATTCTTTTCTAGCGGTGCTACCGGAGGGAGGGATTCCGTGCACGCCTCGGGTGGAGACGGAGAGCTTCCTGGCGATGATGGAGGAGGGTACCGAATTGGTTATCCATGCCGGGACGGGGCGCTTCGTCGGGCAGGGGAAAGTCGATGGAGAGCTCGAAGGTGGAAAGGTGAGGTTGATCCGCGAGGCGTTGCGTGGCGGGGGGATTCAGCTGGCGGAGCAGGTCACCGTGATCCCGCTCCGGGTCAGCGAGTTGACGATGGGAGTGATCTATCTGGACCGTCCGGCAATCGAGTCTCAAGACATTGAGTTGCTGCAGATCTTTGCGAATCAGGCGGCCGTGGCGATCCAAAACGTGCGGTTGTATGAACAGGCGCTCGCAAACATCCGGACTCTACACGGGCTCCTGCCGATCTGTGCCTCGTGCAAATGCATCCGCGATGATCGGGGTTATTGGAGCGTGTTGGAAAGCTATTTCAGGGACCACTCGGACGTAATGTTCACTCACGGCCTCTGTCCGAAATGCATTGAGGAGCTCTACCCGGAATTGAGGGGGCAGCTGCACCAGAAGAGTGGAGAGGATTCGTAGAAGGTGCCATCAGCTTCCCGGCGTCTCCCGCACGCACAATCGTCGATCCGGATTCGAAGGAGTGACCCTCTCCGCATCGAGTGGACCAGGTTTGAGATGAGAGAGAGGGCGAGGTGTTCGACTGAAGCGCATCGCGAGCAAGTCTAGGATGCCGGGTACGGTGTGGCGCTCTCGTAGGGGCAAGAGAACGGGCGTGGACGAACCTAGGCGTTCGACAGATGCAATCGCGGGGCGATTGTCTCTTCTGAATCGCATTTCCCGTGCCGTGAGCACGAACCTGAACCTGGACGAGCTGTTCGAGGTGGTTTACCAAGAAGTCACTCGTGCGATTGCGGCCGACGCTTTATGGATCGCCCTGTGCGACCGCGTCTCCGGGGAATTCGAGTTTCGCATGAGGGTGGATCGAGGGACGCGAGGACCGCGGACGCGAGAGCACATTACGAGTGGGCTGTCCTTCTCAGTCCTGACGAGCAAGCAGCCGCTCCTCATCCGCAACTACGCGCGAGAAAAAGATCAATTGCCAAGACTGGAACGATGGGACAGCACGAAGACTCCGGGTTCCTGGTTGGGAATCCCCATGCTGCATGGTGACGACGTGCTCGGCATCATTACCGTGCAAGCGGATCGCCCAAACGCGTACGGAGAGGCGGACCAGGAACTGCTTTCCACGATCGCCGGTGCGGTCGCTGTGGCGGTTGAGAATGCGCGGCTGTCGGAAATGGCGACCGCCGAACGCCAGCGACTGCAACTCCTCTACGATGTGGGTCACGAGCTTTCCGCGAACCTCGATCCTATCGCGATCCTCGACCGCGCCGTGCAGCTCTCGACCCATGCGTTGGGCGGGTCAAGGGGCGAAGGCTTGATGTTTGAGCCGCGCACGAACCGGCTGCATGTGCGCGCTCTCGCCGGCATCTCGGCGTTCTCCCTCCCTGATTTGGATGCGCAGATCAACCTCCACCTCGGTGAGGGCCTCGCGGGTTGGGTGGCGGCACAGCGCGCACCTGCGCTGGTGCTCGACGCGGCCCGCGATCCGCGTTGGCTTCCTGTACCGAAACTCGACCAGCCGTTTCAGACGGTCGTCTCGGCGCCTATCGTATCCGGCTCTGACCTGCTCGGCGTCCTCAATATCCTCAGCGAGACCCGGGGCGCCTTCGGGCCGGAACACATGGAGCTGCTGGTTGCACTCAGCCGCCAGGTCGCTGCCGCTCTGACGAACGCCCGGCTCTATGACGAGATCAGGAACACCAAGAATTTCTTGGAAAACGTAATGGCCAGCTCGATTGATATCCTCTCCACAACCGACGAACAGGGCATCGTGACCTTCTGCAATCAGGGCGCAGTGAAGATCATGGGTATTAGAGGAGAGGACACCGTGGGTCAGCCTATGACCAAGTATTATGTGGGGGGCAGAGAAGAGGCCCGCAGGGTCATGCGCCTCCTCAGAGAAAGAGGCGAGTTGCGAGACTACGAGACCGCCCTCTGGCACACGGATGGACACCCGGTCCCAATCAGCCTGTCCGCCTCCTTCCTGAAAGACGAACAGGGAAAGACCATCGGCATCCTGGGGGTGGCCAAAAACATCACAGAGCGAAAGCAAGCCGAGCTCGACCTCCAACAGCGAGCGGACGAATTCAGTGCGCTCTATGAGACCATGCTTGATCTTGCCGCGCAGCAGGACCTGCCGCTCTTGTTGCAAGCAATCATCGAACGCGCAAGCTCGTTGCTTCACACGCAATCCGGTGTCATCTACCTGTATGACCAAGATCGCGATGACTTGGAGCTGGCGGTGGCCAAGGGATTCCCGATCTCTTTCGTCGGCACGCGCCTGTCGCTCGGCGAAGGCATGGCAGGGCGCGTCGCCGAGACCCATCAACCCTTGATCGTGGATGATTATCATACGTGGGAACATCGCTCGCCCCGCTACGAAGACCTGGCTCTGAAAGCGGTCGTCCAAGTGCCTATGTTGTTCGGAGGCGAGCTGATTGGGGTCCTGGAGGTCGATGAGCTGGGCGCTCCCTCCCCACGAGCGGCGCCGGGGGCGACACGCCGGTTCACCGACGCCGACGCGCGTCTCCTGTCGCTTTTCGCGGGACAAGCAGCGGCGGCAGTGCACAACGCGCGACTGCTTCAGCAGAGTAACGCCCGCGCCCAACGCCAAGAAGCGCTTTATCGTACCAGCACCGCGCTCGCTCGACTGCGCCGTGTCGAGGAATTGTGTGAGACGGTGGTCGATGCCGGACGCGACGTCCTGGGCTATCGGTTCCTGGGAATCCTCCTGCGCGATCCGGAATCAGGCGACCGGGTGATGTATGCGCAGTCTGGTTGGGATGACGCGCCGACACGCTGGCGACTCCATCCCGGCGAGGGTCTCACCGAACAAGCCCTCCTCACTGGCAAGCTGCACTATTGGCCCGACGTAACCCGGGTGCCCGGTTTTGTCCAGGGCGTCGGGGATTCTCGCACCGAGGTAGACGTCCCGATCAGAATCGGCGATTCAGTTTTGGGAGTCCTGGTCGCGGAAGACCCGCGTGTCGATGCCTTTGACGCGGGGGATTTCGATGTCCTCCAAGCCGTCGCAAATCAGTTAGCCATCGCGCTCGAGAACGCGCGCCTTCTCGACACTGTCCAGCGGGAGCTGGCGGAGCGCGAAATCACGGCGCAGACGCTGCGTCTCCAGTCTACGCGTTTGCAGATCGCCATCGAGATCGGCGCAGCGGTCACGAGTCAGCTCGACATTGACCAAGTGATTCCGCGCGTCATCGCATTGATGCGGAAGCAGTTTGGTTATTACCACGTCGGCATCTTTTTGATTGACGAGACGGGTCAGTGGGCGATTGAGCGGCCAACCGGCCGGCCCGACCATGAATTCCAAGACAGCGTCAAGCTCGAGGTCGGCGGGCATAGCTTGATCGGCTATGCGACGAATGCGGTCGAAGCGTGTATCGTGCAAGATGTTTCCAAAGATCCCAGGTATTTGTATGACCCGCGGTTGCCCGACACGCGCGCCGAAGCAGTGCTCCCGCTCATGAGCGGACGGAGTGTGATCGGCGTTCTGGATGTCCAGAGCAATGAGACCGATGCTTTTACTGATGAGCTTGTGGCGATTCTCGCGACCATCGCCGACCAGATCGCAATCGCCGTCCACAATGCGCGCTTGCACGCGGCGATGACGGCGCGCGCTCGCGAGCTGGAAGCCGCTTACCGGTCACTGCAGGAGAATCAAGAAAGATTGCTGACGGCTGAAAAGATGGCTTCTCTGGGTCGCCTCACCGCCGGCATCGCCCACGAGATGAGCACCCCGCTCGCTACGGTCCGCGTCGCGCTGGTCGAGTTGAGCAAACTGGTCGCCGAATACCAAGCTTCCATCGGCGAT
>JACPPM010000163.1 GCA_016191015.1 Acidobacteriota bacterium | reverse complement strand
GTCATCTCCGGAGCTCAGGGTGGCATCGAACAGACCCCTTCCTGCCTTCCTAACTTCCTGCTTTCCTGAGAGGTGCTCGGAAGGGTCTTGCAGCGTGCCTGGGTCTTGCCTGTTTGGTTGCGGCTCCGCCGCGTTAGGGGCTAGGGATTACGTCCGGAGGTGCCGCAGGAGAAGAGATGTTCAGCTGGTGAGGCAGGCACGGATCGCTCCCACGCTCTCACTCTTTCACGTACCCACGCTTCGCAGCACTTGACTCTGCCACACAGATTCTGCTTAATTGATCTCAGCGATCCGCCTGGAGAAGAGGATCTCTTGCTTAGCGGTGATATTTTCATCGTCGACGACAATTCGAATAACCTGAACCTTCTTGCGGGTATTCTGCGAGATCACGGTTACGGCGTGCGTATGGCGAAGAGCGGGCGGAGGGCGGTGACGACGGTGAAGAGCCACCCGCCCGACCTGGTCATGCTGGACATTCGGATGCCTGAAATGGACGGGTATGAGGTCTGCGAAGCGCTCAAGGCGGATCCCGCCACCCGGTCGATTCCCATCGTTTTCATCAGCGCGCTCGACGACCCATTCGACAAGGTCCGTGCATTCAACTCGGGTGGATGCGACTACGTGACCAAACCGTTCCAGGAGCAGGAGGTGGTCGCGCGCGTCGAGAATCAACTCAGGATCTCGAGGCTGCAGCGCGAGCTCGAGCGGCGCAATGTGGAGCTGGCGCGGAAGAACCAGGAGCTCCTGGAGCTGAACGAGGAGAAGAACCGGTTCGTCGGCATGGCAGCTCATGACCTCCGCCACCCCATCACCGTCACCAAGGCGTACCTGGGACTGTTCGTCGGCGGGATCTTGGGTGATGTCCCGGAAAGCCAGCTTCAGATCCTGAAGACGATGGACCGGGCCTGCGAGACGATGCTGGCGCTGATCGATGACCTGCTTGACGTGAGTGCGATCGAGGCCGGGCATCTCGACTTGCGCACGGTCGATGTGGACGTTGTCCGGTTCCTTGAAGAATGCATGGCCGACGGCCTGCTCACCGCCAAGGCGAAATCGATTGGGATGAGACTGGACGTTCCGCCGGCGATGCCGGTGGTGCGTATGGACCCGAAACGCATCCGCCAGGTGGTGAACAACCTGGTCTCGAACGCGGTCAAGTTCTCGCATCCGGGGACCAGCGTTTGTCTCGGAGCGCGCCCCGACGGCGGCGAGATCCACATGTTCGTCCGCGACCAGGGGCAGGGAATCCCGGAGGGCGAGATCCAGAAGGTTTTTGCCGAGTTCGTGCGCCTCAGCGTGAGACCCACAGGGGGGGAAAGAAGTACAGGCCTTGGGCTCGCCATCGTCAAACGGATCGTGGAAGCGCACGGGGGTCGAATCTGGGTGGAGAGCGAGGCGAACAAGGGATCGACCTTCACCTTCGCTCTCCCGGTTCGCGGAGCCGCGGGCGCATGAGGACGACACACTGAACGTGAACACTAGCGAGGCTCACTTCCTCGCCTGTATCGCCGCCGTATGCTCATTCGCGGCTTCCCTCACGGCGCTCGACCCGGCTCGAGCGATCACGCAGTATGTCCTCGACAGCTGGCAGGTCGAGGACGGGCTTCCACAGAACGCCGCTGAAGCACTCATCCAGACGCACGATGGATACCTCTGGATCGGTACCCAGGAGGGTCTTGTGCGTTTCGACGGCGCGCGCTTCACAACATTCGACCGCCGCAACACGCCTGAGCTGGCCCACAACTGGATACGTGCTCTGGCCGAAGATCATGACCGGACCCTTTGGATCGGAACCTACGCTGGCTTGATGTCACTTTCGAACGGCAGATTCCGCAGCTACTCAGAAGCTTCCGACCTGCTCCGTGCACAGGTATTCGCTCTCACGGTCGACCGGGACGGCGGTTTGTGGATCGGCACGTCCAATGGGCTGGGCCACATGGTCCATGGAAAGGTCACGATACTGAACGAGAAGGACGGGCTATCCGATCGGCGCGTCTGGGCGGTCCACCAGGATTCGGCCGGCTCGATCTGGATCGGCACGAGCAACGGGATCGACCGATTCGTCGATAACAAGTTTAGGAGCTATGGCGCATCCGAGGGGCTGCCGGATCAGCAGGTGTGGTGCATCTACGAGGACCGGCGCGGGTCGCTCTGGGTTGGGACCAGCCGCGGGCTCTGCCGTCTCGACGGCGATCGCTTCGTCCCCGATCGTACGATCACGTCGCAGGTGAAGACTATCCAGGAGGATCGTGATGAGAATCTCTGGGTGGGCACGAACGGAGAAGGGCTCACCCGCCTCCTCAGCGGCGGGCGGACCGAGACCATTACATCCCGGGATGCCCTCTCGGGCGATCGCGTCGTAGCGCTCTACGAGGATCGTGAAGGGAGTCTCTGGATCGGCACCCACGGTGGCGGGTTGAGCCGCCTCAGGTGCGGCAAGTTCACCACCTATACGACCCGAGAGGGACTCACGAACGACGAAGTGAGGACGGTCTTGCAGGACCGGCAAGGGCGCGTCTGGATCGGCACGTTCGGCGGGGGGCTCAATCTTTACGAGAATGGCCGATTCACCGCCTATACGAAGGCCGACGGCCTGTCCGACAACGCCGTCTGGGCGATGTGTGAAGACCGAGACGGAAGCCTCTGGCTCGGGACCAGTACGGGCGGCGTGAATCATCTCAAAGACGGGAAGTTCACCGCCTACACGACCGCCAATGGACTCTCCCACAACGAGGTTCGGGCGGTCTATCAGGACCGAAAAGGCAGCATCTGGATCGGCACCTGGGGCGGAGGCGTCAACCGTCTCGATCAGGGGCGATTCACAGTCTACAGAACCAAAGACGGGCTCTCGAGCGACCACATCTCCTGGATCTACGAGGATCACGAATCGAATCTCTGGCTCGCCGCGGACCGGGGCCTCACCTGCATGCGCGGAAACAGGATCACCAGCTACACAACCAAGGATGGTCTCTCCAACGATGACATCAACGCGATCTGGGAAGACGCTGACAATGTCCTCTGGTTCGGGACTTTCGGCGGCGGCCTTGTCCGCTACAAAGACGGGAAATTTTCTTCGTTCACGACTAGGGAGGGGCTCTTCGACGACTCAGTCTTCCAGATACTCGAAGACAACAGACACTACCTCTGGCTCAGCTCCAACAAGGGCGTCTTCCGCGTCCTCAAATCGGATCTCGATTTGCTTACATCGGGCACGACGCTCTCTGTGGAATGCCATGCATTCGGGCCGGCAGATGGCATGAGAAAGGCCGAGTGCAACGGCGGAACGCAGCCCGCGGGTTGGAAAACCACCGACGGAAAGCTCTGGTTTCCGACCACCAAGGGCGTGGCGGTGGTCGATCCCGATCACCTTCCGATGAACCAGATCCCGCCGCCGGTGATCGTCGAGGACTTCTTCGCCGATGCACATCCGGTCGCCATCGCGCCCGGTCTGCTCATCAATCCGGGGGCATCCAAATTCGAGTTCCGCTACACCGCGCTCAGCCTCCGTGTGCCCGAGCGAGTCAGATTCAAGTACAAACTGGATGGGCTCGAAGAGGATTGGACCGACGCCGGTGCTCGCCGCACGGCGTACTTCACGAATCTGGCCCCCGGCCGCTATACCTTTCGTGTGATCGCGTGCAACGAAGACGGGCTCTGGAACCATGACGGGGCCGCGCTGGATTTCTATCTCGCACCGCGCTTCCACCAGACGTGGTGGTTTTACCTTCTTTCGAGCTTCCTCATCGTGATCGTCTCCGGAGCCGCCTACCGAGCTCGCGTCGGGTACCTCGAGGCTCACCGACGCGAGCTGATGAATCAGGTCGAGGAACGGACCAGGAGTCTGCGCACGGAGAAGGAAGAAACCGAGAGGCAGAGGGCCGAGGCCGAGCTCCAGCGGATCCGGGCGGAAGAGGCGAACCAGGCGAAAAGCAGGTTTCTCGCGCACATGAGTCACGAGCTGCGCACGCCTCTCAACGCCATCCTCGGATTCGTACAACTCATGAACCGCGACCCCAACCGCCCGGCCCCCGACCGCGAACGGCTCGACATCATCATGAGAAGCGGCGAACACCTATTGGGACTCATCAACGATGTGCTGTCGATCTCGAAAATCGAGGCAGGTCACGCGAGCCTCAACATCAGAACGTTCGATCTCTGGAGGCTCTTGCAGGGGCTCGAGGAGATCTTCCGCGTCCGGGCGGAAAACGAGCGACTCCAGTTGGAGTTCCTGCGAGAACCCGGGATCCCGAAGCAGGTCTCCGGCGATGAGGGGAAGCTGCGGCAGATCCTGATCAACCTCATCGGGAACGCCTTCAAATTCACGGAGGCCGGTGGCGTCACGGTGCGAATATCCTGGAATGATGGCGTCGGCTCGTTCCAGATCGAGGACACGGGTCCTGGGATCAGAGAGGGGGACGTGGACAGGATTTTCGAACCGTTCTACCAGGCCGAGGTGGGTCGCCAGCCGCGGGAGGGCACAGGACTCGGCCTCGCCATCAGCCGGAGCTTCATCAGGATGATGGGGGGAGAGATCAAGGTCGCCAGCACCCAAGGACGAGGAAGCGTGTTCAGTTTCGACATCCCGCTGCCACGTGTCGCCGAAGACGCGATCGCTCCGGAGGCCGCATCGCCCGATAGGCCGGTGACGGGACTCGAGCCAGGTCAGGCGCCGTGCCGTGTGCTCGTGGTGGACGACAAGGCTGCGAACCGCCGTCTCCTCAGGGAGCAGCTCGCCGTGAACGGTCTCGAAGTGATTGAGGCGAGTGGCGGCCGGGAGGCCGTCGAGCTATGGCGACGCGACAAACCGCGCGTGATCCTGATGGACGTTCGAATGCCGGGGATGGACGGGTACGAAGCGTCGCGGCAGATCCGCGCCGAGGAAGCGGCGGCCGCGGCGGCCGCGGCCGCGGGGGCGGCGGCGCCGAGCGCGCGCACGGTCATCATCGCGATAACGGCGAGCGTGCTCGAGCAGGAGCACGATGCTGTGCTTCACGCCGGGTGCGACGACTACATACGAAAACCATATCGTGAGACCGAGCTGTTCGAGAAGCTTTCCAGACACACCGGCTTGCACTTCGTGCACGGCGAACCTGCGGCGCCGCCTCCCCAGCCACTCGACCCCGCCACCGTCATCCAGCATCTGCAGAGAGTCCCGAAGCCTCTGAGACGTCGCCTCGTGGAAGCGCTCGAGCGAGGAGACGATCGCGGCTCGATCCATGTAGCCGAGGAGATCCGCCAGCTCGACGCCGGCCTCGCCGACTCCCTCTCCCACTCGATCAAGAACTGCCAGTTCGACGAACTACTCGGTATTCTGGAGTCAGTGCAGGACTAGGAACGAAAGTGACTTTTCAGGCAGGTTAACCACAGAAGGCACAAAAGGAAGGAATGAAAGACCAAGGCTACGGCAAAGATCCGGAAACCGCAGATCTCACAGATTGACTCGCAGATGTCGCCGATTGCTTTCCGCCGACCCGAGAGTGGGGAGCAAGTTGCTCGTCGGTTGAATGCTGGAAGTATCTGCGTAATCTGCGCGGAAATCTGCGCCATCTGCGGTTTCGCACGGAAAGGCCTCGCCCGAGTCGGCGCCTCGACTTTGCCGCAGCCATGAATGAAAGACCGGCATTGAGGACTTGTGGCTTCTGCGCATTTTGTGCATTCTGTGGTGGACTCCACCTGACCTGAGCGGTTGCAAACGAAGAAGACAAGATACATGTCCCGGGCATGCCAGCGTGCACTTTGCATTTTGCAACAAACCCGACGAGGCCGGCAGAGTGCCTCACTGGATGTAGCCCAGAGCCCGCAAGTCTTCCATGACTTCGGTCTCATCGGCGCCGCCCGCATCGATCGTGTTCTTCCATCCAGTGTCGTAGGAGGAGGGCTGCTGGAGGGAGAGTGAAGGGAGCCGTGCGGCATCGAAGGCGTCGTCAACTATCTTGCCGTCCATGTCGCCGGCGACGGTGAGGCCGTACAGACGGAGAATTGTCGGCGTCACGTCGAGGACGGATGCGCCCGACACGGATGCACCTCTCCTCGCAGCCCCGCCTGAGATCACGAAGACACCCGGCGCCGGACCATCGTCCCGGTTCCCGTGGTTGAAAAGGCGGCCCTGGTAGACGAAGCCGTGATCGGATACGACGACAAATGTCGCGTCGGGATGAGCGCGGCGGAAGTCGCCGATCACGGCATCACAGAAAAGCCACGCCGGGCGGATCGCGCGCGTGAACTCCCGCGTGAGCGCGGCATCGCCCTCGGCCACGGCCTTCTCGAAATCGATCTGGTACTGAAGCGAATGCGACGAGACATCGATCATCCTAAAGACAACCGCGTAGAAGTCCCAATCGTCTTTCTGCAGGGCCTGGCCGATCCGTCGGATCGCATTCTCCTGCGTGAAGTAGGCGGGGAATTGGATCCGCATCTTTCTGAAAAGGTCATCGTCGAGGGTGGCGGTCCTGAGCCACTCGACGGGAAAGCCGAAGGCGCCTCCGTCGCGCTCGAATGCCGTCTCGCTGTTGTCGACCAGCGGCAGCAGGCGATCCGCCAGCGACGGCGGGTACGCCAGAGTGTCGGCGTGGTATTTGGGATTCGTGCCGAGCCGCAGGCGGTCGCTCACCATCAGCCCGTTGACCTGCTCAACCGGCCACGTCACCCACCAGTTCACCACGGCGACCTTCACGCCGTGATCTCCGAGGATGTTCCAGACTGCTTTGCATCGTCGCATCCCCCGATGGACCGGCGCTTCACGGCCGCCGGGCGTCTTATAGGTGAAGTTGAAAATACCGTGCTTGCGTGGCACCTTCCCCGTCGCGATCGTCGTCCAGATCCGAGGCGAAATTATGGGCGACATGCTCGCAATCGGCCCGCTGGCGCCGGCAGCGACCAGTGCCTTCAGATTCGGGAGATCGCCAGCCGCCATGAGTGGGCTAGCGGTCGTCCAGCCGGCGCCGTCGAGCCCGATCAGGATCACTCGCGGGTTCCCGCCGCCTCGACCCGCCAGCGCCCAGATCAGCGCGACGCATGCCAACGCGACGATCAAGAAGCCCAGGAGGACACGGGGAGTCGCTCGCCCGGCCATTAGCCTTTAGCCCTTAGCTGTTAGCCATTAGCCGGTGCCGGACCCTGACATTCTCGGGGTCAGGCTACGGCTTGACTGCGGCTGCGGCGGTGCCGGATGAACTCGATGACGCCGGGCATGATCGAAATGATGATGATCGCGATGATGACGAGCGTGAAGTTCTGGCGCACCACCGGCAGGTTGCCGAAGTAGTACCCGCCGAAGACGAAGACGGCGATCCAGGCGATCGCGCCGACCACGTTGTAGCAGGCGAACCGGAGGTAGGTCATGCTGCCGATTCCCGCCACAAAGGGGGCGAAGGTGCGAATGATCGGGATGAACCGCGCTAGAATGATTGTCTTCCCGCCGTGGCGTTCGTAGAACTGGTGGGTTCGTTCGAGATATTTCCTGTTCAGGAACCGCACGTTGTCCTTGTGAAACACCTTCGGTCCCACAAACCGGCCCGCGGCGTAGTTCACGGCGTCGCCGGCGATGGCGGCGACGGAGAGGAGGAGAAAAAGCTGCATCGGACTCAGCGGCCCGCTGGCCGCAAGCGCGCCCGCGGCGAACAGCAGCGAATCACCAGGCAGAATCGGCGTCACCACAAGCCCGGTCTCGCAGAAGATGACAGCGAACAGGATCAGATAGGTCCAACCACCGTAGTCCTGGATGATCAGGTTGAGGTGCTTGTCGAGATGCAAGAAAATGTCCACGAACTGAGCGATCAGATCGACCATGCGCTCCCCCTGTCTCCCACAAAGTCTGCCACAATACGGCCCCGGCGATGGGTTGTCAAGGGTCATCCTTGACTGCGTCAGGGCTGTGGCAAAGTCGAGGTGCCGATCTGGGCGTGTCCGTTCCGTACGAATCCGCAGATGGCACGGATTTCCGCGCAGATTACGCAGATTCGTCCAGCCTTCAACCGACGAGCAACTTGCTCCTCACTCTCGGGTCGGCGCGAAACAATCGGCGACATCTGCGAGTCAATCTGTGAAATCTGCGGTTTGCTCGGGACTTCTGACCCAACCCCCGCCTCCTGAGGAGCCGACCGGCGACGTAGGATCCTCCTGCAGGATTCGTGGATCCGCATGAAGCTCTGGCATGCGTGTCGGCCATACAGTATAGTCTCCTCGCAGGCATGGGAGTTTCCGCGGCTATTCGTCGTAGCGCGGCTGTCCGGGCTGCGGGTCATGGGGAGCAAAGGGGTGGAGTCGCCGAACACGGATCGGAGGATACTGCTCTTCGAGGGGGACGCGTCGATCGCACACGTGGTCGAGAGGGAGCTGCGGCGATCGAATCGGACTCTGACGTTGCGAACGGTGGGATCGCCGGAGGAGTTTCTGAACGAGTTGGTCGGATTCGATCCGGCTGTGGTTCTGCTCGATGCGCGTCCGCCGGGTATTGATCCGATCGGAGCGCTGAGCATTGTTCGGGAGAGGGCGCCATCGGCGGTGTTCGTCGTTCTGACTGATGTGGCGGGTGAGAGCACGGCGCTGGAGTGCCTCAAGGCCGGAGCCTCCGAGTACGTGACGACTGAGCATCTCATCCGGCTCAACACGGCCATCGAGGCCGCGCTCGAAAAGCAACGCGCGCAGGAGGAGACACAGAGAGCCGAGCGGGTCCTGCGCGAAAGCGAGCAGAAGCACAGGCTCGTGCTGGAGTCGATCGACGAGATCGTGTACCGTGTGAGCACATCACAGGAGTATCCGTTTCGCGGATTGGTCGAGTTTGTGAGCGGGCGAGTCCGCGACATTATCGGGTACGCTCCGGATGAGTTCATGACAGATCCGAATCTGTGGATCAACCTGGTTCACCCCGACGACATCCCCGTATTGACCGAGAGCACGATGCGGATCGTCCAGAGTTGCAAGCCGGGATTGCGTGAGTACCGGCTTCGGCACAAAGAGAGCGGTGAGTTCCGCTGGGTCGAGGACCGGGTGATCCCCGAGCGCGGCGAAGACGGTCGTCTCACCGGCCTCCTGGGCGTGGCACGCGACATCACCGACCGGAGGCGCCTCGAGGATCAGCTCAGGCAGTCGCAGAAGATGGAGGCGATCGGAGTCCTGGCCGGCGGCGTCGCCCATGATTTCAACAACCTCATCAGTGTGATCCTCGGGTACAGCGAGCTCGGGCTGGCAAGACTCCCGCCGGACCAACCGGCGCGGGCGTGTCTTCAAAACGTCATCGCGGCGGGCTCGAGGGCGGCCGAGCTCACCCGGAAACTCCTCGCCTTCTCCCGCCAGCAGGTCTTGCAGACGCGCCCCTTCCACATCAACGACCGGCTCGACAGCTTCGCCATGATGCTCACCCGGATCCTCGGCGAAGATATCGAAGTCACGATCACAAAAACGCCGGGATCGACACTCGTGAATGCCGACGAATCACAGATCGATCAGGTCCTGTTGAACCTGTGCACGAATGCACGGCAGGCGATGCCACGCGGAGGACATCTCACGATGACGACCCGGCGCGTGAATCTGGATGAAGCCGGCCTCACGGTCTATCCATGGGTTCTCCCTGGTGAGTTCGTTGAGGTGACGGTCGCGGACTCGGGGATCGGCATGAACGAGCAGGTCCGGGCCCGGGTCTTCGAGCCGTTCTTTACGACGAAGGAGGTCGGCACGGGCCTCGGCCTCGCGATGGCCTACGGCATCGTCCAGCAGCACGGCGGGTTCATCAGCGTGGAGAGCAGACTTGAGCAGGGCACCACATTCCGCGTGTTCCTGCCCTTCGCCACGCACATGACGCGCGTGGATCGCACCAATCCGCCCGGGCCCATCCGGGGTGGAACCGAAACGCTGATGCTCGTCGAAGACGATCTGCAAGTGCGGGAGCTGGCCTGCTCGATCCTCGCCAACCTCGGCTACACCGTCATCGCCGCCGAAGATGGCGTTCAGGCGGTGCACTTATTCGAGGATCGGAAGGGTCAGATCGAGCTGGTGGTCATGGATGTGGTCATGCCCAAGCTCGGCGGCTACGAGGCCTACCAGATGCTTCGATCAATGAACCCCGCAGTGAAGGTGCTCTTCACGAGCGGCTACGCAGCCCAGTCGGTGCACGTGAATTTCGTCCTGAAAGAGGGCCTGAACCTTTTGCAAAAACCCTACCGCCCCGCCGACCTGGCCATCCGGGTCCGCGAGGCCATCGATGACAAGTAGTTTAAAGTTTAAAGTTCAAAGTTCCAGGAGCCGGGCCGGCTACGCTAGCCGCAGCCATTGTGCACCACGGAGCAGTCCCGGGTTCGAAGATCGAAGTTCAAAGTTCAAAGTTCCAGGAGCCGGGCCGGCTACGCTACCCACAGCGATCGTGGACCACGGAGCACCCATGAGTGAATGAGGGTACTGCGAGGGCGAGCTCTCCCGTGCTCCTTTCGGGAAAGCGCGAAGGGAAAAACGTCGTGACCCGCCGATCGCCTGAGATACCCGGCGAAGCAGGGAACTCTCTCTACCCGAAACGGGCACTCGCAGACCCCAAGACAGACTTAGTCGCAATTTTGAACTTTGAACTTTGAACTTGGAACTCCAACCCCCCGAACGCCATAGATCCTCCACCACTGGTTCCCGAGGGATCTCCCGCATGTCCCCACACCTTCAACCGCTCCCCGACTCCCTACCTCGCAACTTGAAACTTTGAACTTTAAACTTGAAACTCACCTGTACGGATCCGGCGCGAACCCACCATCTTCGAATCCGCGCGCCCCATCGCGCCGGTCGAGCGGCGTCGGCGGGCATCGGTGCCACTCGGGCAGGATCCCCAGGCGTACCAGTTCCGGACGGTACTCGTAACGGATATCGATACTGGCGGCGGGCATGTCTTCCAGGTCGAAATGAACGCGCGTCACTCGATGATCCAGCTCACGCCCGATCCCTGTCGCAGCCATGTCGTCCTTTTGTGGCACGGGTGGGGCGATACGCCCGGACTCGCCGGAAGCATCCGGAGATGCCTTCCCGTCGCTCTCACCGAGCCCGCCCGACGGCGCCGGCGCGGCCGACGGCGCCCTACTCCGTTCTTCACGATCCTGATAGTAGCGCGTGACCGGGTATCGCTTTTCGCGAAAGAAGACTGCGGAGATCAGCCCCACGTTGCGGGTGTCTCCGATCCAGTTCGCGTAAGAGTGCGATTCGGTAGTGAAGAAAAATCGGCGAGCCGTCGCACCGCTGGTCTGCCAGCCGTCAATCGTGACCGCCTGGTAAGGGTCGAGGACCCACTTGGCCGCCTGCCGGGCAGCGGTGTGCTTGGCGTCGATCGAGTTCAGTCCGTCGACAGCCAGGGCCACTGCCACTCGAGATGGGGTCGGATTGCTGATGCGGACCGAATACTCTCGCCCTTCGAGGGCCTCAACATAACCCTTGCCGCGATAGTAGTACTCCTGCACCGGCCGCCCATCGACCAGAACCTCGATCGAATAGCCGCCCGTCGCGCTGGCCACGCAGCTCAGCGGAAGAGCGGCCGTCATCAAAGCCATCACGAGACCCATTCTCTTCATCTCTCGTCCTCCCATGTGGAACAAACGCAGGAAGGGGCGGTTAGGATTCAGCTGCTGTGAATTCAGTGGCGAGCCTTCGGCAGCAATCAGCCCGTCATTCCGCCTAGGCGATTCGCCTCCGCAGCTCTTCGCGCAAGACCCGCCGCAACGTGGCCTCCAGAGGCTCCTTCTGCCGGCGAACATGTTCACGCAGGGCGTCGTTGATCATCGTCTGATAGTTGCCCCCGCCACGGGTTGTCACCTCGTCGCGGAACCAATCGAGGATCTCGTCGTCGAGCCGGATAGTGATCCGAGTCTTGCCGACCGGCGCGCGATCGACAGCGCCACGCTTGGCGTGAGTGAAATCATACTGTTTTCTCATGAGAGTCCACCGTATTGCTTGCGCTCGCGAGCGCTTGCCCTGCGAGCGGAAATGATCCTGATGCGGTTCTCTCCCCGCCACGTATACACAACGGCGAGCAGGTGGCCTGAAGCATCCAGGCCGAGTGCGACGAAGCGCTGCTCTTCTTCGACTCCGGGGTCAGGGATGACAGCGAGGTTCTCGTCCGAAAAGATCGTGACCGCGTCGGCGAAACCGACGCCATGTTTTCGCAGATTCCTGCGAGCCTTCCCCGGATCCCACTCATACTCCCGCATCCTGATATGCACAATTGTACACAGACCCGGGCGCTCCGGTCAAGACTGCCGCGTCGAGGTGGACGCCGAACGGCCGCAGACGCTTTTGCTTTTCCCCCCGCCGACTCGCGTAGAATAGCTCAACATCGTCGTGAGGAAGTGAGCCACTCGTGACCACCAGAGAGGACGCGGTGAATCCCGGCAGCCTGGGAACCCCGACCACAGCAGGGACAACAGGCATCAAGGGCGGATCGGGTCCCCCACCGTCCACGCTCGATGGTCCGAACGTGCGGCCGATCGTCGAGCAGTTCCACGCGCACACTCGATACGTCATCGATGGCGTGCTTGGCGAAGGCGGCATGGGGATTGTCTTCCGGGCGACGGACCCTGAGCTCAGGCGCACTGTCGCGCTGAAGGTCATCAAAGAGGGCTCCACCGAGCAGAAGGTGCGTTTCATGCGCGAGGCGCAGGCTCAGGCACGCATCGCTCACGACAGCATTTGCAAGGTCTACGAGGTCGGCGAGGTACACGGCTACCGGTTCATAGCGATGCAGTACATTTCCGGATGGACGCTGTGCGACGCCCGGGAAAGACTCACGCTCGAAGAGAAAATCTCAGTGATGCAGAGAATCGCCGAGGCACTCCATGAGGCGCATCGCCTGGGTCTCATCCACCGCGACATCAAGCCCGGCAACATCATGGTCGAACAGACCGAGGATGGCGCGTGGCGCCCGTACCTGCTCGACTTCGGCGTCCTCCGTGACATGGAAGGACCAGCCGTCACGCGGACCGGCATCGCGGTCGGCACTCCGCAGTACATGGCTCCCGAACAGATCCTGGGCCACATCCAGAAGCTCGACCGGCGCACGGATGTCTACGGATTGGGTGCGACATTCTACGACCTGCTCGGGGGGGCACCCCCGTTTCACGGCGAGACCAGCACGGACCTGCTCCTGAAGGCCCTCAACGACGATCCAGCCCCGCTTCAGAAGATCGAGCCCAGTACACCGCTCGACATCGATCACATCATCATGAAGTGCATCGAGAAGGAGCCTCAACGCCGGTACGAATCCGCCAAGGCACTCTCCGAGGACCTGCAGCGGTACATCGCCGGCGATCCCGTGCAGGCGCGCGGCACCACCTGGCGGTACCGGACCCTCAAGAGGATACGCAAGCACAAGATGGTGGCGATCCCAGTCGCGATCGCCATCGTCATCATAGTGGCCCTAGTCGGCGTCGGCATCCGGATGCAGTTTCAGGCGCGCCACCGGGAAGTGTTGGCCCGCCAGTTGGGGCAGGATCTCGAAGAGATCGACAACATCATGCGCAGCGCCTACATGATGCCGCCGCACGACATCCGACGCGAGAAAAAGATGGTTCAGGACCGCATTCGTGAGATCGAGGCCCGGATGCGCGAGAGCGGCCGGGCCGGACAGGCAGTAGGCAACTTCGCCCTCGGACGAGCCTACCGGATACTCGAGGACTATGAGAAAGCGGTAGCGTACCTACACACGGCATGGGATGGCGGTTATCGCGAGCCAGAGGCCTCCTACGAATTAGGGCTCGTGATGGGACATCTCTACCAGGAGGAGATCGCGACCCTCCGCGGCATTACCGACCAATCAGTGCGCGAGTCGCGCCTCAAGCAAGCAGCCCAGAAGTACCGAGATCCGGCAGTCGCCTATCTGCGACAGGGACAGGGTTCCGGCACGATGCCGATCGAGTACGGGGAAGCCCTGATTGCATTCTACGAGAAGAGGTCGGACGAGGCGCTCAGCAAGGTGGCGGTGGCCGCCCGGAGAGACCCATGGCCGTTCGAGGAGTACAGGCTCCGGGCACGGATTTTGCAAACTCAGGGGAGGGACCGCAGTCAAGAGGGGAGGTTCGACGATGCCATGTGGCTTTACGGAGAAGCCGAGCGGGCATACCTGGGTGCTCTGGACATCGCCCGGGCGCATGCTGGAATTCACGAAGACATATGCAGACTCCGGGAGGCTCAGATTGATACGATGGTGCGCATCCGAAAAGACCTCTCTGCCGCCGTCGAGGACGGAATCAAGGCCCTCGAATTGGCGGGCAGAATAGATCCCGGGAGCAGTGATCTGCCCCTCATTGAAGCAAACATCCATTGGATGTGGGCGGATTCCCAACTCATGCGGGGAGCCGATCCAGTCCCCGAGTTGGACAAGGCAGTCGAATCCGTGAAGAAGGCAATGGCGCTGCGGCCCGGGCGGGCATCCAACTACGTCGCGCTCGGTGACATCTATGAGGTGTGGGGGGCCTATGCATCACTCAGGGGTGAGGATCCGAAGGAACTGGTGGAAAAGTCCATTGAAAGCTACCGGGAGGCCATACGCATAGACCCCTCGGAGGTGGTCTACAAGTCCCTCGGCATGGTCTGCGATGACAAGATCCAAGGGGTTTTGGAGGGCTGGTTGGATGATCCGCGGGATGCATTCGAGCTTGCGGTCGAAAGTCTTAGAAGGGCGCATGAACTCAGTCCCAGGTGGTATGATCCGCTGGTAACTCTCGCGAAGACCTATCGTGACTGGGCCCGCTACGAGATCCTCCTCGGTAGAGATCCTCGTGGATCGATTCGGAGCGCGATTCAGTACGCGACAGCCGCCCTGGGAATGGGTAAGGACGAAAACGTGTGGTACCAGGTGGGTACCGCATACCAGGTGGAGACCGAATACTGCCTGAAGGCAGGTCTGGCCCTGGAGGTGCCGTATCGACTCGCGGTGGAAAGCTTCGATAAGGCCATTAGGCTGAGGCCTAACTATCATTTTGCCTACACGGAGTTCGCACGAACACACCTCTTGCGGGCATCGGCTCAGCTCGAGCGTGGCGAGAGCCCGGCCGACCCGATCTCAGCGTCGGCTCAGCTCCTTGATCGCGCCGTGAGTCTGAACCCACACTATGCCGACGCATATTTTCTGATGAGCGAGGCTCAGCAGTTGCTCGCGGAATCGGATCTCCAGCGCGGACTGGTCCCAGAAGCGCGGGGATTGCGTGCGCTGGAGTACAGTCGACATGGGCTGGCGATAAATCCGAGGGGGGCCCCCGGTCTCCTGACGGGCGCGGCAGCATGGCTGCTACGCGCACGGATCTCGGGGACTGGAACCGCGATTGGGCAGGCTCGCTCCCTGCTCCACCAGGGGCTAGACTCGTTCCCAATGGACCACCGGTTCGTAGTCAAGTGGGCAGAATCGTACGTGATCGAGGGGTGCTGGCAGCACCGGTTGGGCCGATCGCCGGTAGCCTGCTTCGAGGCCGCGAACGCTGCACTGAAGCGAGCGAACGAGCTGAACGGCAACCAAGCCGACGCGCATCGTGTCACGGCGATCATGTACCTGAACTGGGCCGAATTCCTTATGCGGCCGGCAAGAGGGATTGACGTCTCGCGTATCATTCAGGCCGGGCTCCGCAGCGTCGACACCGGTCTTTTGATCCATCCGGATCAGCCGGAGATGCTGGCGATTCGGGGGGCCTTGCAATGCCTCTGCGCCCAGATCGAACCGGGGCGCGATTCCCGGGGGGACTTGTTCCGCAAGGCTCGGCAATCGCTCGCCAAGGCAGCCGGGCTGAACCCCAATATGGCCCGGATATACCAATCGTACTATTCGAGGATCCCTCGCCCTGGGAGAGTCGAGCCGTAGTCCCTAGCCCCGGCACCTAAGAGTGTCTGAGCCAGGCAAAGATCAGGTGTCAAAACAGATGTGACTACGGACTGGGCTTCGTATCGGAGCCCTTGCTCACCGTCCCCAGAGCCAAACCAGTCTCATCCGGAGTATTCCAGAGAAGCAGTATGTCCTCACGCGTGATCTCGAACTCTGATCGGTCGGGCAGTTTCGCTACTCGTGCTTTTCCGAAGCGCCGTTCGAGCTCCTCTCGTGTCATCTTCGGGTGGAATCGCTCATAATAGCGCCCTAAGATCTCAGTGACGGCCCAGTCCGTCCAAAATAGGGCTTCGGTGTTCCGCGGATCATACGTCACGACCCGCGACGTTCCATCAGGATACGCGAGATTGACAGTGATCGCGGTAACTACCGGGCGATTCGGCTTGGCCGAGCTACCTGATGCGGTCCGTTTGCGTGCCATTTCTCCCTCCCATGATGTTATTCTTCCGGCCGTTGGTTATGCGTAGAATACTACGATTTGGAGATGGTGGGAAGTTTAATTGAGTAGCGAGGAGCGCACGGACGGCAACTCTCCCGCCCTTGGCGATCCTCGCATCGAGGGAATCGTCGCGCGGTTCCACGCGCGCACGCGGTACAGGATCGAGGCGGTTCTCGGCGAGGGCGGAATGGGGATCGTGTTCAAGGCTGCGGACCCCGAGCTCAAGCGCAGTGTTGCGTTGAAGGTGATCAAAGAAGGGTCGGCCGAGCAGACGTTGCGGTTCATCCGCGAGGCGCAGGCACAAGCACGCATCGCGCATGACAGCATCTGCAAGGTATACGAAGTGGGCGAGGTGGAAGGGTACCGCTTCATCGCGATGCAGTACATCGCGGGCTGGACGTTGTGCGACGCGCGCGACCGGCTGACGCTGGAACAGAAGATCGCGGTCATGCAGCGGGTGGCCGACGCGCTCCATGAGGCGCACCGACTGGGTCTCATCCACCGCGACATCAAACCGGGCAACATCATGGTCGAGCAGATCGAAGGGGGCGCGTGGCGTCCCTACCTCCTCGACTTCGGTGTCTTGCGGGACATGGAAGGGCCGACAGTCACGCGGACCGGCATCACTGTTGGCACTCCCCAGTACATGGCCCCCGAGCAAATCCTCGGCCAGGTCCACAAGCTTGACCGCCGCACCGACGTCTACGGACTCGGAGCGACCTTCTACGAGCTGCTCAGCGGCAGACCCCCGTTTCAAGGTGAGACCAGTACCGACCTGCTTCTCAAGGCGCTCAACGACGATCCGGCGCAGTTGCGGAGGATCGAGCCCAGTACACCACCGGACATCGATCACATCATCATGAAGTGCATCGAGAAGGAGCCTCAGCGACGCTACGAATCCGCACGCGCGCTGTCCGAAGACCTTGGTCGCTATGTCGGCGGCGATCCGGTCCTGGCCCGGGGCACGACCACCTGGCGCTACCGGACGGTCAAGAAGATTCGCAAGCACAAGCTTGTCGCTATCCCGGTGGCAGCCGCGCTGATCATCATCATCGCCATGCTCGCGCTGGGAGTCCGCATGCAGTTCCAGGCTCGGAAACGTGAGCTGTTGGCCCGCCAGCTCGGGCAGAATCTCGAGGGCATCGCCAGCATCATGCGTGGCGCATACATGATGCCCCCTCATGATATTCGCGCCGAGAAGAGAATAGTCCGGGAGCGTATCGGAGGGATCGAGGAAGCGATGAAGGCAGCGGGCCGATCGGGAGCCGGGGTCGGAAACTTCGCGATGGGACGAGCCTACCGGTTCCTGGAAGAGAACGAAAGAGCCCGCGGCTATCTGCAGGCCGCCTGGGATTCGGGCTACCGAGAGCCGGAAGTCGCGTATGAGCTCGGGCTGGTCATGGGACATCTCTACCAACAAGAGCTCGAGGATGTCCGGGGAATCACGGACCGCGTCGTGCGAGACAGGCGACTGCAGGAAAGCCAGAACCGATTCCGAGCTCCTGCGATCGAATTCTTGCGGATGGGAAAGCAAGCTTCGTCACTTCCGATCGAGTATGGTGAGGCACTGATCTCTTACTACGAACGTAGATACGACGAGGCCATCGGGAAGGCGCAAGCCGCGGCATCGGGGGATCTGTGGCGCTACGAGGAATACCAGCTCGAAGGGAGAATTCTGCAGTCACGGGCAACCGAGGAGGGGCAGCAAGGCCGCCTTGACGCAGCGTCGCAGTCGTACGAGCAGGCAGAACGAGCATATAAGAGCGCGCTCGAAATCGTGCGAAGTCATCCGGGCCTCTACGTAGATATCTGCAGCTTGCACTGGAATCGGCTGAACACGCTGAGTACCGGCCGGCGTGGGGGAGACGCGCCCTTCGAAGAGGCCCGACGCTGGGCTGAGGCCGGGACCCGAATCGATCCTGACAACGCGGGCATCCACCAGTTGGCGGCGAACATCCACTGGCTCTGGGGGGACGACCGGCTCGCCCGTGGTCAGGACCCGGTCCCACAGTTGGAAAAGGCCGTGGAGATGGCCGAGAGGGTGATCGAGTTGGAGCCCGGTCGGGCGTCAGCCTACGAATCGCTCGGCGACACCTATGAGATCTGGGGAGCATACAAGAGCTTCACTGGCCACCCGGCTGGGGAGCTTATGGAGAAGTCGATTCGTAACTACCAGAAAGCCATCCGGGTGCGCCCCACCGAGAGCGTCTATATGAGTCTCGGCAGTGCGTGCTCGGATTACTCAGGCGACGCGTTCGAGGGCTGGCTCGCCGATCCCACGGATTTCTTCCGGCTGGGCATAGACAGCGAGAAGAAGGCTCACGAGATCAACCAGAAATGGGGGACGCCCGTGAACGGCCTGGCCAAGCTGTACCGCCTGGCAGCTCGATATGAGCACCTCTGCGGGCGGGACCCTCGCACACTCATTCACGATGCAATCGAAGCCGCGGCAGCCACCGTGACGGATGGACAAGATAGTGTCGGATACTACCAGATCGCGGTCGCCTCCCGGGTTGAGACCGAATACTGCCTGGCGACCGGTCGTGCGACTGAAGTCCCGTATCGGACGGCATGCGAGAACTTTGAGAAGGCGTTGGCCCTGGCCCCGGACGAGCTGTTTTCGCACACTGAGCTGGCTCGAACGCATGTGATCCGTGCCGCGGCTCTTCTTGAACGAGGACAGGACCCGGGCGGCGTGATCCGCGAAGCGACGCGGCTCCTGGACAGAGCAGTGGTCCTGAATCCGCGGTATGCCGATGCGTACTTTCTCATGAGCGAATCGCAGCAAGCGATTGCCGCGTATGACCTCCAGCGTGGGCTTGCGCCGTCGGCTTCGCTGAAGCGCGCCATTGAAGCGAGTCGGAAGGGGCTCGAGATCAACCGCCAGGGCGCCCCTGGGCGGATCACGAGCGCCACGGCGTGGCTCCTCCAGGCGCGAGCCGCGATCGTCCAGGATCGTCCGATCGAGAAGGCCCTCGCCGAAGCCCGCTCACTGCTCGAGCCCGAATGCGCCTCGCCTCCCATGAACTCGCTCTTCCGGCTGAAGATGGGTGAATCCTTCGTGATCGAGGGGATGTCGCTGGTGCGCGCAGGGCGATCACCGGAGGCCGCGTTCACGAAAGCCGCCGAATTCCTGAACAAGGCACTCGAGCCGAACCCGAACGACGCCCAGATCTATGGTCAACAGGCGATGATGGCTCTGCAGAGGGCCGAGTACGATCACCGTGCCCATGCGGAACGGGGTCCGTCTGACCTCGTCCTCCAAGGCCTTGCCGCGTGCGAAAAAGCGCTGGGGATCCACCCTGACTATCCCGAGGTCCTCGCAGTCCGCGGAGCACTCTACAACCTTCGCGCGGAATCGGCCGATACTCTGGACGAACGCCGTGAGGCCACTCGAAAGGCTCGCGAGTCACTGGACCGCGCCGCCACTCTCAACCGGAATCTCGGTCGGTTGTATCGGTGGTCCTATCTGAAGATCAGCGCGCCGTGACGGCGATTGTAAACCTGGAAGCCCGACACTACACTAGGCCTCCGATGGACAGAGCAGCCGCACAAGAACCTGTGAGACCGATCGAAGAAGCTTGCTACTGGCTCGCGACGCGACGGCACCGGCCACAGCCGCGGCTGGAAGGCGACGCGCGCGCGGACATCGCCATCGTCGGCGCCGGGTACACCGGCCTCTGGACGGCGCTCTTCCTCAAGGAGCTTGATCCCGGTGCCGACATTGCCGTCATCGAGCAGGGAGTCGCCGCCTACGGCGCCAGCGGCCGGAACGCCGGGATGCTGGCCGAGACGATCGACCACACCCACCAGCTCGCCATCCGCCACTTCGGCCTCGAGGAGGCTCGCCTCCTCGCCCACCTCGGTCGCGAGAACATCGAGGAGATGTTCTCTTTTATGAGCCACCGTGGGATTGATTGCGAGCTCGAACAGACCGGACGACTTCTCGTGGCCCTCACCGAGGGGCAGGTCGAAGATTGCCGGCATACTGTCGAAGCGGCAGAACGCCTCGGAGTCACCGACTACCGCATTCTCAGCGCATGCGAAGCGCGAAGCGAGCTCGACAGCCCGCTCTACCTGGGCGGTGTCATGGTTCCCAGCGGGGGCATCCTGAATCCGGCCGCTCTTGTGGACGGGCTTCTGCGCGCAGCGGTGAGCGAGGGAGTGCGAGTCTTCGAGCGGAGCCGGGTGACGCGAATCGATCAGACCCGCGATGGCCTTGTTCTCAGGACCGGCGTGGGAGCCTTGCGGGCGCGAAAGACAATCCTTGCGATGAGTGCCTATACTCACCACCTTCTTCCCGGAGTCCTCCGCAGATTCATACCACTCTACGATTACATCCTCGTCAGCGAACCGCTGACTGCCGGGCAGCTCGCGTCGATCGGATGGCAGCACCGCCAGGGTGTGACCGACGGACGCACTTTCTTCAACTACTACCGTCTCACCTCCGACAACAGGCTCGTGTGGGGAACGAGCGAGGCCACGTACTTCGGCCCAAACCGCGTCGATGAGGGGTGCGACCACTCCGAGCCCCACTATGCGTCGCTCCGCGACAGCTTCAAGCGACACTTCCCGGCACTCGCGGAGATCCCGTTCCCATACGCTTGGGGCGGCCCGATCTGCTCGACTACCCGCATGACCCCGTTCTTTGGCTCCGCAAACCGCGGTCGCATCCTGTACGTGCTCGGCTTCACCGGCCACGGCATCGGGAGCACCAGGCTGGCCGGCAAGATCCTCGCGCACCTCGCATTGGAAAAGATGCATCCGCTGCTCGATCTCTCGATCGTTCGACGCAAGCCGTTCCCGTACCCACCCGAGCCTTTCCGCAGCATGGCGGTCAACGCCGTCACGGCCGCCCTGCGCCGCGTCGACGCCGGCCACAACCCGAGCCTGCTATTGCGCATCCTCGACGCGGCGGGCATCGGCTTTTCGAGCTAGGCCGCGCCCGGCAGGCCCTCACCGCAGAGACGCAGAGGACGCGGAGATGTCTTTTTTGATTGCATCCTTGAGAACCGGCAGATTCACATTGAGCAGCAAAGGTCGGCGGTCCATCCGCCATTTCTTCCCTCCTCTGCGTGCTCTGCGCCTCTGCGGTAAGGTCACTTCATAATTACGCCACCTGAGTCGTTACCTCTGAGGTAGGATAAGGCCATGTCCCGGCGCGGTCCACGGGCCAGCCGCAAGTCGAGAGGAAGAAGCATGGCGACACAGACTCAGCGTACCGAACCCTGGTCGGGCCACGCTGCGTTCGGCCGCAACTTCATCGGCGGGCGGTGGGTGCCTGGAGAGGGGCCTCACACGAGGCTCATCCGCAATCCAGCCGACACGACCGAGTGCGTGGCCGAGGTGCGCGAGGCATCCGCGGCGCAGATCGAAGAAGGATGCGAAGCGGCCGCGCGGGCGTTCACCGTATGGCGAGCTGTGCCGGCCACCGAGCGGGTGCGCGTGCTATTCCGCTACCGGCAGTTGCTCGAAGACCGCTTCGACGATCTCGCTACACTTGTAGTAAAAGAGAATGGCAAGCTCCTGAGCGAGGCTCGCGGATCCGTGCGCCGCGGCATCGATGTCGTCGAATTCGCCTGCGGCATTCCGTCGCTCCTCATGGGGAAAACCCTGCCCGAGATCTCCCGAGACGTCGACAGCTACGTGGTGCGTGAGCCGGTCGGAGTCGCCGTCGGCATCCCTCCCTTCAATTTCCCCGCGATGATCCCGCTCTGGATGATGCCGCTCGCCGTCGCCTGCGGGAACAGTTTTGTCTTGAAGCCGTCAGAAAAGTCACCGCTCACCGGAGCCATGCTGGCCTCGTTTCTTGCCGAAAGCGGACTCCCGCCGGGCGTTGTGACTGTCATCCATGGCGGCCGCGAGACTGCGGAGAGCCTGATAGCGAATAGGCACGTCAGGGCTGTATCGTTCGTAGGCTCGTCGGCCGTGGCCGAGAGCGTCTACCGAACCGCGTCCGCGGCCGGCAAGCGTGTCCAGGCGCTCGGCGGAGCCAAGAACCATCTCGTCGTCATGCCCGACGCCGACTTGGCTCGCAGCATGCCGGCCCTCATCGGATCGACCTACGGGTGCGCCGGACAGCGATGTCTGGCCGGCAGCGTCATTGTGGCCGTTGGCGATCGGGCCCGCCAGGACGAGGTCGTGAACCGTTTCGTGGATTCCGCCCGGTCGCTCAAGCTGGGCGATGGAATGGACCCGGCGGCGGAGCTGTGTCCGGTCCAGAGTCATGAGCACCACGATCGGGTCATTGGCTGGATCGAACGCGGTGTGGCCGAAGGCGCCCGCCTCGCGCTTGACGGCCGTCACACCGCCGTGCCATCGCTTCCGCGCGGCGCCTTTCTCGGCGCGTCGGTCTTCGACGACGTCGCCCCTGAGATGGCGATCGCGCGCGAGGAGATCTTCGGTCCCGTGGTCGTGATGTTGAGGGCTCGAGACCTAGACGAGGCTATCGCTCTCGCGAATCGCAGTGCCTACGGCAACTCGGCTTCGATTTTCACCCAATCCGGCGCGGCCGTGAAAACCTTCCGTTCCCGGATCCAGTGTGGAATGATCGGCGTCAACCTTGGAGTTCCGGCGCCCATGGCATTCTTTTCGTTCGGCGGGTGGAAGCAGTCGTTGTTCGGCGACCTGCATGCGCACGGGCCGGACGCGATCGAGTTCTACACACGCAAGAAGGTGGTGACTGAGCGGTGGTTCGGCGCGGAGGCGCCGAAGGAAGGATGGGTCTGAGCAGATCTGATGGACACGCGCGAGCAGTACAATCAGTTTCTGATGCCGGTTGCGGCGAAGGGGGTCGAGCCTGTGGTCGTGGTGAGCGGCCGTGGGCGGACGCTGACTGGTGCGGACGGAAAGAGCTATCTTGATTGCTTCGCCGGCATATCGGTCGCCAATGCCGGGCACAATCACCCACGCATCGTGGCGGCAGCACGCGAGCAAATGGAGAAGCTCGTCCACTGCTGTTCGTACGTCTACCACGTGCCGGTCGTGGGTGAGCTTGCCGAGAGGCTGGCTGCTATCACTCCCGGCAATCTCAAGAAAAGCTTCTTTGCCAACTCCGGCGCCGAAGCTAACGAGGGCGCGTTGCGGCTCGCCAAGCAGGCCACCGGCCGCAGCGAGATCGTCGCGCTGGGGCACAGCTTCCACGGACGGACGGTGGGCACGCTGTCGGTCACGGGAAACAGCAAGAGGAAGCGCAACGCCGGCCCCTATCTTTCGGGTGTCGCCTTCGCTCCAGCGCCCTACTGCTACCGCTGCCCGCTCGGGATGAAGTACCCCTCATGCGGAGTCGCGTGCGCCGCGGCCCTCAAGGAAGTCATCCAGGAGCAGACATCCGGCGACGTGGCCGCATTTATCGCCGAACCGGTTCTCGGCGAGGGCGGCATCCTGCCTCCGCCTCCCGAGTATTTCTCGATTGCCGCAGAGATCTTTCACAAGGCCGGCGCGCTCTTTATCGCCGACGAGGTCCAGTCCGGCTTCGGGCGGACCGGCAGAATGTTCGCGATCGAGCACAGCGACGGGGTCGTGCCGGACATCATGACGATGGCGAAGGGGATCGCCAGCGGTTTCCCGTTGGGAGCGTTCACGGCGCGCGAGCCCGTCTGCGATGCGATGCAGCCAGGCGATCATCTCTCCACCTTCGGCGGCAACCCGATCGCCTGCGCCGCGGCCCTGGCCAATATCGCCGTCATCCAGGAGGAGCGGCTCGTGGAGAATGCCGCGAATCGCGGCGAAGAGCTTCTCGCGCGATTCCGGAGCCTGCATGAGAAATATCCCTTGATCGGGGACGTTCGCGGGCGCGGGCTGATGATCGGCCTCGAGCTTGTTCGCGATCGTGTCACGAAGGAACCGGCCACCGACAGCGCGAAGGCGATCCGCGAGGAGATGCGCGAGCGCGGAGTCCTCATCGGCGTCGGCGGCCCCAACGGAAACGTCCTGCGCTTCCAGCCGCCGCTATCGATCACGGCGGAGGAGTGCGACCAAGCCGTCACAGCATTGGAGCAGGTCGTTCTCAGTCTAAAGTTTAAAGTTTAAAGTTACCGGAGGGACGGTGGGCGCGAAGTTGAGCTCAAGGTCCAAACCTCAAGGCTCAAGATTCGTAACTACTCAGCCAGACTAACAACAGAAGGCACATAACGCGCAAAAGCCACAACGGGAATGGATGAAAAAGAGGTATTGAACATTCGTGACTTCTGCGCGTTTTGTGCATTCTGTGGTGGGTTCTTCTTGGCCTGAGCGGGTACTAGCAATCTCCCAGGATACGACCCTCGAGCCCGAAACCTTAAACTTGAAACTTTAAACTTGAAACTCTAAACCTTAAACTCCGACCAGGAACCTGATGCCATCAAACTCTGAAATCGCTCTCGCGAAGGCTGTGCGCCAAGCCATGGCCGCCATCGACGTCGAGATGGCTTTCAGGGTGATCGACGTGAACATGCGGCCCCGGTTGGCCCGATACTTCCGGGCGCATGGATACCCCGCCGATGACGCAGATGACCTAGTACAGAATACCCTGGCCAGGGTCTTTCAGGGTGTGCAGCACTTGGAGCACGAGAGCAAGTTCATGCCATGGCTGTTCACGATCGCCAGGAATGTCCGGCTGTCGGCGATCGAGCAGCGGCACCGCACGATCTCGGAAGTGCCGATCGATTCGGTGGATGCCGAGCGAGACCCGAGCCCGCCGGGTGGCGAGGAGGAGGATCAGGCTTTGATCGACGAGGTCTGGAGAAGGATCGCCGAGCTACCGGCACAGCAGAGGCAGTGTCTGATGCTGCGGGTACGAGACGGGCTCGCGTATGAAGAAATCGCACGCACGTTGCAGCTCAGTGTGCACACGGTCCGCAACCATCTGGCTCAGGCCAAGAAGAGTCTCCGGCGGGCGATAGGAAGGAAGCTGCCGGAGGGTGGAGGCAGTCTATGAGAGCGAACGCGACGCTCGAGGGGTATGTGGCGGAGGCGATCCGCCAAAATGCGGCGGCCCCCGCGGGTACGTGCTTCCGGGAAAGCGATCTGATCGCCTTTTATCAGGGACGATCGGAAGACCCGGATGCGGTCAGGGAGCACCTCGTCGGATGCCGCGCGTGTCTCGATCTTGGCCGAGACACGAGCCTGTTCGTCGAATCGCTGTCCGAGGCTGAGAGGGGCACTGTCGCTCCGCGCTTCTCGCTCAACGCTCCGCGACTCTTCGCCCTGGCGGCCGCGGCGGTCTTCGTCGCCGCGACCGGTCTTCTCTTGCTGAGACGGGAAGCCCCCGTCGTGGTCCGAGACCAGCAGGAGGCGGACACACCTGCGAAACGCGGGAACCCTTGGCTGAATCTTCAGATCGCGAAGGCAGAATACGCGCCGGCGCCGGAGGATGAGGTGATCTGGCGTGGTGGTGAGGAGTCGCGGCCGGATCCGTTCGTGGCCGCCATGAAGCCCTACACCACGAGCGATTATGGTCAGGCGGAAAAGGAGCTCGCGGATCTGATCGCGAGAGATCCGGCGAATGCGCCGGCACACTTCTACCGAGGCGTCTCACTGCTGATGCTGGGACGACCGGTAGATGCGATCCCGCCGCTCCAGGCCGCGGTCAACCTCAGCCGGAACGAGGAAAGGGAGGAGGCGAGATGGTACCTTGCGCTCGCCCACCTGAAGTCCGGACAATTGGACGCCGCGGCCGCGATGCTGGACAGCATCGATGGGGTACACCGCGACGAAGCGCGACTGCAGCGGCAGGCAATCCGCGAGTATCTCGCCCACTGACCCGCCCGCCGGGGGCTCGGATCATGTCTCAGGAATCACCAGGCAGCGGACACAATGGCGAAGAGTGCTGGGTGCTGTCGCTCGTCCACATCCGGCCGGCACTCAACACCCAGCACACAGCACCTGCGCCATCGCAGGCGGCTTCTCTTCGCTGCCGTCTTCACCGCTCTCGTGCTCCCGGCCGCCTCTGACAGCGGCGGAGTCCGGGATCGCGCCGAGCAGCTCCTGAGCCGAGCCGAGGAGGACGCTGCCAACAGCGAATACGCTCGCGCGACGACAGCGCTCGATGAGGCACTCACGATCAGTCGCGAGATCCAGGATCTCACACTCGAGGCCCGGTGTCTCGACCTCCTGGGAACGATCGCCAATGGTCAGGGGGAGCACGCGATCGCGGGCGAGAGGCAGGAGAAGGCGCTGGAGCTGGCGCGGGGCGTCGGAGACCCCAGGCTGGAAGGCCGTATTCTCTCCCATATTGGCCACGGCTATTGGATGCAGGCCCAATACGATCGGGCACTCGAGCTCCACCATCAGGGGCTCGCGATGCAGGAGGCGGTGGAAGATCGCGCGGGTATCGCTTCGACCCTCACCTACATCGGACTGGTGCATTTCAAACAGGGTGAGTACGCGCTCGCTCTGGAGAACCACCGGCGCGCGCTGACGATGCGCACTGAGGATGGTGACATCCGGGGGTTGGCCGAATCGTGGGAGGATATCGGATACGTTTACCGGGACCAGCACGCCTATGCCGCAGCGGTCGATGCGTTCGATCGGGCGCTCCAGGCACGGGAGAGCATCGGCGACAGGCCTGGCCAGGGGTCGATCCTCACCGAGATCGGAATCTGCTATTGGTTCCAGGGTGCGCTGCAAGAGGCCCTCGCGTACTTCCGCCGTTCTCTCCAGATCGCCGAGTCCGGCGGCAATGTCGCAGGTCGTGCCTCGGCTCTCTACCACCTCGGCATGGTCTACAACAGTCAGGGGGACGCCCGGCGGGCCATCGAATACCTGACGAGGGTGCTCGCCATCCGGGAGCAGACCGGCGACCGACGCGCACAAGCCTGGGACCTCGCTGCCATCGCCGAGGCCTATGAGAAGCTCGACGAACACCCGCGTGCGATGAGCTTTCGCACGAAGGCGCATCGGATCTGGGAGGAAATTCAGGACTGGCGCGCGCTCGCCAGCGACCTCGACTCGACCGGCGTCGCCTGCTATGACGCGAGCGACTACACCACGGCTCTGCAGTTCCACATGAGAGCGATGGAGATACAGGAGAGGATCCAGCTTCCCTACCTGCCCCTGGCGGCGGGCAATATCGGCAGGATCTACGCGAGGATCGGCGACAAGGAGAAAGCGCTGGCCTACGGCCAGCGGGCCGTCGATGAGGCCGCGCGCACGGGGAACCCGCAAATGCATTGGGAGGCCTGCTATCGGATGGGCACGATCCAGCGCGACGCCGGGATGAAGGAGGAGGCGCTGCGTTTCTTTCGCGAGAGCATAGCGGTCATCGAGGAGATGCGGAAGGGGGTCCTGCCCGAAGACGAAGCGCGGACGGGCTTTCTCGAGGACAAGCAGGGAGTCTACGGAGACACAATCATGCTGCTCTATGATCTCGGGAGGGCGGAGGAGGCACTCGAGATGGCCGAGCGGGCCAGGGCACGAGCCTTCCTGGATCTTCTGGGCTCGCGCGCTCTCGTCGAATCCGCAGGCGGCAGCACGACCCCGTCAAAGGAACCACAGGATGGGATCACGTTGCGCGGGACGGAAATTGAGACTGCGGGGAGCGGCCGAGGTGATCCCGGACTGTCCACCCTGGCGAGCCTCGCCTCCCTGCAACCTCCTCCGCTCGAAGAGCTGCGCGAGGAGGCACGTCGACGCCGCTCTACGATCGTAGAGTATTTCTCCACATCGTCGCGTCTCCTCATGTGGGTCGTCAGCCCGGAAGGGGTCGTGCACGCGGCGAACTCACCTGCCCGCTCGGGTGAGCTGGAAAGGATTATCCGTGAGATGCGGGAGCGGATGCAGACGGGCGGAGCCGGGACGGCAGAACAGATGCAGGTGCTCCGGAAACTGCACGCGTTGCTGGTGGCGCCGATCGCACGCTGGCTACCGTCGAAGCCCGAGGATCTCGTCACCATCATTCCTCACGGGTCTCTGTTCCTGGTCTCCTTCGCTGCGCTGACAGGTGGGGATGGGGAATACTTCATCCATGAGCATACGATCAACTACAGCCCGTCGATCAGCGTTCTGAAATACACGGGGGCCATCGAAGAGCGCGTCATCCGAGGGACCGAAGCGCGGGTCCTTGTTGTGGGGAACCCCACGATGCCGCCGGTCACGTGGATGGATCAGCCGCTTCCGCAGCTGCCGGGGGCTGAGGCCGAGGCTCAGGCCGTGCGGAGGCATTTCTCGAAGAGCCGCGTCACACTCCTGATGGGGGAGAGCGCGGGCGAGCGGGCCGTGAAGGACGCGATGCCGGCGCAGAGCATCATCCATTTCGCAACGCACGGCGTCATCCGCGACGACATGCCGCTCGAGAGCTTCCTCGCTCTCACCCCCTCCCTCCCTGGAGACGGCCGCCTGACTGTCCGCGACATATTCGCGATGAACCTCCACGCCGACCTGGTCGTCCTCTCGGCATGCAACACGGGATTGGGGAAGGTGAACGGGGATGGTGTCATCGGCCTGAGCCGCGCGTTCATGTACGCGGGCACGCCGAGCGCCGTCGTGAGTCTCTGGCGCGTGGCCGACATCACGGCGCAACCGGAGATGGAGGCGTTTTATCGGGCGCTGACCGCACCCGGAGGCACGAAAGCCGCAGCCTTGCGTGCGGCGCAGCTGGAGATCATCACGATGCTGCGCAGCGGAGCCATCAAGACTCCCTCCGGCAAGGCGCTCCCAGAGAGCCCGATCTACTGGGCGCCGTTCGTGCTGGTCGGGGAGGCGTCGTGGTCTGGGCCGGGAAGCTAAGAACTGGAGGGCGATCACCGAGCTGGCCGCTTGAGAGCCAGGCCTTGAAAGCTGATGCAAGCTCGGGCACGGCTTCAACCCGCATTTCCGTGTCATTGGCGGGATCGCTGTCGTTTTCCCAATAGTCATTCCACCAGGCAAAACCACGAACCGCCGGCCAGCGGCCCGTGAGTATTCCCGCCAGTGCTTCCTCAGCCCACGCGACTTGATCGCCGCCGGAGTGTGTCGGCGTTGTGGCCAGCTCGAATACGAAAACGGGCTTTCCGGGCACCATCCGCATAAGTCGGGCGTAAGCTGCATCCATGTTTGAAACAAATGAAGGTAACGAGGGTTCAGTCGGGGCCTGCGCGCCGTATATGGAAACACCCGTGCAATCAATCACGTCATCGCCCGGGTAATAGTTCTCAAAGGCGTTCCAAGGCTCACTCGGGTATTCCGGGAAGTTGATGTGGAAACCCCAGCGAATATTGGTTGCTCCGCGGCGCTTCATGAGCTCAATGATGTGTCGATACGCCTCCTTGAAACGCTTCGGTCCCTCCTTTTCTCCGCCGTTGTAATAGCCATTCCACGGCGCCCAATCCCCATTCATCTCCCAACCCCAAATGACAATGAGCTCTGATCCGAAGTTTCTGGCTTCGTCTGCCCACGCGGCGAGATCGGAATCGTATTTCCCGGAAATGATCTTAGCCAAAGGATAGACAGGATCTGGGCCCAGATCGACACTACGAAGATTAAGGAAAATCAATGGAGTTGCACCCCTGTTTCTTATCGAGGCGGCGACACGCGTAGGAAACGCGCGGCCGTCGTTCTCCCATTCGTGTCCAAACTCCACCCATGCAACCGTGCGGCCCGCGGCTGCCTCATAGGCGTCGACTTCAGCCCTTATGGCATCCGCCTGCCCCGAGCCCGGCGTTACGAAACTACTCCAGGAATGAGTAGCGACACCGTGGTAAATCAGAGCCGCACCCACGGCGGCATATGTCGCCACCACTTCGGTCGCCTTGCCGGCTCTTATCCGCGCCGATCTTACCCCTGTCGTGGGATCCGTGATGGTATAACCTGTCACATTCCCAAAAGCTACTCTATAAATCCCTGGAGAGAGATTAACCGTAAGGCTTCCAGCGCCTTCTTCTACCGTTTTCTTTCTTCTCTTCACTGTGATCGGGGCCTCAATCTGCGCTCCTTCTGAATCAACCGTCGAGACGCGCAGGCTCCCGGTTCTAGCCCGGCCGGCCGCCCTCGATGGGTGATCCAGAAAAAGCAACAAACCCAGCCCAAGGATGAGGGCGCCTACCACGGTTCTCATGTCAATCACCTGATGCCAGGATACGTTGCGAATTCGATGCCAGGATTATTGTTGGTCCAACAGGTGATCTGCTCAGAGTCCAATGGAGAAAGCGTTCCGCGTCACTTCCGAATTCCGGAAGCGGGTTTCCAAATCCAGGAGAGCGCGTGTGTCCGGCGTGTAACACCGGTCTTGGTGCTTCGCCTGCGATCCGTTCGCGGGAACACACACGGCCCTCGCGAGTCCAAGGCCGCAAGTGGATGCATCCGATCGGGCACACCGAGCAATGCGAGCCTCTCACGCGCGGCGGAGCCGCAACCGGTTTGGGTGCGGCTACGCCGCGTTGGGTGCTAGAATGTGTATGTGGAGGAGTCGCGAGTACTTCTTTTCAATTCGCCGTGGAGCACGGCTGAGCGGGACCAGATCGGCCTCCTGGGGCGGGCCCCGTTTGTCGTGGAGCGGCTCAGGCGTTCTGCCGACCTCCTGCGGCGGCTCGAAACCGAACGCTTTGCGATGGTCATCCTGTGGATGCCGAGCGATGGGATCGACATCGAAGACGTCCTGCCGGTGATCCGCTCCGCCAATTCGCCCTGTTCCCGTTGTATCCTGATCCTCCTGACCCCACAAAGCCGGCTGGAGGATTGCCACCCGTATCTGCGCTTGGGCGTGAATGCGCTCCTGCCGAGCTCGGTCTCGCTCGCAGAACTGGATGCGGAGATAGGGAGACAGACGCAGGCTGCCCGGCGAGTCGAAACACGTCTCCTGGTGCGGCTGCGGGTGACTATTCCGACCGCCCCGCAGTCGGTCATCTGCCAGACTGTCAACGTCTCAGCCACCGGCATGTTCCTCGCTTCCACCGTTCAGCCGCCGCTCGGGACAGGCCTCGCTTTCGAAATGCCCCTGCCCGGTTGGTCGCAACCGATCGCGGGCGAGGCCTTTGTGGTTCGGCTTTCATCCATCGGAAGAGATCGACAAAGGGGGCTGGGTGTTACGTTCACCTCCTTCCGGCGCGATGGCGGCCAACTACTCCGGGAGTTCATCGAGGGTCAGCTCCCTCCAGACGGGCTTCTGCAATCATAAAGCCCGACCCCTGTCTTGATTGTGAGCCACACGTGTGCCCCTATCATGCTTTCCAGAGGTTCGCGGGCGATTCGTCCCGCGTGGCATCGGCATCGCCCTGGGGTCCCTGCTGCCCGAGTTTCGGGCGCCCCCGGCTTTCGACGATTTCGGAGAGGAAGCGCGCGACCTCGGGCGTGACCGACGTGTAGCGAACGTTCCAGCCATCGTAGTGGTCCGGATCCTTCGATAGCACCTTGCCGTAGGTGTCCGCCTTGCCTTCGTCTCCGTCCACGTCCACGAGCTGCACTCGCAGGTTGGCCAGTGGCGCCAGAGGAAGCGACGTTCGGATCAGCGCCTCATCCCTCGACATCTGTACGATCTCGCCCGCGCACAGCTCGCCCCTCTCGACCTTACCCTCCACCAGCGTGAGCATGATCCTGAGAGGACGCTCCAGTGGGACTTTCAGGCTCTCCCGCCTCGAGAGATGCAGCCCGTACTCCCCGCCAATGCCTCGCAGATCGTGAATCCGGACGAGCTCTCGGACTCCCTTCGCCCGAATCAGCATCGGATCGCCAACGATCAGGTCGGACCCGGCTTCTCTCAAAGTCGCGTCCGAGACCAGGATCTGACCGCCGACCGTGCAGCTCTCGATGCGACTCGTCAGGTTCACCGTGCTCCCTACCACGCCGTACTTGGTCCGTTTGACCGAGCCGACGTTCCCGACCACGACCTCCCCGGTATGCAGGGCAATGCCCATCGATACCTCGGGCAGCATCTCTTCCCGGTTCGTCTGGTTGACCTGTTCCATGGCTGCCTGCATGGCGAGCGAACAGGCCACGGCGCGGCGCGCATCATCGTCGCGCCGGATGGGCGCACCGAAGAGTCCGAGCACGGCGTCGCCGATGAATTCGTCGATCGTGCCTCGGTGCTCGAGAATCAGATCGGCCATGCAGCCCAGGTAGTTGTTGAGCAGCTTCACCACGCGCTCGGGCGCCAGGTGTTCCGTCTGCGCCGTGAATCCTCTCAGGTCCGCCATCAGGATCGTCACCTTACGCATCTCGCCGCCCAGTAACGCCCCCTCCGGGGACTCCAGCAGCGCCGAGACGATCTCGTCGCTCAGATAGCGGCCGAATGTCTGCTGGATAAACCGATTCCGGACCGCAAGCTGCCTGTTGAGCTCGACCGTCTCCTCGAAGTGGCGCCTCTCCATGTCGGAGAGCCGTTTGCCCGCAAGCGAGGCGGTGACGCGCGCTCGCAAGAGCGTGGGATCGAATGGCTTGGGCAAGAAGTCGGCCGCGCCCATCTCGATGCAGCGGACGACGCTGTCCATCTCATCCGAACCCGAAACCACGATGACCGGGATGTGGTGGCGCGCCTTGTCCTTCTTGAGGATCTCGAGCACCTGAAACCCATCCAGCTCCGGCATCGAGAGATCGAGCAGCACCACATCGATGGGCGTCGTCGCCAAGCGTTCGAGCGCCTCGCGCCCGTTTGTCGCCGCCTCCACCTGGTAACCCTGTCGTTTGAGGTTCGTGACCAGGAGCGTGCGGTTGATCACGTCGTCATCGACGACGAGCAGCCTGCCAGCCTCTTCTATCACATCGTTCCCCGTTGGGCGATGAGCGCGGACTTGACGCGCTCGTATTCGATCAAGCCCCGGGCGATCATGGCCTCGAGGCCGGCGAGCTGCGCAGCCTTCGCGGCCTCCTCGACCTCGCGGGCGACGGCCGCGAGTTTCATGGCGCCAAACGTGGCGCTGGTGGACTTGAGCGTGTGCATGGCACGGCACAGCTCCGCGGTGTCTCCCTTCTCCAAGGCGCTCCTGGCCACTCCGAGATGCCGTGGCCCCTCCCGGAGAAACTCGTCGATGAGGGCTGGCAGCACCTGGTCGGCGTCGTCACCCAAGGTCGCCCGCAGCCGAACGAAGGCCGCCGGCTCCAGGGCAAGCAGCGGCAGTTCCGCATCCGGGGGTGGAGTGTGGACGGGGGACGCGGAGTCTGGAACGGTTCCGAGCGTATCATGCGTGAGCAACCGGCTCCGGCATCGCGAAATCGCGCCTCTCAGCTCGTTCACCACTACCGGCTTGCTCACGTAGTCGTCCATGCCGGCCTCGATGCACAGCTCCCGATCCCCCTGCATGGCATTGGCCGTCATGGCGATGATGCGCGGCTGGCGATCCGCGGGAAGCTCGTGACGGATCCTCCGCGTCGCCTCGAGGCCGTCCATTTCGGGCATCTGCACGTCCATGAGCACCAAGTCGTATGGCTGGCGCTGCAGTGCGTCAATCGCTTCCAGTCCGTTCGCGGCGACATCGGCGCGGTAGCCCATCCGCTGGAGCATCAAGATCGCCATCTTCTGGTTGATGGCGTTGTCCTCTGCCAGGAGAATGCGGAGGGGCTCGGCCGCGATCTCAGTCCGCGCCTCGTTGGCTGTGGCGTCGGTCTGGAGCGGCGCGTGATGGGAGCCTCCCGCGAAGATTCGCACGAGGGTGTTGTAGAGCTGCGATGCCTTGACCGGCTTCGTCAAGAACGCCGCGAATTGTATCGCGTCCGCGTCCCCGTCCCTGCGGCCGAGCGAGGTCAGCATCGCAACCGGCAACTCCGTAGCATCCCGATGGCGCCGAATCTCCCTGGCGAGCGTGACCCCATCCATCTCGGGCATCTGCATGTCGAGGATTGCCAGGTCGAATGGCTCACCCTTGCAGATCAGGTCGAGTGCGGCGGGCCCGGACTCCACCGCGACCGGCGCCATGCCCCAGGACCGGGTCTGAATCGACAGAAGCTTGCGATTGGTCGGATTGTCGTCCACGACCAGGATGCGTTTCCCTTGCAGGTGGGGCTGCTCGGGCTCTTCACACGCGGGCCGCGTGCCTTCCGCCTCCCGTACCCGGACGGTGAAGGAGAAGGTCGAACCCCGCCGCACCTCGCTCTCCACCCAGGCAGTCCCACCCATCATCTGGGCCAATCGCCTGCTGATCGTGAGGCCAAGGCCGGTCCCGCCATACTTGCGAGCGATCGACTCGTCCACTTGACTGAACGGCTGGAAGAGCCTTCCGACATGACTCTCTCCGATGCCTATTCCCGTGTCTCGGACCGCGAACGTGAGCTCATGCGCGGCCGGCGACTCATCGACGATCCTGCGTGAGGTGACCGAGACGACGACCTCTCCTTGCTCCGTGAACTTCACGGCGTTGCTCAAGAAGTTCAGGAGGATCTGCCGCAATCTCGTGGGATCGGCCACCACGCGCCCCGGAACGTGCGCGTCCATCAGGAACGCAAGCTCGAGGTGCTTCTCGGCGGCTCTGGCGGCGACGACATCGAGCGCCGACTCGACACAGTCACGCAGGTCGAAGGCCTGCTCCTCGAGGTCGAGTCGTCCGGCCTCGATCTTCGAGAAGTCGAGGATCTCGCTGATGATGGTCAGGAGCGAATCCCCGCTCACACGCACAATCTCCGCAAACTCCCGCTGCTGCTCCGACAACGGCGTATCGAGGAGCAAACCGGTCATGCCGATGATCGCATTCATCGGGGTCCTGATCTCATGGCTCATGCTGGCCAGGAATGTGCTCTTGGCGCGGTTCGCCGTGTCAGCGGCGCGGCGAGCCTCGGCGAGCTCCTGCTCGCGCGCCTCCGCCTCGGTCAGCTTCTGGGACAACGCCTGCTTCAGCGCCTGCTCGCTGTCGAGCAGTTGGCGGAGCTGCTGTTGGTGCGCGACCGCCTCCCGCATGGCCGCCTCGAGCGCCACCTTGGACGCCTTGACGTTCTCGACCATTCGGTTAAAGGACTGTGCAAGCTGTCCGAACTCGTCGTTTCCTGAAAGATCGACGGTGGTGTCGAGGTCTCCAGCCGTGACGCGCGCCGTGGCCCTCGCGAGCTTTCGGACGGGACTCGTGACGCCGCGGGCGACGATCAACGCCAGACCGACTCCCAGAGCGGTCACACCGAGTGTTATCGCCATTGAATGGCGCGATGCCGCCCGGATCGCATCCTCGACGTAGTCACCGGAGACGCCGACGTGAAGCGAGCCGACCTGTTGGATCCCCTCCATGATCGGCACGGCGACATCGTAGACGAACAGAGCCTCGGTCCTTACCCTCTCGACTCGAAAAGGTGTCTCCCTTTCGAAGCGGCTCGCCAGGCTCGCGAGACGGCTCGGCACCTCGCCCATGAAGGTGTGGGCGAGCGGCCGTCCCTCGTCGTCGAAGACCAAAAGGTACGTGAGCTCGTCCTCTCGAAGTCGCCGCTCGTCGAACAGAACGTCGGTGATCTTCGAGGTTTCGCGCTCGACGACGGGACGGTAGAGCTTGTCCCCGATGCTCTTGGCGAAGGCGACCTCGCCTCCCGCCAGACGGCTCTCCTCGAGCTTCCTCAGCATCCGGCGCGTGGCCACCACGTTGGCGACGGCCACGAGCAAGACCACGGAGACCAGGGCAAGCAGGAGCCGCAGCGTGAATTTCATCGGCCGCCATCCAGGGGGGTCACGGCTCGAAGCTCTCGAAGCGACCATGCTCGCTGAGCCGCGAGTACCAGATGCCCTCGATCCCCGCGTGATCCTGCTTGCCGTAGGTGATTCCCTTGCCGATCCCGAGGTCGACGTCGCGCATCGACTCGAGGGCATCGATGAGCTGCGCTCTCGTTGGGCGGGGGCCCGCGGCCGTCAGCGCTTTCGTCAGTACGATGCCGTTGAGAAAACCTTCGAGTGCCACGTAATTGAGCTCGTCCTCGGGGAAGCTCTCTCTCTGAAGCTCGGTGAACCGGCGAACTGCCGGGAGGTCGGTCCGATAGGGAGACGGAACTACCTGGGTCACCACGATCCGCTCGTACTGCTGGGGAGAAATCTTCCGGGTCTCGACCAGCTCCTTTCCGAACGCCTCCGAGCCGACGAACGAGACCGTGTGGAAGTATGGAAAATATTCGGCGTCGTGCGCGCTGGCGATGAACTTCGCCAGCGGGCTATACGTGCCGACCATCACCACGAGCTCCGCTTGGCTCTGACGGATGGTCTCGAGCGGCTGTTCGAGCTCCATCGTGCCCCGCTCATAGGTGTCGGTGGCCGCGGTCTTGAGCCCCCGGCGGCCGAGCGCCAGCTGCACTCCGGAGAGCACCGCAAGACCGAACGCATCTTCCTGGTACATCACGGCGACCCGCCGGAGCCCGAGCTTGTCGACGAAGTACGCCATGGCCCCCTCGGCCTCTGCGTAGTAGGAGTCGCGCACGTGGAACATCATCGGGCGAAACGGCTCTCGAAGCGGCTCAGCCCCGGTGAAGAACCCGAGCGCCGGCACCCGCTGTGCCTGGACGATGTCCACAATTTTCACGGAGGTGGGCGTCCCGACGTAATTGAAGAGCGCGAAGACCTTGTCCTGGCTGATGAGCCGCTGCGTGTTCGCCACCGTCCGCGGAGGCTCGTACTGGTCGTCGTAAACCAGAAGCCGCACGGTCCGTCCGTGGATGCCGCCACGCCGGTTGACGTCGTTGAGCCATGCCTGGGCACCGTGGAGGTACTGTGTGCCCAGGAATTGTGCGTGACCGCCGAGAGCTGCGGAGCAACCGATGACGATCTCCTTCGCCGTGATGCCTGGAGACCTGACGGAGTCTGGCGTGCTCGATTCGCGGCACGAGGGCGAGAAGAGCAGAACGGTGGCGCAGGCCACAAAAAGTCTCCCTATCGGGTGGCACCAAGCAGTGCGACTCCTGACACGGTGGAGTACTAGAACAACCACCCGTCCCCCTCTTCTCGCATCCCCCGCGGTGCGAGAAAAACGAGAAGCATCCACCGATTGTATCTCCCGCCTGAGGAGCATGCCGACACCATAGGACTTGAAGGTCATGATGTCAAGATTCGTGGCTAGCGCCCCGGCCGCTGGGCGGAGACCGAACGTTGTCCTCGATCGGCTCGCGGCGGGGAGGACTCTCCGCGGGGAGGCGGCTGAGCTCAAACGTGTGCACGGAGTCACACAATCAGGGGTCATACCGGTGATCAGCGTCACTGGAGAGAGGTAGCCCTATCCATCGATAGTGGGCCTGCATCGGGGGTCGCTGCCATATTGGACGTGAAGACGATGACACAGATCTCGCAACTATCAATTATCAGGAGCATCCGGCGATGCTCCGGCAGGAGTCTCATCATGCATGTCACAGGGTCATTCATCAAAACCGGAGTTGCAGCGATTCTCGTGCTTTTCGGCTGCCGCACGTCACCCGCTCAGAATTCCTGGGTGCACGCGATCGGCGGATCACAGACGGACCTGGGAGCTTCGGTCCAACCCACGGCCGACGGCGGCTACATTCTGCTGGGTACGACGAACCCAGTTGGAGGCGCCGCCAGCGATGTGAGCGTGGTGAAGTTCGCGAGCGACGGACAGGTGGCGTGGCAAGGGACATACGGCTATGCCAAGACATCGGACCTCGCCATCTGCATTCAGCAGACGGCGGGCCCGGGCTTCATCGCCGGTGCGTGGACGAATCCGTACGGCGACCTGGATCCATTGGTGCTGAAACTCGGGGCCACCGGGGATGTTGAGTGGCAGTATCGTTACGGGCACGACACTGGCGCAGGCGAAAACGACACGCTGCGCTGGATTGAACCAACTGGTGACGGTGGGTCCGTCTTCGTCGGCGAGGGCATTTTCGCGGGGTCGGGATGGGATGCGATCGTGGTGAAGCTCAACTCGAGCGGCTTCGTGACCTGGCAGAAACGCTTCGGCGGCACGGGCAGTGATTCGGCGACGTGCGTTCGGTCCGTTGCCGGAGGCGGCTACATTGTGGCCGGGTCGACCGAGTCGTTTGGGGCCAAGAAAAGCGATGCCTGGGTCGTGAGACTGGATGCGAACGGCAACATACTGTGGCAGAAGCGGTACGGCGGCGGGTTGGACGACAAGGCTCGGTCGGCATGCCAGTTGAGTGACGGCACCTTCGTTGTCGTGGGTAGCAGCACGAGTTTTGCCGACTCGTCCAAGGGTCTCCTGCTCCGCCTCGATGCGAATGGCGGCATCATGTCAGCAGAGATTCATGGGGGCACGGGTTCCGACGAGCTCCAAGCTGTCTCCGTGACCGCAGATGGGGGGTACATGATCACCGGCACGACCTCTTCGTTCGGAGGCGGAAACCACGACGGCTGGATCGTGAAGGGAGGGGGAGCGGCGCAATGGCAAAGGACCTACGGAGGCACCGCTGAGGAAATGCTCCTCGACGGCCGCCAGGCGCCCGACGGTGGGTTTGTGATCGCGGGGATCACCACAACATACGGCGCTGGAAGCAGCGACATGCTCGTCGTCAGGACTGAGGTCGCGGGGGACCTCGCGGGCGGCTGCTCGATCGACCAGGCACCCGCCTCCCAGGGCAGCAGCGTGCCGATGACCGTGGCAAGCACGACGGCACAAGCGATCGCCGGGCCGTTCGTGCGATACCTTCCGAACGCCATCAGCTCGCCGGTTGCGCTGAATGTGGCCGTTGTCTGCTCGAGCGTCTGCCCCCAGATCGAACTGGATCCACCGACGCTCCCAGAAGGCTTCCAGAGCGTACCCTACCAGCAATTTCTCAGCGCCGCCGGCGGGAACGCGCCATACACGTACTCCGTCGCGTCGGGAGCATTGCCGCCGGGACTCACGCTCACACCCGACGGCGATCTGTCCGGTGTCCCGCTCGTCGTCGGGACCTACGCATTCTCTCTTGGCGCCACCGACGTCGACAACTGCACCGGCCTCAAATCCCACACGCTGCAAATCCTCCCACCCGCGGGCTCGGGACCGACCATCACCAAGATCAAGAGCAAGAGCAGTAAGCCCGGCTCGACCGCAAACATCATTGGCGCTGGGTTCTCCAAGAAGAAGGCCGAGGACCATGCGTACTTCGGAGCACTCGAAGCAAAGATCAAGCAGGCGACCCCCACGAAATTGAAGCTGAAGATCCCAAAGGGCCTCACGAAGGGTGTAGTCGATGTCCATGTGGTGGTCAACGGCGTGCCCAGCGCCACGGTCTCGTTCGAGGTGAAGTAGTGATCCAAGCTGCAAGGTCGAGAATCCCCTCACACCCGAGACACCGGGAGCGACTCCGCCATCCTCCTGGTGCACGATCGTGGAGAAGCGGGCGCACCTACAACTGGAAGACGCCGCGCTGGAGCGCCACAGTCACAGCCTCAGTGCGGTCGCGGACGTCCAGCTTCGTCAGTATGTTGACGACGTATCCCTTGACCGTGCCCTCCGTGATGTGGAGCGCCTGGGCTATGTCCTTATTGCTGGACCCTTTGGCCATCAAGCGCAGCACCTCGAGCTCGCGAGGGCTGAGGCGGATTCTTGGCCCGGACTCCCGCAGGCGGGCGGCCACGGGAGCGGGAATGTGGCTCCGTCCCGAATGGACGTCCCGGATGGCATCGAGGAGCTCCTCTCGGCGCGCATCCTTCAGCAGATACCCACGAGCCCCTGCGTCGATGGCGCGATGAATGTCTTCGTCCCCGTCGTAGGTGGTGAGCACGAGAATCCTCGCATCCGCGACGTCCTTGCGAATCGCGATGATGGCATCGAGACCGGACATACCGGGCATCCGCAGGTCCATGAGGGTCACGTCCGGGCGGTGGGCCTGGAAGAGATCGACGGCCTGGAGGCCCGTTGTGGCCGTGGCCACGACGGTCATGTCCGGCTGTCGCTCGATCATCGCCGCGAGCCCGTCGGCGACTACGGGATGATCATCGGCCACAAGAATCCTGATCGGATTCTCTTTCGTCATCGGCATCTGATACCTCCGCATTCCCTCGGGCTGAGATACTCACGGCCCGTCAGCCGATGGGCACACACACATCGACCTCTGTGCCTGCGCCCGGATTCGTCCGCACGCTGAGTGTCCCACGGATCAGCTTCGCTCGTTCCTCCATCCCGCGCAGCCCGAATCGCGGCCGGCCGTCAGGCGGCGTCGCCCCCGCGTCGAAACCGCATCCGTCGTCCTTCACCGACAGGCGGACAGCTCCCTTCTCGAAGCCAACCGCGACCCGAACATTCCGGCATCTCGAGTGCTTCAGGGCATTCGACAGAGCCTCCTGCCCGATCCGGAGGAGGTTGGCTTCGATGCGACTCGGAAGGGAGTACGGGGTGCCACTCACCGCCACATCCACGCGCGCCTCTGAGCTCTCAGCCGGCAGCCGAGAGGCTTGCAACAAGGCCTGGACTAGATCCCGACCCCGCAGTGCCTCAGGCACTAGATTCCAGACCGCCCCGCGTGCATCGGCCAGGCTGGTGCGCACCAGAGTGCGCGCGCGGTCGAGATGGCGCTGAGCCACGGGGGGATCGTCGAGCAGGGTCTCGGCCACGCCTTCGAGTTGGACGGAGATTCCGGTCAGCCCTTGAGCCAGCGTATCGTGGATCTCGCGTGCGATGCGCTGGCGCTCGGCGAGGACCGCGGCGAACTTCGCTTTCATGTGGCGCACCCGCGTGGCGTAGAGCCCGGTGGCGAGGAGAGTGAGGGTGACGACGCAGAGCGCATAGAACCAGGGTGTACGGTAGTAAAACGGCCGGATGAAGAATCCGACGGTTGCTCCCTGTTCGCTCCAGACGTCGTCGCGGTTGCCGGCGGTCACGGAAAAGCGGTACGCACCGGCGGGCAGATGGGTGTAAAAGGCCGTTCGTCGGCTCCCCGCGTCGACCCATTCAGTGTCGTAACCATCGAGGCGGTATCGGAAGCGCACCTTGTCCGGTGACGCGAGACTGAGCGCCGTGTACCGGAGCTCGAGTTTCTCCGTCCCCGGGGGGAGCCTCACCTCCCCGGTCAGATCGACGTGCGTGGCGTCTGCGACCAGGTCCTCGAGGACCACCGATGGTGGAGGGGCGTTCCGACGCATGCGCGCCGGATCGACCACTGCCGCACCCTCCATGGTTGCGAACCAGAGCCGTCCGTCGCGCGTCTTCCAGGCCGTCGTGGGAAAGCCGCCGTTACACTCAGGGTTTCGGAGGCCGTCCGTCTTCCCGTAGGACGCGCATCGCAGGCGCGAAGACCTCCCCGCCGCAATGTCATTCAGCTCGGCGAGGCTCGCCGAGAAGACCCCCTTGTTGCAGGACATCCAGAGCCTGCCCTTATCATCCTCGAGGATGGAAAAGACAACATCGTCGTAGAGCCCATGGCGAGTCGAATACGTGAAAAACCTGCCGTGGCTCATGCGCACGAGACCGCCTCCGTAAGTCCCGATCCAGAAGGTGCCATCGCTGCCCTCGTACAGACAGTCCAACTCGTTCGTCGGAAGACCGTCGCGGGTCGTGTATGTTCGGATCGTCCCGTCCTGCCAACGCATCAAGCCACAGCAGGTGGTGCCGGCCCAGATCGCGCCGCCGGCATCTTCGTGCAGAAAGGCGATCCTTTTCTGGGTCAAGCCATCGACGGCGACGAAAAGGCCAGGTCGATCCGGTTCGGAAATGCAAACGCCGTCGTAGGTCCCGACCCACAACCTTCCCCGCCGGTCTTCGCAGAGCGCGCGAATCGAATTCGAGACCAGTCCGTTCTTCTTCGTGTAGCTTTCAAACCGACCGTCCCGGTAACGGCTGAGCCCGTTCGAGGTTCCAATCCAGAGGCTCCCATCGCGACTTTGCAACGTGGTGTTGACGATATTGTCAGCGAGGCCCTCGCGCGTCGAGAAGCGGCGAACACGACTCCCCTCGAGCACGTTCATCCCGCCGCCGTACGTGCCAATCCAGATCGCACCGCGATCGTCCTCGTAGATCGACCAGATCTCGTCATTGGAGAGCCCCTGCGTGACGGTGTACACCGAAAACGTCGCATCCTTCAGCCTGTCGAGCCCACTCCCGGTGCCCACCCACAGGTTGCCCTCGTGGTCTTCGAAGACGGCACGAACCATGTCGCTCGAGAGCCCAGACCCGGCTCTCAGCGCAGAGAACACACGGTCATGCAGGCGATTGAGTCCACCGCCGCGGGTGCCGATCCAGAGGTTACCGTTTCGGTCCGCGTGGAGCGCCGTCACCCAGTTCCGGCTCAGCCCATCCTCCGTCGTCAGCGTGACGAAGCGACCGTTCTCGAAATAGCTCAAGCCACTCTCGGTTCCGACCCACAGCCGTCCCGTGCCGTCCCGGCAGACGGCCTGCACCGTGTCGCTGGGAAGTCCATCCCTGATCGTGTAGGTCGCGATCTGCCCCTCCCCTATAGCTCGCAGGCCGCCCCCGGCGCTGCCCACCCACACCTCTCCGTCGCGATCCAGGTGGATGCAGGTCACCTCGGGGCCGCTTGCCTCCGCCGGACCTCCGACGGCGGCGAGCTCCCCGTTCTGCAGTCGCCACACCCCGCCGTTCTTGGTTCCGATCCAGGCGCTCATGTGATCGTCCACCGCGAGCGCGGAGACCGAGAGGCTCGGCGCGCCCGCTCGTGGCGCGATACGCTCGAATCTGCCATCCCCGTAGCGGCTCACGCCGAGCGCGTCTCCGACCCAGATCGAACCACGCCGGCCAGCGGCCAGTGACGTCGCATCGTTGCCCGGAAGCGGAGGCGTACTACTTCTGTCGTAAAGCGTGAAGCGAAGACCGTCGAATCGCACGATTCCAGCTTCGGTGGCCGCCCAGAGGTACCGGTCGGGAGCCTGGATCACGGCCAGGACGGTGCTCACAGGGAGTCCGTCTTCCGTCGACCACGTGTCGTGCAGGTACTCTCCGATGGGCGTGTGCGGATCGAGCGGGTGCACGCAACGGGGCCAAACGACAATTGCTGTGAAAATCGCCGCCCAGAGAAAGGTGAGACGACGGGCGCGTGCGATCATCGGAGTCGACGCCAGCCAGTCTAGCACCAACCCCAGCGCATGTCATCGCAGAATCGCGCTCGTTTAGGACACGCCTCAGTGGAGCGGGGCGATACGGATTGCTAGCCTTTAGCCCCGAACGGCCTACCGGCGCGAAATGCGGGCGGAGGTGGTTCCCGGTTGATCGGTCGCCGCCAATAGCCGCGCCAACCTTTCCGGGCTCGTAGCTACTCAGGTAGGCTAGCCACAGAAGGCACAAAACGCGCAAGAGGCACAAAAGGAATGGACGAAAAACCAGGCATTGAACATCTGTGACTTCTGCGCATTTTGTGCCTTCTGTGGAGGATTTTGTCTGACCTGAGCAGTTACCCGGGCTCATAGCTAAAGGCTAGGAGCTAATGGCCACGAGACCTTAGTGTCCGAGAAGCTCAGTGCTTACGTGGAATGGCAAGACTCTCGATGGTGCGAGACCCTCCGAGCTCCTCTCAGGAAAGCAGGAACGGACCCGTGGTCTCAGACGCTCAGGGTGGCTCGGAAGAACGCTCTCACCCCATCGCTTCGCTCAAGGGCTCCGGCTCCACGCTAGCGAAGCGCGCCGGACGCTCTCACGCGCGGCGGAGACCCAACCTGTGTGGTGGCGGCTCCACCGCGTTGTGTAGGATGGCCCCGGAATCAACCAGGCGCGCGTCTGACATCCAACACTCAGGCAGGTTATGCTATTGTTGGACGGACACGCGGCTAGTGAGAGGCGGCGGAGTGCTTGCGCAGGGCGCGCCCGCATCTGCCGGCGGAGGATCGAGGTAGCTGAGGGAGCCAATGGAGACCACTGCGGCGGCCGTGATCGGCCTCATCCTGACCTTGCCAACATGTTGTCAGGTCAAACGAGGCCGAAAGCCGGGAAACCACAGATTTCGGAGATTTCACAGATTCAACCTCGGGGTATTGACGGCCGCGAGATCGTCGCCCGGGGGAATCTGCGTAATCGGTGCAATCTGCGGTTTCCCTTCCGGTCTTCCGGCTGTCGCAACGCGGCCTCTCGTTGCAGGCGCAGTCCTGCGACGAGCCTAGACTCTAGCGCGCCGGATCCGCAAGGCCCGCCTCCTCAAACCCCTTTGCTCTGAGCAAGCAGCTATCGCACAGATCGCACGGACCATAGCGTCGTCCGCGGCGCCGTGGGTCGTAGCAGCTCCAGGTGAGGGAGTAGTCGAGGCCCAGGCGCATCCCTTCGCGGATGATCTGCGCTTTTGTCATCCGGACCAGAGGCGTGTGGACGCGGAATGACGCAGTGCGGCGCACGCCCGCTTTGGTGGCCAGGCGCGCGGTGCGCTCGAAAGAGCGGATGAACTCGGGGCGGCAGTCAGGATACCCGCTGTAGTCGAGAATGTTGACGCCGATGAAGATGTCTTCCGCATGTCTCGCCTCGGCCAG
>JACPPM010000165.1 GCA_016191015.1 Acidobacteriota bacterium | reverse complement strand
GAATGAGGGGCTCGCTCCGCTCGGAGCCGAGATCCGCAATACCACCAAGTCACCAAGACACCAAGAATCCACCAAGAGCCTCCTCTGACCCCTTGGTACGGCTTTGTGCCTTGGAGTCTTGGTGGTTTGGACGGCCATTTCATCATCCACGCGGCTGACAACATGTTGGTAAGAGTCGCGCGCTAAGGCGCCTAATGTCGGTGCGTGCAGCGCCGCAACGGCCTTGTCGCATTTCGCGATCTCACCGCGGATCTCGTCGGGTGCACGCGGCTGCGATGGGCTCAGCGTCTTGTTGTCGCGCATCTGGATGAGCACCTCCAGGCATTTCTCATACCAGCCTCGGGCTTGACGCCCGTGCTCCGCGCGCTCGCGCGCCCCTTTTGTATCACCCAGGGCATTCAGGGCGGACCCGATTCGGGAGTGACTACCAGACAAGCCACTGCGCGCCTGCTTGCTCGTCGGGCTTTCCTTCACCAGCTTCTCGCGCAGAGCCAGTGTGCTGCGGAAGCGAGCGAGCGCTGCCGAGACATTGCCGGTCTCGAGCAGCAGCTCCCCAATCCGATCATGGCTCGTAGCCAGCTCGCCCAGGACCTCCGCATCTCCTTGCATTCGTTCGACGAGTCGTTCTCGAATGGCCTGGGCCTTCTGCTGGCTCTTGATCGCCCCAGCCGTGCCTCCAAGATTCGGGGTATCCGGGCGGCCCTGAAGGTCGCCGACTTTCTGATACGCCGTCGCCAGCTCACGGTGCAACCCGGCATCATCTCCCGATTCTGCGGCCAGGAGATCCAGGTACTCGAGGGCTTTGGTGACGACCAGCGTCCTCGCTCGCGTCGACCCGGGAAGACTCTCGATCGCATCATGGAACTCAAACAGGAACGAATTGGCGAGATGCCGGACGTCGTTGAAGCGGCGGTCAGCCTTGAGACGTTCGTCGCGGGCGATCTGTGCCTCGCGGATCGTCGCCCCGACACCCGCAATGACAGCCAAGGCCATGAATGCCAGCGCTGCCAGCTTGGCCTTGTTGCGGCTGACGAATTTCCCGGCCCGATAGCCCACGGTCGGGCTCCTGGCGATGACCGGCTCTCGTCTCAGGTGCCGGCGAATATCATCCGCGAACCGTTGGACCGACTGGTAGCGCAATCGGGGCTCCTTGCGCATCGCCATGAGTACGATTGTGTCGAGATCTCCGGAGAGACGTTTCTTCAGTCTCTCGACCGATCCCTCCCGCCCTCGGCTCACCGATTCCGGCGTGACCGTTTTGCCCGCGGTCCCTGCCGGTCGCGGCAGCTCCACGATGCGCGTGACAACGGTGCTCGGCCGCTCGGGGTCGACTTCACAAATCGCGTGAAGGACTTCTTGCGGTTGGTAGTTCTTGAATCGGTGCGGTCGGTGGCCCGTGAGGAGCTCATTGAGCAGCGCTCCGAGGAGGTACACGTCCGTGGCGGTCGTGACAGACTCAAGACGAGCCTGCTCAGGGCTGGCGTAATCCGGCGTCATCAGGTGCAAGCCGGTCACGGTCGCTTCGCCGGTTTGATCCGAAACGTCCGGGTTCAGGACCTTGGCGATTCCCAAGTCGAGCAGCTTGGGAACCCCATCCTGTGTGACGAGTATGTTCCCAGGCTTGATGTCACGATGGACGATCAGATTCCGATGCGCGTGTTGAACGGCTGAACAGATGTCGAGAAAAAGCGAGAGGCGGTCGGTGATTGAGAGCTGCCGTGTGTCGCAGTATTCGATCAGGTCCTGCCCTTCGATGTACTCGATCACGAAATATGGAAGGCCGGTCTCGGTGGTCCCCCCATCGAGCAGTCTGGCGATATTGGGATGATCGAGGTTCGCCAGGATCTGACGCTCCTGCCGGAAGCGGCGCAAGAAGAATGCCGTGTCCATGCCCAGTCTGACGACCTTGATGGCCACGATCTTTCTGTATTCGTCGTCCGCGCGAATCGCCTGGTACACCTGCCCCATCCCGCCGCGCCCGATTTCGCGAATGACCTGGTAAGGCCCGATTCGTTTCCCGACCGCGCATTCCTCCGATTCGCTCTGCTCGCTTCTCCGTTCGACAGTGGCGCAAGGCTTGAACGTCTCACCCTCGCTCCCCAGGGACGGCGGTGATACAGCCACACTCCCAGGTGCCCGATCGGCCGGCGCGGCTACTTCCGGGTCAGACCCGCGATGCTCAGGATCTTGTTGCGTGGCCGGTCGGCGGTCTTGCGTCATAGAAAAGAAATCTCGTTCGAGGTGGTTTCATGAAGATCCGATTCTATCCTCACGTTCCCGGCTCGAATTCTCCCAATATACTACATCGTCGGGCCGCTTAGGGGGATGGCCGAGGAGGGACGCTCGACGTGATGGCCCCGCCCGATCGGCCGGAATCTGCTCCGGCTACGTGTTCGGCTCGTCCAGAATCGCGCGCACCTTCTTTGCCAGGCCGTCGGGCGTGAATGGTTTTTGAAGGAACGCCGCTTTCGAGTGGAGGATGCGGTTGCGGACGACGTGATCGTCGGTGTAACCCGAGATGAAGAGGATCTTGATTCCGCGGAAACGGGTGGCCATGGCGGCGGCAAACTCCGGGCCGCTCATGCCGGGCATCACCACATCCGTGATCACAAGATGCAGCTTGTCGGTGCGGATGGCGCACTGCTCGAGCGCCGCCTCGCCGTTGGGCGCATCGAGAACCTCATAGCCGCAGCCCACCAGGATGCTCCTGAGAAGACTTCTCACCCCTTCGTCATCCTCGACGAGCAGGACAGTTTCGGTTCCCCGCGGGATGTCTTCGACTGCATCCGGTTCCAACCCCGCCTCGCTCTCATCGCCGATTCCCACCCTCGGCAGGTAAACCTTGAAAGTGGCCCCCTTCCCTGGTTCGCTGTAGACCCAGATGTGCCCCCCGCTCTGTTGAACAATGCCATATGCGGTCGCGAGGCCGAGCCCGGTCCCCTTGCCTATCTCCTTGGTCGTGAAGAACGGTTCAAAGATTCTCGACAGCGTCTCCGGCTCCATCCCGACCCCCGTGTCGGCGACAATCAACACGACGTACGGACCGGGCCGGACCGATGCGTGATCGAGAGCATAGGCTTCGTCGAGCTCGACGTTGTGCGTCTCGATTGTCAGCCTTCCGCCGTCCGGCATGGCATCCCTGGCGTTGACTGCGAGGTTCAGGATGATCTGCTCGATCTGCCCAGGGTCCGCGGTGACGCGTCCCAGGTCGGTCTCGAGGACCAGGTTCAGCTCGATATCCTCGCCGATGATGCGGCGCAGCATCCGATCGACGTTGGAGACGATATCGTTCAGAAAGACGAGCTTTGGCAGAAGGACCTGCTTCCGGCCGAAAACGAGGAGCTGTCGGGTCAGCTCGGCCGCCCGCTCCGCCGCCTTACGAATCTCCACCACCTGCGGCCCGAGGGGATGTTGCTCGCCGAGTTGGGTGGAAAGCAGGGAACTATACCCGAGAATGGCAGTCAGGAGATTGTTGAAGTCGTGGGCAATACCGCCGGCGAGTCGTCCCACGGCCTCCATTTTCTGGGATTGGCGCAACTGCTCTTCTGCCTGCCGGCGCTCAGATTCGTCGATCAGATATCCCTGGATCTCGATCAGCTTCCCCAATCCATCGTGTATCGCGACCGCGGTCTCGACGACATAGATCGGCCGCCCGTCTCTCCGCCTGAGCTCGGCCTGATGGTATTCGAGCCGGCCCCGTTTCATCAGAATGTCGAGAAAATCGTCACGAGCTTCGCGGCTGGGGTAGAGCTCCTCGAGATTGGATGTGAGCGCATCCGAAGGAGAGTCGAAGCCGAACATACGGGCGAACGCGGGATTGCAGGCAACCAGCCTCCCGTCCGGAGTCGATACATAGTTACCGGCCAGGTCCTGCTCGAAGAATCGCCGGTACTTGTCCTCACTCAACTGCAGCGCCTCTTCGGTTTTCTTCCGCTGCGTGATGTCGCGGATCGCGGTGATGCGAGCAACACGGCCATGGTAGGGGATCGCGCGACCAAAAAGTTCGCCATAGAAGTGCGTCCCATCCTTCTTGAGCCCCACCGCCTCGTACGGCTGCTCAACGCCGCCTCGGATCTTCTCCAGCACGAGGGGAACGGATTCGGGAGCCGCGAGGTCCGTGATGGATTTGCCCACGAGCTCCGAAAGCTCGTAACCGAAGAGCTCCGCGAAAGACTGACTCGCCTCGATGATCTGTCCCCCTTCTTGGACCGCGATTCCGGCAAACGAGCTCTCGGCCAACTTCCGAAACCGTTCTTCGCTCTCGCGCAAGGCCGCCTCGGCCTGCGAATGGCGTTTCTCCGTGGCGAGCTTCTCGAGCGCGTAGCCGATGTCGCCTGCGAGCTGCCTCAGCAGGGTCAGGATCTCCCCTTCGAAAACGCCCGGGTCCCCTGCAACCGCGGAGAAGCCCCCCACGGCGCCGCCTTCGACGGTCAACGGGAACGAGACGGCCGATGGATATGCCCTGTCGCGCGCGTGGAGACAGAGCCGGCAGCCGACAACATCGGGTTCAGGGTCGATCACGGGGCAAGCCGGGCGATTGTCGACAGCAGTGGTCGGCGATTGCTCTTCCCGGGCCAGATCGTCGAGGAGGATGCCGGGACAGGCGAGTTTCTCGATCTGCATTCCGCTCACGGCGACCGGCCGTACGGCCCCGGTTGTCTCATCCACGAGACAGATCCAGGCCTTCTCGAACCCACCGTGTTCGGTCGCAATCCGGCATGCCTCGCGAAGCAGTCGGCCTCCGTCCCGTTCCCGGACGATGAGCTGGTTGATCTCGGAAACCGTGCTGACCACACGGTTCAGGAAAGCGATGCGGATCTCTGACCGCTTCCGCTCGCTGATATCCTCGTGGATCGCAAGCCATACGCCCCCATGAACCGGATCGTTGACGAACGAAGTGTGGGCACGACACCAGAAAGGCGTTCCGTCCTTCCGGACGTTTTGCACCTCATAAACGGCCTCGCCGCTTCTCGAAAGCTGCTCGATGATTCCTCGAGCCACGTCGTCGGCCTTGACGCGATCATCCTCATAAATCACAGCGCTCATCGGCATTCCTTCCAACTCGCCTGATCGGTAACCGAACATCCTCTCGAACCTGGGATTCGCATACACAATCAGTGCGTCGGAGGCACGTACCAGACAGATGCCCTCGGTTATGTTCGCAATAATAGTTCCGAAGAAGCCTCCCGCCTCCCCCGCATCGTGATTCATGCCTAGATCTCCAAGTTGCCAGGCTATCTGGTCGAGCAGGACGAGCCACGCGCCAAGCTGGTGTTGACCTCGCCAGCGGGCTCACCCCCCTGACCCGCCCTAACTGGTCTCCCCTTACTTTATCTCAGCGAAGTCAATAAATCACGCGGGTCCCCGATCCGCGCAGGGCTGCGGCAAAGTCGAGGCGCCGATTCGGGCGAGGCCGTTCCGTGCGAAACCGCAGATGGCGCAGATCTCCGTGCAGATTCTTCCAGCATTCAACCGACGAGCAACTTCCTCATCACTCTCGGGTACGCGCGAAGCCTTCTGCGACATCTGCGAGTCAATCTGTGAAACCGCGGTTCCCGGGACTTTGCCGTACCCTTGGTGAGGCCCAGGGCCTCGTCAAAGTCCCGAGCTAACCGCAGATTTCGCAGATTCTTCGCGCAGATTCCGCCGATCGCTTCGCGAGGCCGGTGGGATTCGCTTTGAGGAGGGCTCTGCGATGAGTGATGATCCCATCTGTGTAATCGCTCCGGAAATCTGCGTCATCTGCGGTTTCCTCCGATCGACTTCACCCGGACTTCACGGCGCGACTTTGACGTTCCCCTGTGGTGAGGCCGAGCCGGGCTTTCGAGCGGGGGAGGACCCTGGTAGAATCGCACCAGGATATCCTTGGTGACAGTACAATCCCGCAGGAATTCGGAGCCGAAGCCGAGCCCGATCCTCATTCTGGTCAGTGCCCTGGTTCTCATCTACTGCGGGTTGAACTTCCGGTTTCAGATCCCACAGGCCGCGAATCCTCTGATCGGTGTGACGATGCCGGCGCAGGCGGCCGGGCCGGCGCTCGTGGAGCGTGTGGAGCCGGAGGGGCCGGCTGAGATGGCCGGGGTGCGGGCGGGTGATGAGCTGGTGGTGGTCAACGGCCGCAGCATCGGGAGTTGGGCTGAGTACGACGGCGCCCGTGACCTGCGTCAGGCCTCACAGCCGATGTCCATCCTGTTGCGGCGTGATGGGCGACTCCTTGAGGTCGAAGTGCATGCACGCAGGCGACTGGGGAAGCTCGAAGTTGTTCTGGGCATCATCTTCAGCCTCGTGTCGGCGGGAGTGGGATTGCTGTGCTACCTGCGGAGCCCTCATGACCGCAGGACGCAGGTCGCTCTGCTGCTTTTCCTCTCGTTCGCCGCCGTGAACTCCAACTTCACGGGGGACCCGTACGAGAGTCCGGGGATGCTTGCGATGCGTCTGTTGAACGATTGCAGCTACTCGCTTGGATTCGGCCTTCTGTGGCTTCTGCCTTTCTACGTCCCCGAACCTATCGGCACCATGCGCCGCAGAGAATCCGTCGCGACCCTCGCGCTTTTTCTTCCCGGGATCCTCTGGCAGGGGCTCTCATGGTGGCAGTCGTTCGGCGAGAGGGATTTTGGAGAATGGCCCGGCCGCATCAACACCGCCCTTCTCTACGCGACTTTTCTGCTGCTGCCCGCGGTCTCCTGGTTGCAGTCTCGTCGGCACCGCACCGGCGCCGCCCGCCAACAGGCTCGCACGCTCTTCGCAGGCTTTCTCGTCTATGGTCTGCTGAACGGATTCGCCATCGCCAGTCTCGACTACTGGCCCGAATCGCCACTCGCCAGCAGCTTCTTCACACAGCACGTCGACGTCCTCGTCCCTCTCACCGTGTTCTTCGCCGTCTATCGTCACCGCCTTTTCGATATCGACGTGATCATCAGGCGAGGGCTGATCTACACGGCGACGAGCACCGTACTGCTGGGAGTCTACCTGGTCCTCGCCGCCTCTATCAGCTCGCTTCTTCCAGGACTTCTCGGCGACGAGGATGCCGTGATGAAGGCGGCACTGGCAGGGTTGAGTGTGGGGCTGCTGGTCGCTCCAGCACGGCGCGCGTCCCAGCGCGTCGTCGATCGGCTCTTCTACCGCACCCGATTCGACTATCTCGGAGCCCTGCCGACGCTCTTTTCCGAGCTCGCCGCAACCGTCGATCCCTCGCGGCACGGTGCGATCCTGATCGAGAAGCTCGAAAGCGCGTTCCAACCTCAGGCCATGGCTCTCCTTCTGCCAGATGAGGAGGGGCAGCGGTTCCTCGTGCGGGCGTCGCGCGGGATCGCCCTTCCCGCGGAAACCGCCGAGCAGATAATCCTGCACGCCACGGATGCGCGGGTCGCGGAGCTGGCGCAGCGCAGCCGACCGCTCTGGGTGGACAGCATGGTCGCCGCGGCCGTGGGAGCCGACGAGAGAAACGCCTTGGAAGCCCTCAGAGCCGAGCTCCTCGTCCCGCTCCGCCTCAAGGATCGCCTGGTGGCGATTCTGGTCCTGGGCGCGAAGTCATCCGAGACGAGCTACAACGCCGAGGAGATGGCATTCCTCACCGCGGTCGCCGGCCAGTCCGCCGCCTTGCTCGAGAACGGTCGCCTTCTCGAACTGGCCAGCAGGGACGGGCTGACGGGACTTCTACGGAGGAGTGCCTTCGAGCCGATCTTCGAGCGCGAAATCCTCCGGTCCCGCCGTCACGACCATCCCCTCGCTCTCATGATGCTCGATCTCGATCACTTCAAGTCGATCAATGACCGGTTCGGCCATCGTGCAGGGGATGTCGTTCTCAAGCGAGTCGCCGCAACCCTCCGCCAGAGCCTTCGCGCAACCGACACCATCGGACGGTTCGGCGGTGAAGAGTTTGTCGTGCTCCTGCCCGAGACCGACCCCGAAGGCGCCAGGCGCCTGGCCGAATCTCTCAGAACCTCGATTCAGGACCAGGCGTTCGCGCTTCCTGACGGGACGCCGATGCTGCTCACAGTATCGATCGGCGTGTGTGCGCTGGCCGGCGCCGAGCTGCCGCAGGCGCTGGAAATCGAAGATCGCGCAGATGCGGCAATGTACGCGGCCAAGCGGGCGGGCCGGAACAGGGTCATGCTGGATAGGGAGGCGGGAAAGCGTGGAGCGTAGAGCGTGGAGCGTGGAGCGTAGAGCGTCTAGCGTAGAGCGTCGAGCGGCGCAGAGATTCTGAGCGGCCTCGCCGCGGTCAGCACCGTCCGAGGCGCCGCGTCCCATGGGAACCATGGCCACGCCGCCGATACAACAGGTCCTCGTCGGGGCTCCGTTCAGGAAGGCGGCAACGGATCGCTCAACTGAGCCGCTGAGAGTAGCACCGTACGCCCCACGCTCCCCTACGGCAGTGGGACCGGCCCAGCGGCGTAATATGCCGCCACGCCAATTCGCAGGAAGCCACCGTCGTCGTCGGCATAGAGAGCTGCGAGATTGTTGCCGTTGATCGGGGCCGGGTTTGTGATACCGTCGCCGTGGTCGTCGGTGTAGTCGGTCGGGCCGTCAGCGCCGCGCCCGAATAGAATCGCGATGACCCCGGCGTTGGCGTAGTCGACGATGTTCTGGCGGTTTCCGGTTTGTAAGAAGTACTGCGGGCGATTGTCCTGGTAGTGATCCCAGGTGTTGTCGCAGCTACGGTACAGCGTGTTCCCGATCGGCACCTGCCAGAGCATCGCCTTGCGGCCCGTGGCCCCCGTGATTGTCTGGATGTACTGGCGGAAGGAGACGAAGTCGGCGTTGTCCCACCAGTGGGCTCCGCCGTCACCATAGATGTACTGATAGAAGCCCGCGTCACGATCGGATGGGTCGAAGAAGATCAGTCCGAAATTGGCGTTGAGCGCAGTGAAGAACGAAGCGAGGCGGTTGCCGAGAACGACGGGATCTCCGTTATTGAGGATGAGGTCGATGCCGGTGGCCCACGCGGATGCGTGCCAGGCCAGGGTCACATTCGTGGCATAGGTGTTGCGAATCGAGGCGAGCGCCTGGGCGAAGCCCGCCGCGTTGTTCGCGAATCCGGCAGCTTCGGAGAACCCCGAGCTCGACACCGAGACGGAGGTGTTGGCGGGATTGTCGCCGTGGTTGAGCTGCATGTAGGCCCAGAGATCGGGCTCGACATGGACGATTACCGGTTTCCCAAATGCTCCGCATTTCTGCATCAGCAGCTTCCAGTCGGCATAGTAGGCATTCATCGTCGACGCGTTCGTCAGCTTCGGGTCAGGGTTTTCGTTGCCCGGATTCGGGCTGGAGTGCACGATCTGATAGTACGTGAATACAGGCGCATAGCCGGCCGCGTCACTGTTGTTGACGTAGTAGGTCGCGAACTGACCCGCCGGCGAGTTCCACGTAGACCACCCGCTTCCGGTATTCACTCCACCGGCCAGATATTGGTATCTGTAGTTCCACGGGACTCCTGAGCTCGTCATCCACGACAGGTCTCCAGGGCTGTTGGCCAGACCGAGACCGAAGAAGGCCGTCGGCGGACCCGATGCGATCTCCGCATTCACCTCGCCTTCCGCCTCTCGGCTCTCTGCGTCTCTGATCCGATAGCGAAAGTGATCAGGACCTACGTAGCCGTTCACCGGTGTGTACGTGACAGTGTCGTCCGCGTTGGCGACGGCACTCCCATGATCGGGCGAGGATGCGATTCCGTCCAGGGCGAGACCAACCCCTGTGTCGTTCGCGAGAGGAGAAAACGTCACGGCGGTATTGGCGCTGGTCGAGATGCCATCCGCGTTGGCCACCGGCGGGTCGGACGCATCGACCTCGCAGGTGGCCTGCACGCTGTCGCACTTCGACGTGCCCTTGCCGGCATAGAGTTGGATGCGACCCTTGGTGAGCGTGGCAGTCGCGCCGATCGGATGGACGAGAACGAGACTGCCGATCGAGAGAGTCACCTGAGTGCCATCGGCCGCGATGCGCATCGCGACCTTCTTGCCGAGCTTCACCTTATTCTTCGATGCACTCCCCTTGCGGATCCCATTCTCGTACCAGTTAAAAACGACTTTACCCGTCTTCGAGTCGACGACGATTTCAGCGCATGTGATGGGGCCGTGACTGGTGGCATCGATGTCGCCGCTCCGCACGGTCAGACGGGCCTTGCCGGAGAACATCATCACCAGATCCGCTGCGAATCGTTTGGAGAACCCCGTCTCCTTCGATTCGATTCGCGCCTTCCTGGCGGTGTTGTACACAGAACCCTTCGACTCTTTCCACTTCCCGTCCGAGGTCCACTGAGAAGCGTCGATGACGCCGTCATCGAACGAGTCGCTGACAATAACCTGCGTGCCTGCGTCGACCCCGGCCGCGAAGCAGGGGACGATCACCGTGATGCACAGAACCAACCAGACGCACGATCCCCTATGCCGCATACTCGTTCATGTGATTGGCGTGAGTCTACCAGCGGCGTACCGGCACCCGTGTGATGCTGGTCACATCTCGGCTATCTGAATCGATCGCAGGCGGCGGGCGCGGTTGGCGAGATCATGAGCCGCCCGAATCGGTTCCGGGATCCGATGTCCGTGGGCGCAGGCGAGCACCATCGCGGTGGCGCTCCCCACACTCAGTCGATAGCCTGGCGACACGTAAACGGGACGCACCCCGGCGCGGGTCCTCAGAGCGGTGCCAACTTTACTATGGTTGTAGTAAACCGGCGCCTGCCCACCCTTCGCGCTCGGCACGGTCTCGTGCGCCCCGACCAGCCGGCTCTTCGCACAGCCGATCGAGGGGAGGGAGGCGAGCAGCCCCACGTGCGAGGCGAGACCGAACCTCCGTGGGTGCGCGATGCCATGAGCATCGAGCATGATCACGTCGGGGCGGCTCCGAAGTCGCTCGAGGCAGTCCAGGATCGGGGGGGCTTCGCGGAACGAGAATAGGCCTGGGATGTAGGGGAAGTGAACGCGGCAGGTGTCGACCACCTCTTCAATCCTCTGCAGATCAGGGTACGAGAACAGGACGACAGCAGCCCAGATGCGGTCGCCCCGCTTGTCGTAGGCGAGGTCAGCTCCCGCCACCCTCCGGACCCTGCCCCGGAACGGGGCCGCCTTCTGCGCGCGAGCCGCGAGGCGGAGCTGCAAATCGACAGCCTCCTCAACCGAAACGTCCCAGGGATGAACCTGTCTGATCCTCATGAAGCCTCAGAGGGGTCCGCGGCGTCGAGGAATGGGAGCGCGGCGACGACGCCATGCCTGGCCTCTCCCTCATCGTGTACTTCCACCTCGGTTCCAGGCGCGCGCGACTCCCAGCGGACATAGCCGAGGGCGACGATTCGTCCGAGGCCGGGTGAGTAGGCGGCACTCGTGATGCGTCCGATGTCGTTGTGGTCCCTCTGGAGCAGCGCGTGGGCGGCTGGCGCACTCCCACCTTCGATCACGATACCCACAAGCTTGCGCGCCAACCGTCCCCCACCGCGGTGCAGAACGCGGGCGACGATCTCCTGACCCGGATAACATCCCTTGGTCTGGCTGATCGCCCGATCCTCGATCCCGGCCTCCAGCGGGATCGTGTCGTTGTCCATGTCGTCGGGAAAGAGCGGGATTCCGGCTTCGATCCTCATCACCTTGAAGATCTGCGGTGAAAGACAAACGCAGCCCAGGCGCAGCAGCTCGCCATGCAGCGCAGCTCCGGCGCCTGCGTCAACACAAAGATCGAATCCGTGAGCGCCCGTGATGCGCGACATGACGATCTGGACGGGAACACCGTTGAACTGCGCCACAGCTGAACCATGCTCACATAAGGCGTCCAGAGTCTCCTGACCGATGGTCGTCAGGCGAGCGACGAACGACGCGGCCGCCGGCCCATGGAGGCCGAGAAGAGCCACGGCGCCAGTCAGGTCGCTCACGTGCACGTCCTCACGGAAAAGGAACTGCTCGAGCTTGGCTTTCAGCTCCGTCGCTGTCGATGCCGGAGTATCGAGAAACACAGCCTCCGCGCCTCTGATGACACGCATGTCGGAGATCATCCGACCATTTGGAGCGAGCAGTGCAGCGTAACATCCCTGGCCGGGGGCGAGGCGCTGGATGTCGTTCGTCAACATCCTGTGAAGGAACGGAATCACGTCTTTGCCCGTGAAGCGCAAGCGCCCACGCGTCGGCTCGAAAGTGACTCCCGCGCTGCTCCGAGCAAGCCGGTACTGGGTCTCTAGATCGTCTTCACCCACGGTCGAAGTAGTACACTTGCCACGAAGATCTGTCAAACACTTCAGCGCCGCGAGGCAGGCTGTGAGGCGATGTTCCGCAGAGCGGCAATCAGCGCTTCGAGGTCGGCGGGCAGCTCTGCCTCGAAGGACATCCACATTCCTGTGACCGGATGGAGAAATTCGATGCGCCTGGCGTGCAGGGCCGGGCGTGCGAATTCGCGGAGGAACCGGGGAGCATCCTTGCGGGTGCCGCGCCCGTAAGCAGGGTCCCCCACAACAGGGTGTCCTACGGCGGCGAGATGGACGCGGATCTGGTGCGTCCGGCCCGTAGCGGGGTAGGCGTTGACCAGCTCGCACCAGGGTGCCAATCGCTCGCGCACCTCATATCGCGTCAGCGCTTCCTTTGACCGGCGCGCGCGCGTCGTCATCGTGGCGCGGCCGCGACTGCGGCCGATCCTGAGCGCGATCGTGCCCTCCGCGTGGGGCAGATGCCCCCACACGACCGCCGCGTATGTCTTCTTCACGGTCCGCGCCTGGAACTGAGCCTGAAGAGATGCGAGCGCCTGATCGGTCTTCGCCACGATCATCACCCCCGAGGTTCCCTTGTCGAGACGGTGGACGATCCCGGGTCGTTCGACTCCTCCGACTCCTCTCAGCCCCGGCAGATGGTGGAGGAGAGTGGAGACGAGAGTCCCGCGGCGGACGCCCGCCCCGGGATGGACAACCATGCCCGCCGGCTTGTCGATGACGGCGATCGCATCGTCCTGGTAGAGCACGGTGATAGGCAGGTCTTCAGGTTCGATCTCCGAGGGCTCGACCGGCGGGACGCGGAGCTGGACGATCTCGCCCGGTTTGAGCCTGTGAGCCGATCGGGCGATCGTGCCGTCGATCACGCATTCCCCTCGGCGGATCAGACGCTGGATGGCGGCACGGCTCATCTCGGCAACCTTCTCGGCGATCCAGGAGTCGAGCCGCCGGCCGGCAGCCGTATCGTCGGCCCTCAGCCGGTACTCTCGCTCACCCGACGGCACGGCCATCGGTTCTCTCCGGGGCCGGTCTCAGCCAGCCTGCCGGGCGGTCATCGCCCGCTTCCTCAGGACGACGTACATGAAGATCGAAAGCGGAAACATGAGGATGGCGATGAACTGCGAGGTCGATATCAGATCGAGGACCGTGCCTCGCTCGTCGTTTCTGAAGAACTCGAGGCCGAAGCGGATGATCGAGTACAGGGACACGTAGAGCCAGAAGATCTGGCCATCGAAGGTCTTGCGGCGGCCGGCGAGCATGAGGAGGACGAAGAGGACGAAGGTGGCGAGTGATTCGTAGATCTGAGTTGGATGAAGGGGCAGGTCGAGTGGTGTCCCGACGGTCTCGAAGGAATAGAGATCGGTGAATGTTACGGCCCAGGGGACGGCTGCGGGTTTTCCGTAGCAGCATCCGGCCGAGAGGCACCCCAGGCGGCCGATGGACTGGCCGATGGCGATGCCGGGTGCGACTAAATCCGCGACTTTCCAGGCCGGCAGCTTGTACCTGCGGAGGTAGAGATATGAGACGAGCGTCGCGGAGAGGAAGCCACCGTAGAAGACTCCGCCCGATCGGAGAGTCGACATGATGTGTTGCGGGTTGTCGAGGTAATACCTGAGGTCCGCGAGCAGCAAGAGGAGCTTGGCGCCGACCAGGGCGGAGATGACGGTGTACACAGACATGTCGAAAATGCGCTCTTCCGGCACCCCCTCACGGCGTGCTCCGCGCACGACGACCAGTATCGCCGAGACAAAGGCGAGCGCCAGCAGAGCGCCGTACGTGTGCAGCGTGAAATCCACATGAAACGGGCCGAATCCCCAGAATCCGGGGATGTCGTATGGACCGATCCCGAAGAGCCGAGGATGCATCAGGAGTGGAGGCGCGCCGGGGACTGGGAGGCCTCAGCCGGGTCCTCGCGGTCCCGGAATGCGCGGAGAAGCAGGAAGGAGATACCGACGCAGATGGCCGAATCCGCGACATTAAACGCCGGCCAGTGGAAGCTGCCCACGTAGAATTCGAGGAAGTCCACGACGGAGGAACGAGCGAGCCGGTCGATGATGTTCCCGACGGCGCCACCCATGATGAGGGACAACCCCATGAGATTCAGGCGTTCGGTGGCCGGGGACTTGTGGAAATAGAATGCCACCAGTCCCAGCGCAACGAATGACAGCATCAGAAGGAGCTTCGGCAGCAGCGCCGAAGTCGAGTCCTGGAAGACGCCGAACACCGCCCCGGAGTTCCTCGTATGAACCAGATTGAAAAAGCCTGGGATGATGGACCTTGACTCGTGCAGAAACAGAGCCTGGTTGACCATTTCCTTCGTGATCTGGTCCAGGCCCAGCGTCGCGAGCGAAATAAAGAGGTAAATCCACTTCTTATGCATGAGACTTCATCATGAGTTGCCGTTGCCATATTTCTCGATGTGCTCGACTGCCGCCTTGCACCGGCCGCACAGAGTCGACTCTTCATGGGTAACGGGCGAGGTCGTGTAGTTCCAGCAGCGGTCGCATTTCTGACCTGGTGCCGGATTCACGATCACATGGACATCTTCCGCGGCCACGTCGGGGATGATCGAGAGGTCCGACACGATCAGGAGGGTCTTGAGGAGGCCATGATTTTCGAGGAATAGATCACGGTCTTTCTCAAGACAGTGCAGAAGCACCTGTGCGTCAAGCGGGCTTCCGATCTTCTTCGCCTTCCGCTTCTCCTCGATCACCTGCATCACCTTGCCCCGTGCCTCGAGCAGCCGTTCCCACTTCTCAGTCTCGGACTCAGCGATCCACGACTCCTCGAACCCCGGCAACATGCACAGATGGACCGAGCCTTCCTTGCCCTGATAGGCAGGCAGGAACGACCAGATCTCGTCGGCTGTGAACGAGAGGATCGGGGCGATCAACTTGGCCAGGTCGCGCGCGATGATGAACATCGCCGTCTGCGCCGACCGTCGTTCGGGCGATCCGGCGATCGAGCAATACATTCGGTCCTTCGTCACGTCCATGTAAAGTGAGCTCAAGTCGACTGCGCAAAAGTTATGGATCGCGTGGAAGATCGTGTGAAACTGATCGGCCTCGAGCTCTGTGCGTGATCGCCGGCCGATTTCGGTGAGCCGGTGAAGGATGTAACGGTCAACCTCCAGCATCACCTCTCGCCCGACCATCTGCGTGTCGGGATCGAAATCGTAAAGGTTGCTGAGGAGATACCGGAATGTATTTCTGATCTTTCGGTACGCGTCGGTCAAGCGCTGGAGGATCTCCTCCGAGAGCGAGACGTCCTCCTTGTAGTTGACCATGGCTACCCAGAGTCTGATGATGTCCGCGCCTCGCTGCTTGCAGATGTCCTGAGGGTCGATGGCGTTGCCGAGCGACTTGTGCATGGCGCGGCCCTGCGCGTCGAGTGTCCAGCCGTGCGTGAGAACGCGCCGGTACGGCGCCCCCTCGCGCGCTCCGATCCCGACCAGGAGCGAGCTGTGGAACCAGCCACGGTACTGGTCGTTTCCTTCCAGGTAGAGATCGGCGGGCCATGCCAGATCCGGCCGGTGTCCCAGCACCGCCGCGTGGCTCGCCCCGGATTCAAACCACACGTCGAGGATGTTGTTCTCCTTGATGAACTTGGTAGAGCCGCAGCCGGAGCACTTGAGTCCATCGGCGAGCTCGACCACGTCCTTCGAGAACCACGCGTCGCTCCCTTCGAGCTCGAACAGATCGGCGGCGCGCGCCGCTATGGCCTCGGAGACCTCCAGCTTCCCGCATGCCTCGCAATAGAACGCCGGGATCGGCACGCCCCAGACGCGCTGCCGCGAGATACACCAGTCCGGCCGTGACGCAATCATGTTCGAAATGCGTTCCTCGCCCCACGCCGGATCCCAGGTCACTTTCCTGATGGCGTCCAGCGCTTTCTGCCGGAGGCCGTTGTGATCCATCGCGACGAACCACTGTTCTGTCGCCCGGAAGATGATCGGGTTCTTGCAGCGCCAGCAGTGAGGATAGGAATGTGTGATCTTGCCGGAACGCAGCAGAGTCCCGCCTTCTCGCATGTCCTCGACGATCTTCTCGTTGGCGTCCTTGATGTTCATGCCTGCGTACACGCCGGCTTCTTCGGTATACACACCGCCAGGATCGACCGGGTTGAAGATCTCGAGGTTGTACTTCACACCCGTCAGGTAGTCGTCGTAACCGTGGCCGGGGGCCGTGTGGACGCAGCCGGTACCCTGGTCGAGCGTGACGTAGTCGGCGAGCACGGTCGGGGTGTCGCGACCGTTGAGAGGATGACGCGTCACGAGGTGCTGCAAATCGCGTCCGCGCTTCACCATGACCGGCTTGCTCTTCCTGAAGCCGAGAACCTCGACCAGCACCGTATGCAGGTCCTCCGCGACGAGGTAGTGACGGTCTTCGTGCGGATAGAATCCGTAGAGATGATCCGGATGCAGCGCGATTGCGCGATTGGCCGGGAGCGTCCACGGGGTCGTTGTCCAGATAACCACATCGATGTCCGCCGGCTCACCCTCGCGCAAACTCTCCGGTTTCACCGGGAATCGGACATAGACGGAGGTCGATTCGTGATCGTTGTACTCGACCTCAGCTTCGGCCAGGGCCGTCCGGCAGTGAGTGCACCAGCTTACTGATCGCTTGCCCTTGATGACGTTGCCCGTCGCAACGAACCGCGCGAACTGTCGAATGACCGCCGCCTCGTATCCGGGGCTCATCGTGATGTACGGGTGATCCCACTCGCCCAGGATCCCCAGCCTGATGAAATCGTCCCGCTGGATGTTGATGAACTTTTCCGCGTATTTCCTGCACTCGTGCCGCACCTGGACTGCCGTCATCGAATGGCGGCGCGGCCCGAGCTGCCGCTCAACACCATGCTCGATCGGCAGCCCGTGGCAGTCCCATCCGGGTACATACGGGGCATCGTACCCGCACATCGTTCGTGACTTGACGATGAAATCCTTGAGGATCTTGTTGAGTGCCGTCCCGAGATGGATCCGGCCGTTGGCGTAAGGCGGGCCATCATGAAGGACATACGATGGCCGTCCGCGGCGCTCCTCGCGGATCCGCTCATAGAGCTTCATCTCCTTCCACCGCTCGAGGATCTTCGGCTCCCGCGTGGCCAGATCCGCCTTCATCGGAAAATCTGTCCGTGGAAGATTCAACGTTGCTTTCAGTTCAGTCATGGTTCCTGTGGTCTCTATTGTGGCTGCTACAAAAAGTCTATCCTACGTGGGGGGCGAGTCCAGGTCAAGCGCGCGACGCGTCGGCCCGCGATAAGGGCGCATCTGCTTCGTCGCCTTCGTCGCTGTCCTGAGGCGGAGCCGAAGGATCTCCTTCTTCTACCCATCGGCCCGCGCCCGGCTCCTCAGCCCGACGCCTTCCGGACCTGTGAGTTGGGCGCCTCAGCGCGCATTCCTTACCAACATGTTGTCAGGCGCCCCAAGCCTTCAATCGCAGACGTGCTCGTAGACGTAGACGTGGACGACGGATTCCGATCGACTACGTTTGCGTCTAGGTTTACGTCCACGTCGACCGCGAGGACAGCGATCCTCTCATTCAGGGCTCCGCTGCGTCAGAGCTCCGCTCAAACGTTCGGCATCCGGAACGTTTTGATCCGGATTCCGCCGAAGATGATGGCGAGCAGATTGTAAAGGAACCCGATGAAGACTCCGTAAAGCCCCAGCAGAAAACCGCCACCTACGGCGCCGAGAAGCCCGAACACGAGGCCGCCGAACCACCTGCCCTTCAATTCCAGCAGCGGCATGTCCGGCAAGATACCCTGGCCGAGCTCCTTGATCGCCCCGAAAAAGACACCGGAGACCAGTCCCACCACGAGCCCCGCTCCGCCCCAGAACCGGAAGCAAGAGGCGAGGTTGAGCGCCCGAATCTCACTCTCGTTGCCCTGCCTCCCCGAGCCAGTCGTTGCTTCGATGAAGTCGGGCTTCGCTCCTCTCTGAAGCACAAGCTCCTCGACAACGGGCTTCCCGAGTGGCCCCGGCACGGATGCACGGCTCTCGACAGATCTCCCACAACGCGGGCACTGGGCCAAATAGGACTCCATCTTCGTCCCGCAAAAGGAGCAGTATTGCAAATCCCTGGGAGTGGCTGCGCCCCGGATGTCTTTCCGCATGTCCTGACCGCAGCGTGAACAGAGCGCACGCGCGCCTTGGTTCTCAAACCCACAGTGCGGACAGTTGTGGTTGGCCGCGGCAGGTGGAGAAGCCAACCCGCCTGAGCCCGGTCGGCCAGAAGAGAAGATGTCCTGCTGGGGCGTTCCTTCGGACCAGCGAAGGCCGTCATAGTAGTACCACTTCCCCGTCTGCGCTCCGATGGTCCAATAGCGGCCTTTGGTGTCCTGGAGGATGAGCGCCTTGAGCTGCTGCTCCCACTGCGCCTGAGTAATCTTGCCAGCCCGCTGAGCCTCCACCAGTTCCTGATAACGGCGTTCGACTTCCTTGTAATCCATTCGAAGGCCATCGTAGCCAATGCAATGAAGCCTGTCAACGAGCGGACAGAGATCGAGTGCACAACGGTTCCGGCTGTCGGTTGATCTCCGCGCCCTCTGTGCCTCAGTGGTTGGCCGGATTCCGCTCCAGCTCACTCCGATGCCTCCAAATCGCGACGGAACAAGGACTACGCAACCGCCTATCGATCTGTGAGATCTGCGGTTCGTGAGCCGTTGCCACAATCACAGCGCCGGGCCCGGGCTCCCCGCGGCGTTCCGGTTCGCATTGACGCTCGAAACTGCCATTTGTTAGACTCGTCGCGAAGGAGCATTCATGAGACTCACCTCACTGGCCCTTGTCCTCTCTTCGTTCTGTGCCTTCGCGCAATCACCACCGGAGCAGCCGGTGGCTGAGGAGCTGAGCCCGATGGATCGTGCCGACGCTCTGTACCAAAAACGTGATGATGCGGAGAGCCTCCGGCAGTCCATCAAGACGTACCAGGAGATCTGTGCCGCGGATTCGACCAACTACGAGGCTCACTGGAGACTCGCGCGATGCATGTATTTCGTTGGCCTCACGGAGACCGACCGGAAAGTCAAACAGGAGATCTACCAGAAGGGGATCGATGCTGCGAAGAGAGCCATCGCCCTCCAGCAGGGGAAGGCCGAGGGGCACTTTTGGTTGGGGGTGAACTACGGAGTTTTCGGCGAGGCGAAGGGCATCATGAAAAGCTTGAGCCTCGTTGGTCCGATCAAGCAGGAGATGAACACCGTCCTCAAGATCGATCCCAACTGCGAAGGGGGAGGACCCGATCGCGTCCTGGGCCGGCTCTACTACCGGCTCCCCTGGATTGCAGGCGGCAACAAAAACAAGTCGCTCGAGTATCTGCAGAAATCGATCAAACTCGCCCCCGCCAACACTCTGACCAAGCTCTACCTGGCAGATACCTACTGGAGCCTCGGACAGAAGGACAAGGCACGCAAGGAGCTGGAAGAGATTCTCACCCTCCAGCCGGATCCGCGCTGGATGCCCGAGTTCGCCACCGACCAGAAGGAGGCCCGGCGGCGAATCGACAATATTTCCAAAGGAAAGAAACCATCTGAGGAGGACGATTGATCGAGACCGGGGTTCGATGGCTCAGGATTCGTGAACGCGAAGTCGGGGGGTTCTGATCGGGGGCATGGAATCCGAGCATGCCGGACGTTCCGGGCTCTTTAAGGAAAGTGGGAAAACAGGAATGCGAGAACCGAAGCGGCTGACTCGAGGGACGCGGCGGGCTCGGGAACGCTCCCCCGCTCCGGCGAGCAGGGTGACGCAAGCCGATGGGTGAGCGCGAGCGGGACCTGGTGGCGACCAAACCGGTCACGGCGCTCAGCGATATCGGCGGGTATCGCATACTCGGGGAGATCGGCAAAGGTGGGATGGGCGTCATTTATCTCGCCATGGATCCGTCTCTCGACCGCAAGGTCGTCATCAAGGTTTTGCATCCCTACCTGGCCGGCGACCCCGTGTTCCTACAACGGTTCGTGCAGGAGGCGAATCACACAGCCACCGTCGACCATCCGTCGGTCATCCGGATATTCAAGGTCGATCAGAGCTCGCAGCCTCCCTTCATCGTCATGGAGTATTTCGACGGTGAGCCGCTGGATCGGCTGGTCGCGCAACAGGGCCCACTCGGGAACGCGATCGGGCTTCTCGTCGCCCGCAACATCGCCCTGGGGTTGCGCGAGGCGGCTCGACACGGCCTCGTCCACCGAGACGTCAAACCGTCCAATATCCTCGTGGATCGCGACGGTTTCGTCAAACTCGTCGACTTTGGAATCGCCAAATCCATCCACCGCGACCTCAAGCTCACGGAGGTCGGCGAAATCCTCGGCACCCCCTATTTCATGGCACCGGAAACGTTGAAGGGCGGAACCGTCGATTTCCGCAGCGACATGTACGCGCTCGGCGTCACACTGTTCTACTCTTTCACCGGTCGCTACCCATATGAGGGACGCAATGTCGCCGAGCTCGCCGTGAGGCAACATACCGGAGACCGTCCCGATCCGGTCGCGATCGTCCAAACAATAACCCCGGCCTGCTCACAGCTCATCTGCCGTCTGATGGAAATCGCGCCAGAAAACCGGTATGCCGACTATGACAAGCTCATCGACGCCATCGACTCGGCACGCTCCGAGTTGGACCGGGGCAAGATATCCCGATCCAGGGCCCGGCGAGCTGTGCTTGTCTCGGTTGCGAGCCTCTGCGGCCTCGCGCTTGCAAGCGGCGGCTACTACCTACTATCCCACGGTGAGAGGCCAGCAGCGTCCACGCCTCCGCAGGAATCATCGGTCCCGGCGCAGTCGACTCCTCCCGCCGCCACACAGAGCAGTCCGGCCCCGACTATGGCCATTCCTGCGCCACCGCCGCAGCCGAAGAGCGAGGAAGGTCACGAAATGGTCGCCCCGGATCCGAACGGCTCCGCGCTCCTTGCGAGACTCGACTACGACTTCTCAGACTCCGCCTCCACGCGCGACTGGTTCTCGTTGAGCCCCGGCCCGGCCCGCCGCGATGCGCAAGGCGCGCAATGGACGGTCGCTGAGGGGCGGCTCGTGAGTGCACCACAGAGCCGTTTCATTCTCCGGAAGATCATCAAGGGCGATGCGAAGATTGATATCGACTTCGAATTCCCCGAGGGGCAGGTCGGTCCTCTCGCCATGCATCTTTTCGTGATCCCTTCACGGCGCGGTGGGTATGTCTTCCACCTGGGACGCACTGCCACGCGAATTGCCAGGGCCGGGGACAGGCTGCAGGAGCCTGTCGCTGTCGGCGAGCCGGGCGGGACCGCCCAGGCGCGCCGCTTGATCCAGATCACCGCCGATGGTCAACGGCTGAGGATCATCGAGGCTGGGACGGTCGCGGCCGAATTCGAGGATGCCGAGTTCCGCGAGGGTGATCTTTCGCTTTCCGCCCCCGTTGGCACCGTCTTCGTGCACCGGTTGACGGTCAGTGCATCAGAGGTGAAAAGCTCCGCCACCCCGCCTCTGCCGGCGGCCAAGCCCCAGAAGCGCCCCGATCGATTCCAGCCCCCGCGACGGGCACCGGGCCAAGCGGGAGGGACGACCGATGGCCATGTATAAGCTCGTCGCCCTCAGCGGCGAGGACCGTGGCCAGGAGTGGCCACTGCTGGTCGGGAGGAATCTGATCGGCCGTGGCACAACCGCAGGCATCCAGATCCAGGATTCGAAAGCCTCTCGCAATCATTGCGTGGTGGAGGTCGGAGATCTCAGCTCGATCGAGGATCTCGGGAGCTTGAACAACACCTATTTGAACGGCCGGCCCGTCCAGAAGGAGGCCCTGTCGGTGGGGGACAGGATTACGGTCGGGGATACTGAGATGGTTTTTTCAGAGGTGTCGGATGAGGCACCCGTGAAGCTGGTCACGACGGTGTTGCAACAAGAGATCCGGGAAAGGAAGCTGCGGGAATTCGAACGAGAGCTTCTCTCGCACGGCCTGGTGGGGCGGAGCGAGGGTGTCCAGAAGGTCCTCGAGATGATCTCGAAAGTGGCGAGAACGGACGCGACGGTGTTGATCACGGGGCCGAGCGGGAGCGGGAAGGAGTTGGTGGCGGGGGCGCTGCATTTCAACAGCCACCGGAAAGAGGGCAATTTCGTCTCGGTCAATTGCGCGGCACTGCCGGAGACGCTGCTGGAGAGCGAGCTCTTCGGTTACGAGCGAGGTGCATTCACGGGCGCCACCGCGTCGCGCGCGGGGAAGTTCCAGTTCGCCGATGGCGGCACGATCTTCCTGGACGAGATCGGGGACATGCCGCCGGGATGCCAGGCGAAGATCCTGCGAGTGCTTCAGGACCGGAGTTTCTCGCGGCTTGGCAGCAACGAAACGAACACCATCGACTGCCGCGTCATCGCCGCCACCAACAGAGACCTGGAGAAGGCCGTGGAGGAGAAGACGTTTCGAGAGGATCTGTTCTATCGTCTGAACGTGATCAACATCGACATCCCGCCCCTGGCGCAGCGAACGGAGGATATCGAGATCCTCGCCACACATTTCATGGAAAAATTCTGCGCGCTTCATTCGACGCCGCTCAAGACTTTTGCGCGCGATGCCGTGGATGCGCTCCAGACACACAACTGGCCGGGCAATGTGAGAGAGTTGCAGAATTGCGTCGAACGCGCCGTGTTGCTCACGGACACTCGGGTCATCTCGGCCGGCGACCTGAAACTTCCACAGGCCCGTCAGGCAGCGAACGTGGAGATCCCTTACACGGCACGCTCCCTGAAGGAGATCGAAAAGGAGCACGTCCTGAGGACCCTGGAATACACGCAGGGTAACAAGAAACGCGCGGCCGAAATTCTCGGGATCGAGCGAAACACTCTCTACGACAAACTCAGGCAGTACGGGCTGAGAGAGTAATCGCGAGACACCTCGGGGCTCCGAGCGCGCGCGTGCGCGTCCAGACACTCTACGGCGCGGGCTCGCTCAGTCGCCGGATCTCGATTGTGACCCGAATCGAATTCCCTTTCTGTCCGGACAGGGCGATGGCGATCGCATCGGAGACGAGGGCGCCTGTGCCGGAGTGCCGGATCGTTTCACGGACGTACGTGTCGAGGACAAAGCCCTTCTCGACCCGTGCGTGAGGCGAGACTTCGCCGCGGCATGCCACCAATCCGGGGTCGGACACGGAGTCGCAGCGATACTCGACGGGGATCGGTTCAGTCTCGGTGAACTCGACCTCCGATCGAGCCTCCGGCAGAACCGTAACGCAGATGTTGCGCAGGGCGGGGGCGATCGGCACCGCCGCGGTCGGCACCGCCGCAGTCGGCACCGCCGCAGTCGGCACCGCCGCGGTCGGCACGGCCGCGGTCGGCACGGCCGCGGTCGGCACGGCCGCGGTCGGCACGGCCGGGGGCTTCGACCCATTCGATGCGGGGAATGGAGAGTGGTTGAACAAGGCGAGACCAGCCAGCAATCCGTCGAAGAGCGTCAGAGTCGGGGCCTTGGAGGACGGCCATGCATACGACACCCGGAGGGTCGAGGCGCAACTCGTGACAAATCCACCTTCGTAATTGAATCGCATCTGTCCTGCCGGGGTCGCCGACACGAGGAACGGAAGCGCTTTCCTCTTCTCCCTTTTCACCCCTTCCGCCCATTCCGGATACTCACTCGCCCACTCCGCGATCCGCTCGAGACCCTCCGACACCCCCAGCTCGACGCCGGTCGCCGCGGATTTCGCAAAAACCTCGCTCGCCTTCCTGCCCCCGGTGACGAGGATGAAGTTAGGCGCAGACAGCGACTCGAGTGTCATAGCACCATCATTCCCTGAATCGGTCGAGAAGATTGTGTTACCTTCGGCGCGAAGCATGCCTTTGAACGGGAAGAAGAGGTACTTCCGTCCCGTGACCGTTGCGATGATCGAGAGTCTCACGGAATACCGCGCGGGTCGTGTCGCAGACGGGGAAGGGATCGATGCCGGTTTCGTGACAGCAGCGGCAACCTGGACCGGCAGTGTGGCGACAAAAAAAGCCACGCATGCGCGGCCAACACCCATGCTGCGATGCTATCCCAGCCCCGGTGCGTTGGCAAATATCCCGGATCCCGCCGAGTGACGCCTCAGTGGAGTGGGCGGCTGTCCATCCTTGAATCAGATGTGGGCATGTCCTCTTCCGGTCCAACGCAAGGACGCAAAGCCACCGAGAACGGTCCAGAGCTTCTTTGCGGCTTTGCGCCTTTGCGTTGGAAAAGGTCTCGATGAGAGCCGCTATCCCGTCCTCGTCACAACCCAGGCGATGAACCCCACGACTGAGGCACTACCCCGCCGAAAGCCTCCTGGGGGTCTCCTCTGATATAATCGGGCTTCGAGTGATTCGAACGATCTTCGTTGTGGGTCTGACCTTTGTGTACATCTTCATCTTTGGACCCCCAGCGCTGTTGATCTCGTTCGTGTCGGGGTCGGCGCGGGTTCTGTACATCGTCGGCCGGGCCGGTGCGAAAATGGCGTTCTTCCTCGGCGGGATGAGTCTTGAGGTTTACGGCCACAGGGAACTTCCCGTCCCTGCCAGAGCTCGTGTCTACGTGCCGAACCATGAGTCGATCATCGATCCAGTGGTGGTCTTTCTCAACATTCCCGAGGACATCGCGGCGCTTGGAAAAAAGGAGTTCTTCCGGCTGCCCATTCTTGGCCGCGCCTGCAGGATGGCCGGGTTCGTCGTGGTCGACAGGCAGAATCCCGAACAGCGCGTCAAGGCGCGGGAGAAGGCCATTCGGTTGATGAAAGAGAAGGGGAGATCCTTTCTCGTTTTCGCGGAGGGGACCCGCAGCACCGACGGGAGGCTACGGCCATTCAAGAAGGGGGCCGCTATCATGGCCATCGAGGCGCAGGCGGAGATCGTTCCGATTGCGGTTCACGGCGGCTTCGCGCTCTGGCCCAAGGGCAGGTGGTACTTCCGCCCCGGACCTGTCCAGGTTCGCTTTCTGGACCCGATATCGACCGACGGTATGACTCTCGACGACAAGGACCGGCTCACGGAAGAATGCCGCTCCAGGATCGCCGCCTGCCTCGCCCGCATCGATACTGGACGGTCGACGGGCAGTCCTTAGAGGCGATTGAGGAATCGCGCCCGCATCCGGGGTGTATTCCAGCGTCCAGGATGGATACGCCCCGGTTCCCTGGGGCGTTGCGCCCCGTGAGGCATCAGTGATCTGCGGCGCGCCATTTCCCCGACCTCGGGCTTCTTGGTGGTGGCCATTAGCCTAACGCGGCGGAGCCGCAACCAAACAGGCAAGACCCAGGCACGCTGCAAGACCCTTCCGAGCACCTCTCAGGAAAGCAGGAAGTTAGGAAGGCAGGAAGGGGTCTGTTCGATGCCACCCTGAGCTCCGGACATGACTGCTCCGTTCCTGCAT
>JACPPM010000160.1 GCA_016191015.1 Acidobacteriota bacterium | reverse complement strand
CACCGCTCCTCCCTGGGCCCATTCGGTCGCCTCTCCGACGCAAAATCAATCGCCTATTCGGGCTACCGGCGGGGGGTCGAGTTTCTTTTCACCCCGCATCCTCATGAAACTCCCCCGGTCTTCCACAACGCGAATGGCTCAGATCTCGCATCCGGCAGGCAGCGCGCCGACCTGGAAGCGATGTTGTTCATCGGACTGCTCCATCGGACCGTGCTTTCAGTCGTCATTCTGGCTTGACCCGAGCTGTGGGCTGGTCGGATGGATCGATGAATCGCGCGGTGCGGGTTGAGTTTGACTGGGTACCCTACCGCTTCAGGGCTCGTGGGGTGGCGCGAGCCGCGGTGTACCTGGACGATGAAGATCGCCGGAGCTATCTTACGATTGTCGGGACGCTGCTGGAAGTCGGGGCACTTGATGTCCATGCCTTCTGCGGGAACCCCAATCATGCTGATCCGGACCCCTCTCGCAGGATGCGGCACGTGAAGGGCCACTACGTGTGCCGATTCAACTTTCGCCACAAACGCGTCCGCGCGTTGTGGCGGGGGCGCCACGAAGCGATCTTGGTGCGGGACGCCGGGTACTTGCATGAGTGTCCGCGATACATCCATTTGAATCCCAAGCGGGCGAGGATCATGAGGACGGCGGACAGGTATTGATGGTCGAGCTACCGCAACAATGCAGGAGGGCATGACCCGATCCGCGCAGAACTGCATCGAGAACTTGACGCGACGATCGTTTCGTCCTACACCTTGGGTATGGTTTCGACCCAAACCCGTCCGATGACGCCCCATTCCGACCCTCAGCAGTGTGCAAAGTATTGCTTTCATGAGGAGTTTGAACCGGCAGGATTCGAAAAGGTGATGCGATGACTATTGAGAGAAAGCGTGAGATGGTCCGGTCGATTCGGTTTATGAAACGTCACATGTTCTTAACTACGGTTATCATCTCCCTTGCGACTCGACTGTATGCAGCCGACATTGTCGTTACGACGATAGCAGACGTCGTAAATGGGGACGTATCCACCCCTGACGCTCTGGTCGGCAATCCTGGCCCGGATGGAATTTCTCTGCGCGAAGCGATTGCCGCAGCAAACAACGTAACTGGACCCCACTTGATCACGTTCACAGCCGGGCTATCAGGAAAGAAGATCGCTCTCCTTCAGCCGCTGGAAGTCACGCGGAATGGGTTAACTCTCACTGGATTGACTGAAGTGAGTGGCAAGCCAAGTATCACTCTTGATGGCAGTGCAGTCGCCATCTCTCGCGCCCTATTCTACGTTCATGCTTCCGACTTCTCGATGAGCCGCTTTCGACTGGCTGGTGCATTCTGGGATGGTCTTGCCGTCCGGGCTGGCCGTAGCCCTGCTTTTCTTGAGAGACAAGCGATTTCAAATATTCATATCGAAAATAACATGTTCGAATATAGTCTAACCGCGCCCCCAAATGGGGCGGCAGTGAGAGTGTACATGGAACCGGAAGGTCAATCCCTGGACGCAGTGATTACAAACGTCCGGATCATTCGAAATACGTTTTTGAGCAAGGTCCACGGCACGGCTGTAAATGTAGCGGCAAATGGGAAGAATTGCTTAATTCGAGACGTGCTCATCGAGGGCAACACGCTCTTTAATTCTGGAATTTCAATTGAAACGGCCGGCGGATCCGGGAACAAGGTTTTGGATACACGGATCGTTCGGAACGCGATGCTCCAGGCATCCAATATCATTGTCTTCAATCTGCAGGATCCACTTCCTAATTCGGAAAGCGTGGTCGATTCAACTCTGATCTCTGAAAACTTCTTCTCGGTATCGCCTCGCATCGAGATCGTTGGTGGTCAGGGCAAAGCACAGCGGAACACCGTCTCAAACACCCAAATCGTCAACAACTTAATGATTGGGGTCAGTGAGATTAGCCTCATAGGGGGAAAGTTTGATCCGGCCTCGGCAGGAAACCGCGTTCAGGGGGTAAAGATCATGAACAACACCTTTTCGCCATGCTCCCGCGGGTATTGTGGAGGTGTGGGCGTGGTTAGCAACCTGGATGGCGCCAGCGGCAACAGCGTAGGTGGCCTGAGCATCATCAATACAATCTTTGATCTCTCTGGATACAATTTCTACAGAGAGGTCAAACCAGACCAGGTAAAATTCTGCATAACTTCGCAACCCGGCTTTACCGGACGAAATGGGAACATATCGGCCGATCCGGGGTTTGTGAATTCAACTGGTGGGAATTTTCATTTGTCACCGGGAAGTGCCGCGATTGATGCTGGATTGGCACACGGAGCACCGTCAACGGATCTAGACTGCCGCGAGAGAATTGGTAGACCGGATATTGGTGCTTTTGAATTTGGCCACTCACCGATCAAGCGCCTGATGCTCACAACGGCGGGAAGTGGAAGAGGATCGGTAACTGTGGACCCTACAGGAGTGACGTGCGGAAGGGGCGCCTCCCTAGGCTATGAAAGAGGCATTGTCGTCAATCTGCTGCCGGTACCCGCAAGCGGTTCGGTCTTTAGAGGTTGGTCTGGGCACTCAGATTGCAAAGATGGCATCGTTACTATGACGGCACACAAGGCATGTACGGCGCGATTCGAAGTCCAGTCCACAAAATCTCGCGAATGATTGGCGCCTTCTTGATGTCACCATGATTGGCTCATCGTCGCACCGCCTGGACCGTGAGTGCCGGCTCGGCGAGCCACTCCAACCATCACAGCGAATCACGCCACAAGGTAGTCCGCGACCGCCGCCGCGAGCGCTCGGACGTCTTCGGGCGTGACCTCGAGGCTCGTCACCAAGCGGATACCCCAGGCCATCGGTGGATATGTCAGGATACGCTTGGTGGCGAGGAAATCGACGAGCCCTTCCTCGCTCTTGCCCGGCCTGTCGATGTGGATGAACACCATGTTGGTCTGGACTTTCGCGAGATCGATGGCGACACCAGGGATCCTGGCGAGAAGCTCGCCGAGCAGCCGGGCGTTTTCGTGATCCTGGCGCAGGTGACCGATTCCTTCCGTGAGTGCGACGATTCCCGGGGCGGCGAGAACGCCGACCTGACGCATCGCGCCGCCCATGATCTTCCGGCGCTTCCGCGCGGCTCTGATAAAATCGGCCGAGCCGCACAACACGCTTCCGACTGGTGCGCCCAGGCCCTTCGACAGGCAAAACGTGACGCTGTCGCAGAGGGCCGCGATCGCACGGGCTTCGACTCCGAGGGCGATCGCGGCGTTGAAGAGACGCGCGCCGTCGAGATGCACTGCCAGACCGTGCTCGTCAGCGAGACGTCTGACCTCGGCCATGGCCTCGACCGGCATGACCGAGCCGTCCGAGAGCGCGTTCTCCAGCACGATCAATCGCGAACGGGGAAAGTGGATGTCCTCGCCGATGCGCAGGCGCGGCAGAATCTCCGCGGCGGTGATGTAGCTCGCAGTCCGCGGTTCGATCGTGCGGAGCTGCACGCCGCTCAGCACCCCCGCCGCACCCGCTTCGTGCTCAACCACGTGCGCCGTCTCCGAGACGATCACCTCATCTCCCGGCCGCGTGTGAACCCCGATCGCACACTGATTCCCGAAGACGCCGCTCGGGACGAACAACGCCGCCCCCTTGCCGAGGGTTGCCGCGGCCATCTCCTGGAGCCGGTTGACCGTGGGATCTTCCTCGCACACATCATCGCCCACCTCGCAGTCGAACATCGCCTGGCGCATCGCTGGGGACGGGCGGGTCATCGTATCGCTTCGAAACTCAATCATGCGCTCCATCGAGTCCTCCTCTCTCGTGCCGATCACCGAGGGATTCTACCCTGTCCGACCCGCAGACTTATACCCTCGCCGGCAACACCTCGTCAGGAACGCTTGGCATCGCCGTCATGGGTCCCTCACGTGGCCGAGCTACGATTGTGCCGTGGAGCTCAAAAACACCGCGTCGCGTCACCGTGGGCTGCGGCAGTGCGAGCACGCTCGAATCCCCTGCGGTGCGGACAGCGAGAGGATCTACTTCATACTCCTGACGATTTCAGCATGGCGGAGGGCACCGAAGGTCAAGGAGGCATACGAGGCCAGAAAGGCGAGACCGGCGTACCGCTCGTCGACGCCGATGCCGAAAAAGGTGTCGCCGGCAGTCATGAAGACGAAGGCGACCGCAATGGCCGCCCATCCCTGCGCCACCACCCCGCCGCGGAACAGGATGGCGACCCTGAGCAAGACGAGGGCGGCGCAGAGCGTCGCGAGATCGAGTGAGCTGTAGATGGTCGTGACAAGCTTCCAGCCGTAACTGAAGCTCGGGTCGGCCCACATCGGAAGCGTGAACCGACCGACCAGGAATATGGCAAGGCTGGCCACGACGATCAGCACGACCAGGTAGCTCGACGAACTCCCCATCGGCAGACCGGAGGTAGAGTAGGCGAGGATCAGCCAGAGCAGCGCAGCGACAATAAGCAACTGACCTGTAACGAAGAACAGGTCGGCCACGGACGGGAAAATGACCTGACTGATCGTGACGAATCGGTGCGTAGTGAATACGATCTCGCCTGCAAAGTACGTGGATACTCCACCGAAAAGGATCATCCACCCTTTGGATGCGGCGCCTTCGGTGCCCATCGCACGGACGAGTCCCCAGAGAGAAATAACGCTCCCCAGGAGAGTCACACATTCGATCGCATCCAAGATGTGCAGAGTCGTGAAAAGCGCGAGCAGATCCCACACCGTGATTATGGCGAGCACCGCAATCGCCGCCACGGCACCGATCGCGATAGCCGATGACGGACGCACGCCGGGGCTCTTCTCTATCCGTGGAGGTGTCGACGACGCAGCCACTCCGCCCCTCTCTATCAGACCGAAAGTTCCTTAATCTGTGCGACGAGAGAATCCGCGGCCGTCCCGACGACTGTCCGCAGTGCCGGCCTCAACGCCTCGGCCATCGGATTCAGGTCAACCTTCGTGAGAGTTTCAGGCGGCTTACCGATCCGCTTGGACGCCATGTTGACCGACGTTCGCGCGACGAACTCACCCACGATCGGTGTCAGAAAATCCCGAATTGCCGCCGAAACGCGCCCTGTCGGTCTGCTTTCCTCACGACTTCCCACGGAACTTCCCGCGCGCCTCCCTCTTCTATCCTGCCCTCAGAATGTACTGGACCGGCTCTACGGCACATTCTACACCATTGATCGCGCGCGGGCTCAGTCTCATGCAGAGAAGCCTGGAAGCGCGAGATCGTGGCCAAGGAGCGAAAACGGGATGCGCGCTCCGCGGCGCCGTACCATGTCGCTCACGGATCGTGAATTGCCCGCGAGGTCCACCCGCTCGATTCAGGAACGAGCAGCCACATGCGGGCGAACACCGTCTGCAGCTCGAGCTCCAGATACTCCGGGTCCGTAAACGCCGCCGCAGGCAAAGTCTCTGCGCGGGAGATATCGGGATCGACGAAGAAGTCAGACTTCGAGTAGCGCATCGTGCTCTTTCGGCGGAGGCGAGCGTCGGTGTGCCTCACGACCGCGCTCTGTATCCCACGCCCTTCACCGTCTCGATGATGTCGGCATGCTTGCCGAGCTTCTCGCGAATGCGTCGGATGTGCACATCCACGGTCCGATCGATGATGTGGATGTCATTTCCCCAGACGGAATCCAGGAGCGCTTCGCGCGTGAGAACGCTGCCGGATCTGGACGCCAGCTGAGCCAGGAGATCGAATTCCTTTTTCGTGAACGGAACTTCGTGTGCGTCGACCCGGACCACGTAGCTCGCCGTGTCGATCTCGATCGGGCCGAGGCGAATGACGCCGGAACCGATCACGGGCGGGCCTTCCAGTCGCCGAAAGACAGCCCGAATGCGGGCCAGCAGCTTCGGCATGCTCACCGGTTTCACGATATAATCCTCGGCGCCGAGCTCGAGCCCCACCACTTCATCGATCTCACCGGCGCGCGCTGTCAGGAACAGCACGGGGATGCGCGAGGTCGTGCTGCCCTGCTTGAGACGACGCGCGACTTCGAACCCGTCCATCTCGGGCATCAGGATGTCGAGCAGGATGAGGTCCGGGAGGCCCCGCGCCTGCTCGATCGCCTGCCGTCCGTCTATCGCGGCCTGAACCTCGTATCCTTCGCGCTGGAGGTTGTACCGGAGCAGCGCCAGGATGTCCTGCTCGTCGTCCACGATCAGAATTCGGCGCGTCATCCCGCTAGGAATAGATCAAATCGGCGGGAGTTGCAAATGTTGACCCACCGCCAATCTGCGCGGAGATCTGCGCCATCCGCCATCTCGCACGGGCCGGCCTCGCCCGAGTCGGCGCCTCGACCCTGCCGCAGCGCTCGGGATCGATGTTCCCGCGTCCGCGTCCGAACCGGCGTGTGATAGACTGCCCGCTCCCGCCGAGCGGCGGGTGACGGGTCATCTGTGAGGAGCTTGACGACATGATGCGCACAAATTTTCTCGTTTGCCTGTTCGTTTTCGCTGCCGCTGTCATCGCACGTGCGGAAGATCCGCGACGGCAGGCTGATCAATTCATACGAGCCTACACGGACGAATTCCAAAGGGTGTATACGGTCGCGCAGGAGGCAATGTGGCTCGCCAACACCGACATCACCGACGAGCACAGCGGGGCCGAAGTGAAGGCCAACGAGGCGCTGTCGGAATTCGTCGGACGCAAGGAGACGATCGAACAGGTCAAGGCACTGCTGGCCCAGAAAGACAGGCTCGATCCCATGCAAATCAGGCAGTTGGAAAAGATCCGGCTGGCAGCGGCGCATCGCCCCGGGACGATTCCGGATGTTGTCACAAGGCTCGTGAAGGCCGAATCCGACCAGTCCGCAAAACTCTTCGGATTCGAGTTCAAAGTCGATGGAAAGACGGTCACCCCCAATGACATCGATGACTCGCTGGTCAAGTCGCGCGACCTCGATGAACGGCTCAAGGTCTGGACGGCGTCGAAGGAGGTCGGGAAGGAACTTCGCGGAGGGCTGGAGACACTCCAGGAGCTGCGCAACCGTGTCGCTCGCGAGATGGGGTTCAGCTCATACTTCGATCTCGAGGTGGCCGACTATGGGATGTCGACCGCGGAGCTGATGGCTCTGATGGATCGGATTCTCGAAGATCTGCGTCCGCTCTATCGCGAGCTCCACACATACTGCCGCTACGAACTGGCTCAGCGATACGACCAGCCCGTGCCGGACATGCTCCCGGCCCACTGGCTTCCGAATCGCTGGGGGCAGAATTGGCCTGGCCTGGTCGATGCAGTCGACATGGACTCGCTCTTCAAGGGGAAGTCGCGCGAGTGGGTCGTGCAGCAGGCCGAATCATTCTACGAATCGATGGGCTTCCCAGCGGTCAACACGAACTTCTGGAAGAAATCCGACCTGTATCCGGCCGAGGCCGGCCGCAAGAAGAACACCCATGCATCGGCCTGGCACATGAATCTCGAGGACGACTACCGGTCCCTGATGAGCGTCACGCCGACAGCAGACTGGTTCAAGACGGCTCACCACGAGCTCGGCCACATCCACTACTACATCGCCTACTCGAACCCCGGCGTCCCGCTGCTTCTGCGCGAAGGAGCCAACCGATCGTATCACGAAGGCATGGGCGACCTGATCGGCCTGGCATCCTCGCAGCGCCCCTATCTCGAGGGGGTCGGGCTCCTGCCGAAGGACGCCAAGATTGACGAGACACAGTGGTTGCTGAACGAGGCTCTATCCGGCGCCTCCGCCGTCTTCATCCCGTTTTCTGCCGGTACGATGACACACTTCGAGCATGATCTATACGAGAAGAACCTGCCCCCCGCCGAGTACAACGCGCGCTGGTGGGTGTACGCGAAGAAATACCAGGGGATCGTGCCGCCGTCTGACCGCGGTGGAGACTACTGCGACGCCGCCACGAAGACTCATATCAACGACGATCCCGCTCAGTACTACGACTATGCGCTCGGAACCGTCCTGAAGTTCCAGCTCCATGACTACATCGCCCGGAGGATCCTGAAGCAGGATCCGCACGCGGCCAACTACTTCGGCAGCAAGGAGACAGGGACATTCATCCGGGACATCATGAGCCCCGGACAGACGAAGGACTGGCGCGCTGTCCTGCGAGAGAAAACGGGCGAAGACCTCTCGGCCCGCGCCATGCTTGAATACTTCAACCCTCTGATGGAATATCTCAAGAAGGCCAACGCGGGGCGGAAGTACACGATCGAATGACGAGTCCGCGCGGCTCGGTTCCGAAAAGGTAGGACCACCGAGGAGGCGGGATCTTCCGGAGCCCTCTCAGGAAAACACGAAGAGAGGAATGAAGGAAAGGAGCCGTCTCCTCGGACGCTCAGACTGGAAGGGCACGCGCTCTCGCGCGGCTTCGCCGCGGCAGGGCTACCGTCCGGTCAGGCGGCTCCAGAAGCTCTTCTTCTCTTCCTGCCTTCCGGGCAGCGACGCGAGCTCCTTCTGGGCCTCTTCGTGTTCGTCATTGAGCGCCAGGGCACGCGTGAGGAGTGCTTCGGCTTTTACGAAGTCCTTGATCTCCTTGTAGAACTTTCCCATCGCGACATACGGTTCGGCGTTCAACTTGTCGAGGTTGACGGCGCGCAAAAACGTCTTCTCGGCTTCCTTGCGGGTCGGAGGGTTCTTGGCCTGTGCCCACCCGAGTGCAAGCTGAAACTCGAGGTTTCGAGGGTTCATCTTGGCGGCCTGAGAGAGTGGCTCGATGGCTTCTGCGTACTTCCGCGACTTGTAGAGCTCCGTCCCCTTCTTGTAATTCTCCTGGGCCGACGCCTGATCGGCTGCGCCCTTGGCATCCTTCTCTGCCATCTTCTCTTCTCTCCTCTCGTCGACCTTCCGATACTCCCCAGAGCCTCTGTGATCATACGACATTCGTGCCTGCGCGTCCACCAGCACTTCGTACGCCTCGGTCATTTTTGCAAAAACGCGCTCGGCCTTCTTCTGCAGCGCCTTGTCGCCCTCTGACTGAAAGCGATCCGGGTGGTAGATCTTGGCCATTCGGTAATAGGTCTTCTTGATCGCAGGGGTTGAGGCATTATTGGGGACCCCGAGGAGTTGATAGAGGTCGAGGTGGTCAAGCTGGCTGAAAATGGTCCGCACATCGCGGTCACCCCCCTGTTCCGGATCGCCCGCTGCATGCTCCCTGGAAGGTCCCCTGGTGGTCCCAGGCGGTTTCGCTCCGCTCTCCCGCACCGCATCCGCGGACGTATGGCGCTCCGGGTTTTCGACCAGGAGTCCCAGGACGTGGAGCCCGTACAAGAGCCTGTACGTGTCGAATTCCTCCGCGGGAACCAGGGGCGAGATCTCGTTCAACGTGGCCACACCGTCGATTCTCGAAACAACGAAGCCTTCATTCGGCTTCAGGGTCACAATTTCCGCGATGCGGTACGCATCGGCCGTGAGCTTCAACGGGCGCGTCGAAGGGCCCAACTTCTGGCGCATCTCGTCTTTGAAGGGCATCTCGCGGATGCCGTTCAGTACGATGTCATGCGTCGAGACACCCGTGATGCCGATTTCCTGGGGGGATCGCGCATCCTCGCTGAAGGCGTAACTGCCTTCCTGCATCAGGAACACCGAGCTGGAAATCAGCATCACCTGCTTGTAGACCATTTTCTTTAATTCGGCTTCAGTGAGCTTCCCCATCTCAACCAACGTATCTCCGAATTTCTTTCCGGGCATAGGGAAGTTGCTCGCCGTGTCTTTGTCGTGCGCGTTGATCTTTCCTTCCTTGAACAGAATCTCTCCGAGCCGCTCCTGTGGATGATTGCTCGTGGCGAACACAATCTGGCCGTTTCGGAAGAAGATGCACTTCTCAAGCGGACCAGCCGCAATGCGCAGCTTCCCCGTCATCTTCTCAGCCAGAATCCTCCTAAAAGTCTCGGGAAGGGACAGACCCTCCAGCTGGCCCTGCACTTTCGCTACTCCCACTCCAGCGCTGCCCAGGCTCTAGCGGCGGCGCCGGTGGCGGGGTTTCGCGTACCCGCAACTCCCGGCCACGACTCGTCTCGAGATCTCCGTCACATCCACGATGTCTCGCGCCTTTCTTATGGCACGAACACGACTATCTCCCCAGGCTTGTCGACTCGTGCCGTTATCCCCCGCTCGATGATGTCGTACGCGAGGGCCTTGTTCTTCAGCTTGGTTACGTCGCCGGTCTCTTTGGGATCGACAACCAGCACCACGTGAAACCCGTAAGACTCCTTCTTGACGAAGGCGTCGTTATAATATTTCTTGGCATGATAAAGAATCATCTCTTCGATGGTATTGAACTCTGCCACGGATCACACTCCTTAAGTAAGCGACTGCATTATATTGGATGACATTCGCAACCGCAAGAATTTAGTGGCGCCGAGAATTCCCTTGCATCCCGGGAATCGTGTAAGATAACTTTGCAGTCGCGAGTTGTACCATGTGCGATCAGAGTGGTCTGAAATCTAGTGCTCAACGGCCGGGGTCTCCTGGCGCAGGCAGGCGCGAGCCCGCAGGATTCATCGGGAAGGTATCCGCTGGAGCTCCGGCCGTGATGGGTGTCTGATGGCTCTCATCAACAACGCGACCAGGGAGATTACGGCCAAGATCGTCTACTACGGCCCGGGACTGGGAGGAAAGACAACCAATCTCAAGTCCATCTTCGACACGCTGCCGGTCGAGCGCAAGGGCAAGATGATTTCGCTCGCGACTGAAACCGATCGGACGCTCTTTTTCGACTTCCTCCCGATCGAGTTGGGGCGGATCAAGGATTTCAAGACTCGGGTCCAGCTCTATACCGTTCCCGGCCAGGTCTTTTACGACGCGACACGAAAGCTCGTTTTGCAGGGCGTCGATGGCGTCGTTTTTGTGGCCGACTCACAGGCAGAAATGCTGCAGAGCGACGAGGAGAGCATGGAGAACCTGAGGACGAACCTCGCCGAGAAGCGAATCGACCTCTCCGACATCCCGCTCGTTCTCCAATTCAACAAACGAGACCTTCCGAACATTCTGTCGGTGTCTTCGATGAATGAGCGCCTCAACCGGCACAGGTGGCCCTATTTTGAAGCCTCAGCTTTGCGCGGTGACGGGGTCAACGAGACATTCCACGCGATATGCCGGCTGGTCCTCGAGAGCCTTTCCGGGAAATTCGTATCAGCCGAAAGGGAGACGGCAGCACCGACATTCAAGAAGTACACGCCGTCGGAGGAGGAGCAGCCGGTGGTCGAGGAGCCGGAGTCCGTGGATGTCCTGCCGGGGGAGGATGAGATGTTGGAGCCGGGCTCTGCAAGGCTGAAGACCGAAGAGGTCCTGGCGCACAGCCTGGAGGCTGAGGGGGCCGAGTCATTCCCGATGGATACCGAATCGGACCAGACCTTTACGTCCCTGCCTCGTCCCGATTTCGAGCAACTCGAGCTAAAACCCAGACGCGCTCAGATGGAAGATGATTTCATCTCCCTCTCCGACTTGGAGGAGATCGCCGATATCCACGAGATTGTGGGAGCGGACGGGGCGAGGGACATCCTGAAACGTCCGCACGAGACGCTCACCCCAGAGCCGGCGCGGCCGGAGCCGGAAACGCCTGCACCCCCGATGCCCGGACCGCTTGCCGGATCGCCACGTCCCTCCTCCACCGTTTCTGCCATATTGTCCGCCGAATCCGCGCGCGCCCCCGCATTGACAGCGCCCTTCGACGAGCTCGAAGGACCACTCGACCTCGGTTCAGCCGCCTCCGAAGAACCGGCACGCTCCGCCTCAGCCGGCGCAGAAATCGTCGTGCCCGTCGATATCTCCTCCCTCGGCATCCAATCGCATCCCGACTCGCTCGAAATACGGTTCACGATCAAGCTGGTATTCAAGACGCCGATCGTGGAATAGCCGCCCGCTCAGGTCTGCAGGCGAGCCTTCACCCGGGTCAGGAACTCCTTCAAGATCCGCGCTCCCTCGAGCTCGGCCTTCCCCGCCCCGTGCGCATAAATGCAAAATGCTATCTTCGGGGCTTCGCGCGGTGCGATGCCAATGAGGACGGAGTCGAGCCCAAGCTCGCGGCGCCCGGATGTGCCCGTCTTTATGGCGAACGGCAATCCTTCGACAGCCGCCCTCCGGCCGGTGCCCGTCTCACTCTCGACCACCTTCGTCATCACGCGCACAAGAGTGGCGCGATCTTCCTCCGAGATTCCGGTCGAAAACAGCGTGTCCGGCTGGCTGTGCAAATACGGCTCCTGCAAAATGTTGCGCCGTTCGCGGAGGAGTCGTGGCACCATCACGTTCCCGTTGTTTGCGATCGCCCCTGCAATCATCGCCGCGTGGACCGGCGAGATCGAAAGATCTTCCAGCCCGACGGAATAATGAGCGGTGTGCATGCTGTCGGCCGGCGCATCTTTGGTCAGCCCAAACCTCATGATAGGCGCCGCCGCTTCTGGCGGCCTGTCGAATCCGTAAGCTCGGAGCTCGCGCCTGAGCGCCTCCCGGCCGAGCGCCATGCCAATTCGGGCGAACGCGATGTTGCACGATTCGGCCGTGGCCTGATCGATGTCCTCGACCTCGCGGTGGACCGCCCAGTCGTAGAAAGGCTGTCCGTCGCAGTCGAGGGAGCCGGTACATTTGAACGGAAAGATTGTCGAGAAGTCCAGGTCGGCCCGGAGTGCGGCCGAGAGCGTCAGGAGCTTGATGATCGACCCCGGTTCGAACAGAGCCTCAAACGCCACGTTGGTCGACGTATCTCCGGGCGGCGGGTTCGAGACGGCCGCGAGAATCTCCCCCGTCTTCGGATCGATGACCACGACAGCACCGGGGTAGTTGAGAGAGGCGGCGGCGGCATCCTGCAGCTCACGGTCGATGTTCAGAAGCGTGTGATTGTGAGCGTCTTCGCCCGACAAGCCTGTGCCCAGGCGGAGCCCGCCTGCGATCTCCACGTCGACCGGCGCAACCTGTGATCCGAAAGGATAGCTCGCGAGCGGTGTGTTGGATCGATCTGAGACAAAGGTGAACTGGCCGCTTTTCCGGGCCACGTCCAGGACTTTTTGAACGCTCTCTTTGCGAGCTGCGAGTGCCTGATCCCTTGGAGGTGGCTGGGTGCCCAGGAGTTTCCCGGCTTCATTCGCCTTCTGAAGGCCGAGTTGAGCAGCCGCGAACTCGATCGCAAGTGACGGCGCCTTGTCCCATCCGTGTGCGTACTCCGCGTACTGAACCGCCTGCGCGTACTGACCGCGCGCGACAAAGGTGCTCACGACGCGGGCCGGATCGAAGGCCGAGTCCCCCCCTTTCAGGAGGTGCTCGCGCGCGGCGGCGATGTTGCCCCCGAGAAGCTCGACGACCCCAAGCCCATCCTCCGCTTCCCGGCCACGCACATGGAGCTTCCTCACTGCCTCGAAGCTCTTCCGCGCCTCCGCGATGTCTCCCTGTTCCGCAAGGACCCGCCCGCGTGAAAGACGGCGGCCCGCGTAAAGATAGAGGGACCCGTAGACGGCTCCAATGGCGACGAGGATCAGGACATATCGCCCCAGCCGTCGGCGCGGAGGCTTGGTCTTGTATCCCTTCGAGTAGTTCTTGTAGTCGAGGACCATCTGCGGAGCCTTCGTAAAGGCGGGTTCAATCGAAAACGAGGCCGACCTCGGCGCCGACGTTCACGCCAAGTGTCGCGCAGGCCGAACCCTGGTTGCATGCGACTTCCAAGTATCCGAGGCTACCGAAAAGACAGACCGGATGGCTGGCCCCGGGGCTCTGGGCGTAGTATTCGCAAAAGGTCGTGATTTCGCGGCCATTGACTACGATCTTCGAAAACTTCTTGCCTGTTCCGGTAACCGCCTCCACGTGCTGGCGCGAGATGTTCGTGATGCAGTTTCCGAATCGGTCGATCATCGAGATGCGTCCCTGGATGAGCGCTCCGCCCAGAAGTCGCGGCTTGGGAATCTCGATTTTCGTGTACTCGGTGGATCTCTCACCCATGTTTTCGATCGCGACGTTCTTTGTAATCCAGCCCGCGAGGGGCGCCATGATATCGCGGGCGTGGAATGTCGGCGACGGAGATGGCGAGAAATAGTGCGCTTCGGTGGCCCGGATGACCGAGCCGATGTCCGGATCCTCGAGAACCGTCGTCAGAAGTCCGTTGTCAGGAGCGATGAAATAGCGCAGCCCGACCGTCGCAATCAGAACGGGACGTTCAGATCCGACGCCCGGATCCACGACGCACACAAATATTGTCTTTTCCGGGAAATCCCGGTAGACGCACCCCAGAAGGAACGAAGCCGCCGCGATGTCGTGCGCGGGAAGCGTGTGGCAGACGTCCAAGACCTGCACCGAGGGGTTGAGCTTCATGATCGCCCCCTTCACGCATCCGACGTAGGGATCCTCCCATCCAAAATCAGTGAGAAGAGCGATCACGTGGGGTCTGACGTATGTAGCCATGAGGCAATCGTGACTATAGTCAAGACCCCCGCCAGCGTCAAGCGAGGTTCCCAGATCCCGCAGGACTGCGGCAAAGTTGAGGCGCCGACTCGGGCGAGGCCGTTCCGTGGGAAACCGCAGATGGCGCAGATTTCCGCGCAGATTACGCAGATTCTTCCAGCATTCAACCCACGAGCAACTTGCTCCTCACTCTCGGGTCGGCGCGAAGCAATCGGCGACATCTGTGAGTCAATCTGTGAAATCTGCGGTTTCCGGGACTTTGCCGTAGTCTTGCCAGATCCCGCGATAAGGGCGCATTCGCTTCGTCGCCTTCGTCGCGGCGGTGCTCACTTACGAGCGGGAGATACTCGTAGAGACTCATTGAGATTCGTAGAGACTTCGCAGCCATCGGTGCAGCCCTGATTTCGCAGCCCGACCTTCCTCCTCTCGGCAGTCTCTACCAGTCTCTACGAGTCTCCGCCGGTCTCTACGAAATTGTCGCACCTGCACCCTTCTCGCGGGCCCGGGCTTTCAATCGCTTGCAATGTTGTCTCCGGATTAGGGCGGCGAAGCAGGCGTTCCGCAGCACCGGAGGCGCGCGAGATCCCCGGTGAGCACCCCTGATTTGAAGGGCGACGGGCCCTATGCTACACTTGCGGACTTACAGGTATGATGGCTGAAACGGACATGGCTACCGGGTGCGCCTCCCGGCGGCGACTCGTCGAAGGCCGTTCCTTCCGATGACGGGGCGGCGTCCGGGCCCACCGGGGGCTTGGTATCAGAAGAGCGTTCTGCCGGGTGGGCTGATTGTTCTGACCGAGCGCATGGGGCGGCTGCGGTCGGCGGCGGTGGGGATCTGGGTCAAGAAAGGCTCGCGCGACGAATCGGCCGCCGACTCGGGGATCTCGCATTTCATCGAGCACCTCGTCTTCAAGGGCACGGAGAGCCGGTCCTGCCGGGAGATCGCACGGACGATCGACCGGACGGGAGGGCTCACCGACGCGTCGACCTCCAAGGAGTTCGCCACCTTCTCGGTGAAGGTGATGGATGAGCACTTGCCGGTCGCGCTTGATCTCCTCGCCGACATCCTCACCCATCCGGCCTTCGACCCGGGCGAGCTGGAAAACGAACGGAAGGTCATCTTCGAAGAGATCAAGTCGGTGCAGGACGACCCGGGCGATTACATCGGCGAAGTTTATTATGAGTCGTATTTCGCCAATCACTCCCTCGGCAGATCGATCCTGGGCACCGAGCAGACCGTGGGTGCGCTCGCGCGCGACCGGATCGTCTCATTCTTCCACGACAGCTACTCTCCTTCTAATATCATCGTCTCGGCCGCGGGAAACGTCGACCACGACGCCCTGACGGACTTCTTCGCCACACGCTTCGGATCTCCCGGAAAGCTGCCCGCGGGGACCTCGATCGAACCATCTCCCGTGCCCCATCCGGGGCGCGTCTACCTGCGAAAAAAGGATCTCGAGCAGACCCATATCAATATCGGTTTCCCGGGCCTACACAGGGCCCACGACGACCGCTACGCGCTCTTTGTGTTGAACGACATCCTGGGTGGCGGCATGAGCAGCCGGCTCTTTCAGAACATACGAGAAAAATGCGGCTTGGCCTATTCGATCCACTCGTACAACACCAGCTTCCGTGATGCCGGAAGCCTTGCCGTTTACACGGCCGTCGACCATTCGGAATCGATCCGGACGATCCGGTTGGTCATGGACGAGATCGCCAAGCTGTGCCGTGGGGAGATCGAGTCACAGGAGCTCGAGGACAGCAAGGCCCATCTCAAGGGCAGCCTCATGCTCGGCCTCGAAAGCTCCTCAGCCCGCATGGCCGCCCTCGCCCTCAACGAGATGTACTTCGGCCGCCAGTTCACCCCCGACGAGATCCTCGATGCCATCACCGCCGTCAGCCTCGATGACATTGTGGGTTTGGCGCAGCGCCTCTTCGTCCCCTCCGAAATCTCTCTCGTTGTGCTGGGCTCGAAGTCCAAGATCGATCTGGAAGGAATCGATCTGAATGTCTTCTGACCAACCCCTCTGTCTCACAGCTAATGGCTAACGGCAAATGGCTTCTTTCATTGGGAACCAGGCTCTGATGGCTACCGGAGGCTATATCGAGTGATCCCGCGCTACACACTGCCCGAGATGGGCGAGAAGTGGACCGAACAGGCGAAGTTCGATACATGGCTCAGGGTCGAGATCGCAGCCTGCGAGGCGTGGGCCGGGCTCGGCAAGATCCCTCGCCGGTCGCTCGACACGATTCGCAAGAAGGCCATGTTCTCTGTCGAACGCATCGGCGAGATCGAGGCGGTGACGCGCCACGATCTCATCGCTTTTCTCACCTCCGTCGCAGAGAATGTAGGCCCCGATTCGCGCTTCATCCACATGGGCATGACCAGCTCAGACGTCGTGGACACCGCCCTGGCCCTCCAGATCCGTGACTCGATCGATCTTCTCATGCAGAGCCTTTCGAAGCTCCGCCGTGTCCTCAGACGGCGCGCCTTCGAGCTCCGCCGGACGCCGACGATCGGCCGCACCCATGGCATCCACGCGGAGCCCACCACCTTCGGACTCAAGCTCGCCCTCTGGTACGCCGAGCTCGGACGACACGAGAAGCGCCTCGCGCACGCCCGTGAGACTATCAACTACGGGAAGATCTCGGGCGCAGTCGGCACATTCGCGCATCTGCCCCCCGCCCTCGAACAGCAGGTCTGCCGCACCCTCGGCCTTCTGCCCGCCCCCATCTCGACCCAGATCCTCCAGCGCGACCGCCATGCCGAGGTGCTCGCCTCGCTGGCCCTGCTCGGCAGCTCGCTCGAGAAATTCTCCATCGAGATCCGACATCTGCAGAAGACCGAAGTTCGCGAAGCGGAGGAGTTTTTTCAGAAGGGCCAGAAGGGCTCATCCGCCATGCCCCACAAGCGGAACCCGATCCAGTGCGAACAGATCTCGGGGCTGGCGCGACTGCTGAGGTCCAATCTGTTGGCCGGTCTCGAGAACATCGCGCTCTGGCACGAACGGGATATTTCGCACTCCTCCGTCGAACGTGTGATCCTCCCGGACACCTTCATCCTCGCCCACTACCTGACCGAGAAATTCACTACACTTGTAGATAGGATGTATGTCTACCCGGATGCGATGCTGCGCAACCTTGAGCTGACCGGCGGCCTCGTCTACTCGCAAGAGGTGCTCCTCACCCTCGTCCGGCATGGAATGCTCCGCGAGGATGCCTACGCGATCGTGCAGACCCATGCCATGGAGGCGTGGGCCGAGGCCCTGCGCCCGCGAAGACGAACGTTCAAACAGCGGATTCTCGGAGATCGCCGGATCGCCGCGCTCGTGCCAAGAAAGTCGGTGGAGCGCTGCTTCGACCTGGCCCCGCATCTGAAGCACGTCGGCACGATCTTCGCGAGAGTGTTCCGGGAGGACGAGACGGCATGAAGGAGACGCGATGACGAAGCACAAGGTACGGGTGATTGTGACGCTGAAGAACGGGGTTCTGGATCCGCAGGGCCTGGCGATCAAGCACGTGATCGACAGCCTGGGGAAGACTGGGTTCGAAGAGGTCCGTCAGGGAAAGATGTTCGACCTGGTCGTCACCGCGGAGACGTCGCAGGCAGCGCTGGCCGCCGCTCAGGATGCGGCCAAAACGGTTCTTTCGAACCCCATCCTCGAGACGTTCGTCTGCTCGCTGGTGTCCTGACGGCTGGAGGAGGAACGATGAAGTTCGGGATCGTTATCTTTCCTGGAAGCAACTGCGACCACGACGCCTACCACGTCGTGAAGCACGTCCTCGGCGAAGAGGCCGTTTTTCTCTGGCATGGGGATCGGGACTTGCGCGGCAGCGACTGCGTCATCCTTCCGGGCGGATTCGCATACGGCGATTATCTGCGCTGCGGCGCGCTGGCGAAGTTCTCACCGGTTATGCAGGAGGTGGCTGACTTCTCTGCAAAGGGCGGACCTGTCATCGGTATTTGCAACGGATTCCAGATCCTTCTGGAATGCGGCCTGCTCGACGGCGCCATGCTGCGCAACGCCAGCCTCCGGTATGTCTGCAAGCATGTCTACGTGCGAGTGGAGACGGATCGCACGCCGTTCACCTCGATCATCACTCCCGGCCGCGTCCTGAAAATCCCCATCGGGCACATGGAGGGGAACTACTATGCCGCTGCGGACACTGTCCGGGCGCTCGAAGACGAGGCTCGGATCGTCTTCCGATACACGTCGCCGGCAGGCGAGGTGGACCCGGCCTGGAATCCCAACGGAGCGATGGCGGGAGTGGCGGGAATCTGCAACAAGGCGCGGAACGTGGTCGGGATGATGCCGCACCCTGAGCGTGCCAGCGAGGCGGCGCTCGGCTGCGAGGACGGCAAGATCATCTTCACCTCCGTGGTTCGAGCGATCGCGGGGAGCTGCGTATGAGTCCCGGTGTCGCGGCGAAAAGCCTGGCGGACCTGAATCTCACGACGGAGGAGTACGAGGCTATCTGCGACCATCTTCGCCGCGAGCCGAACAATCTCGAGCTCCAGATCTACTCGGTGATGTGGTCCGAGCACTGCAGCTACAAGAGCAGCCGGGTGCACCTGCGGCGTCTCCCGACGCGGGGAGAGCGCGTGCTGTTGGGGCCGGGAGAAAATGCCGGCATCGTGGACATCGGGGACGGCCTGGCAGCCGTCTTCAAGATCGAATCCCACAACCACCCTTCGTTCATCGAGCCGTACCAGGGGGCCGCGACGGGTGTCGGTGGGATCATCCGTGACATCTTTACGATGGGCGCGCGGCCGATCGCGATTCTGGACAGCCTCCGCTTCGGCCCGCTCGAGAAGCCACAGAACCGGAGCATCCTCAAAGGAGTCGTCTCCGGCATCGCCGGCTACGGCAACTGCATGGGAATCCCGACGACTGGCGGCGAGATCATGTTCGACGACTGTTATTCGTTCAACCCCCTGGTCAATGTCCTCTGCGTCGGCATCGCGCGCCACGGGGACATCCACTATGGGAAAGCGTCGGGCATCGGCAATCCCGTGATCTACGTGGGCGCGCGCACGGGGCGCGACGGCATCCACGGGGCCACGATGGCCTCGGCCGAGTTCAACGAGGATGCGCAGGCGAAGCGGCCGAATGTCCAGGTCGGTGATCCCTTCATGGAGAAGCTGCTTTTGGAAGCCTGTCTGGAGGCGATGAAAAAGGGCCTCGTCACGGGCATCCAGGACATGGGTGCGGCCGGGCTGACCTGTTCGACCTGCGAGATGGGCGCTCGCGCCGGAACCGGGATCGAGCTGCAGATCGAGCTGGTCCCGCTGCGCGAGGAGGGGATGACTCCGACCGAGATCATGCTCTCGGAGTCACAGGAGCGCATGTTGCTGGTGACCGAGCGTGGGCGGGAGCAGGATGTCGGAGCGATCTTCAAGAAGTGGGGGCTCGAGTCGTCTGTGGTGGGCACGGTTATCGCAGACCCGGTCCTGCGGATTCGGAACGCGGAGACGGTCCTGGCCGAGATCCCGAACAGAACCCTCACTGATGACGCACCGCGTTACACGCGGCCACTCAGCCCGCCCGCCTGCGCCGGCGGCGCTCTGCCCTCGCTCCCGCACGTCGATCCGCGCGCGGCACTGATCGCCCTCCTCTCGGCACCGCCGATCGCGAGCAAACGGTGGGTGTACGAGCAGTATGACCACATGGTGCGCACCAACACCCTGGTGCTTCCCGGGAGCGACGCCACGGTCTTGAGGGTGAAGGGGACGGGAAGGGCGATCGCGCTGAGCGTCGATGGCAACGGCAGCTATACTGCGGCCCAACCGATGGCGGGCGCGATGGCCTCGGTTGCCGAGGCGGCGCGCAATGTTGCGTGCTCGGGTGCGCGCCCGATCGCCGCCACGAACTGCCTGAATTTCGGCAACCCGGAGAAGCCCGAGATCATGGGGCAGTTCTCGGACGTGATCGACGGGATAGCCGAGGCGTGCCGGGCGCTCGGGGTTCCGATCACAGGCGGTAACGTCAGCTTCTATAACGAGACGGCCGGGAAGGGAATCCATCCCACACCCGTGATCGGGGTCCTGGGGCTGCTCGAGGATGCCACCAAGGTCGTCGACCAGTGGTTCAAGGCCGAGGGGGATGTGATCTATGTGTGCGGCGCCGGGGCGGTGTCGCTGGGGGCGAGCGAATACCTCCGTACGGTTCACGGCCTGTCGGCGGGGGTTCCGGCGGCGGTCGATCTGAAGGCTGAGCAGGCGTTGATCGATCTGTGCGTCGACGCCGCGGCTCGGGGATTGGTGCGTTCGGCGCATGATTGCTCCGACGGAGGTTTGGCCGTGGCGCTCGCCGAATCCGGCTTCGCTCCCGGAGGGCTCCACGGCGTATCGGTCGCTCTCGATGCGTTAGGCTCTGAAAATGGCGACTTCGCTCTGGCTGCCTTCGGCGAGGGTGGGGCGCGGGTCGTGGCGAGCGTTGCGCCCGGTGATGCGGCGGCTTTCGAGTCGCTGGCTGCCCGCGTGGGCTGTCCCGCAAGAAAAGTGGGAATTGTTGGGGGAAATGCGCTACAATTGGCCTGGAGGGGGGTCAGGGTGGTCGACGTCGCGATGGCGGAGCTGTTCGAAGCCTGGTCGGGGTCGTTCGCGAGGCAGCTCCAGTGAGGGTTCGGCACCACGCGACGTGTCGGTCGGCGCCCCGGGAGATCAGCATGCGCAGCGACAAGTTTCACGATGAGTGTGGCGTTTATGGAGTGTTCGACCACGCCGAGGCGGCTCGCGTCGCCTTCCTTGGCCTCTATGCCCTGCAGCACCGGGGCCAGGAGAGCGCCGGCATCGCTCATCTGAACGGCGGTGGCCGGATCAAAGTGCTGAAGGGGATGGGGCACGTCTCCGACATCTTCCGCGAGGCGGACCTGTCGACCATGCGCGGGTACAACGCCGTGGGCCACGTTCGGTACTCGACGGCTGGCGAGAGCCACCTGCTCAACGCGCAGCCGATCCTGATCGATAGCCATCGAGGGCAGATCGCGCTGGTGCACAACGGGAATCTCGTCAACGCATTGCAGCTCCGCAGCCAGCTCGAAAAGGAGGGCGCGATCTTCCAGTCGACATCCGACAGCGAGGTGATCCTCCACCTGATCGCCCGATCACGCGCTGAGAGCTTCGAGGATGCGTTGACCGAGGCGTTGATGCAGGTGAAGGGTGCGTTCTCCCTGGTGTTCCTGACACCCGAGAAGATGTACGCCGTGCGGGACCCGCGCGGCTTCCGCCCGCTCTCGCTCGGCCGGTTGGGTGAGTCCACGCTGGCGGCATCCGAGACATGCGCGTTCGACATTGTGGATGCCGAGTGGATCCGCGACGTGGCGCCGGGCGAGCTGGTTGTGATTTCGCGAGACGGCATCCGCTCGCTCACCCCGTTTCCACCGGAGAAACCTGCGCAGTGTATTTTCGAGCATGTGTACTTCTCGAGGCCGGATAGCACGGTATACGGGCGGAGTGTGAACCTCACACGAAACCTGCTCGGGCGCGGCCTCGCCCGCGAACACCCGGCCGATGCCGACCTGGTCGTGCCCGTTCCCGACTCCGGCGTGTGCGCTGCGATCGGGTTCTCCCAGGAGTCCGGCATTCCCTTCGAGTTCGCGCTGATCCGCAACCACTATGTCGGCCGGACGTTCATCGAGCCGAAACAGTCGATTCGCAATTTCGGGGTGCGCGTGAAGCTCAATCCCGTCCGCGGCCTGCTCGAAGGCAAACGTGTCATCGTCATCGACGACTCGATTGTCCGCGGCACCACCAGTCGCAAGATCGTCAAGATGGTGCGCATGGCGGGGGCGAAGGAGGTTCACTTTCGGGTGAGCTGCCCGCCGACGATCGGATCGTGCTACTACGGGATCGATACTCCGTATCCGAAGGACCTCATTGCGTCGAGTCACACGGTCGAGGAGATACGGAGGTTTCTTGACGCCGATTCGCTCGGATATCTGAGTCTGGAAGGGCTGATGCGCGCCGTGGGCCACGATGACAGATACTGCACGGCCTGCTACACGCTGAAGTACCCCGTCGAGTTCCCGCAGGAACAACTCGCGCAGCTCAAGCTCTTCCAGAAAGAGGACGAGATCGAGGACATCCGCCAGCGCCCGTTGGCTGTCGGCGAGCTCGTGCGCCGCGACTAGCAGGGAATGACCAGCCGGGACTGTCATCCTGAGGAGGCCGCTTCGGGCGGCCGACGAAGGATCTCCTCGAGCGTCAGTTATGCCTCCGCGGGCGTTGATATCGAGAAGGGCAATGAGGCGGTCCGGCGGATCAAGGCGCACGCGCGTTCGACTTTCAATTCGAATGTGCTCGCCGATTTGGGCCTTTTCGGCGGCCTCTACCGGATGCCCTCGACCCGTCGCCCGCCTGTTCTGGTGAGCAGTTGCGACGGGGTCGGGACGAAGCTCAAGCTCGCCTTCATGACCGGCATACACAACACGGTGGGGCAGGACATCGTCAATCACTGCGTCAATGACATTCTGGTGCAGGGAGCGCGCCCGCTTTTCTTCCTCGACTACTTCGCGACGGGAAAGCTGGATCCGGGCGTGGTCGAGCAGGTCGTGGCCGGGATGGCCGTGGCATGTCGCGAGACCGGTACGGCGCTGATCGGCGGGGAAACGGCGGAAATGCCCGAGTTCTACCCTGTGGGCGAATACGATCTTGCCGGCACGATCGTGGGAATGGTGGACCGCGCGCAGCTTGTCGACGGCCGCCGCATTCGCGCAGGGGACCAGCTTATCGGTCTGCCTTCAACCGGTCTCCACACCAACGGCTACACCCTGGCCCGCAAGATTTTCTTCGAGGTATTGAAGAAGCGCCCGGAGAGCTACATGGACGAGCTTGGGTGCACGGTTGCCGAGGCCTTGATGGCCGTGCACCGGGCCTATCATCCGCTCCTGAAGCCGCTGATCGAACGCCGGCTGCTCCACGGGATGGCCCACATCACCGGCGGCGGCTTCCTCGAGAACATCCCGCGCATCCTGCCTGCGGGTTGCGAAGTGCAGATCCGGCGTCGTTCGTTCCCCGTCCTGCCGGTCTTCGACGTGATGAGGAAGGCGGCGCACCTGGAGGAAGCCGAGCTCTACCGCACGTTCAACATGGGCATCGGCATGGTGTTCGCAGTCGGCCGGCATGACGTGAATGCCGTTGTGACTTACCTCCGCGCCAAGAAGGCAGACTGCTACGAAATAGGCCGGGTCGTCCGAGGCTCACGGAGAGTCACCCTGGTCGACTGATCCGTTCGACAGGGATCGAGTCGCGCACGCGACGCTGATCGAAGGCGGGATCGAGACATTGAGCATCATACCGGCCTCGGCCGGGAGGTGAGCATGACTCCGGCACCACGAAGTTGCGTGTCATCAGAGGACGACCTGCTTGATGGTCTCGATCTTCCGCGTGCGTGTTAACGCGGCACGTGCTATGTTGTATGGTTGAAGTGTTATTCGGAAGGTGTTTCATGTCCATCCAGTTCACTGCCGTCTTCAGGAAGGTTCCCCAAGGTTACATCGGCCTCGTCGAAGAGCTACCGGGCGCGAATACACAAGGCGCCACACTCGATGAGGCCAGGGCCAACCTTGAAGAGGCCATCCAACTCGTGTTGGAGGCGAACCGCGCACTTGCTGAAGAGGAGCTCAAAGGTGCCGATGTCATCCGTGAACCGGTCCACATCACGGCGTAAAGAGACGGGATCTCGTCGAGCATTTGACAGCGAACGGATGCGAATTTCTGCGCGAAGGCGGTAACCACACCGTGTGCGTCAATCGAAAGAAGAGGAAGGCGTCCACCGTTCCGCGCCACAAGGAGATCGATGACTGCTTGGCTCGAAAAATCTGCAGAGACCTCGAGATTCCAGAGCCTTGAGAATTTCATTCCCCCTTTGGACACTCCCGACTGTGTCATCCCGTAGCCGCAGGCGGCCAGCCTCAGCTCGCCCATGACGGCCTGTGCACCCGGATGCAGTGGTGATCCGTCGTGCCGCTGGCGCCCGAAGGAATGACTACAGTAAATCAGCAGTCTGGCGCTGGAGACTGGCGTGGAATCGGCCGGGAACGTCCACGAAGGGCTAACATTCCATTCAGAAATCCCCCAAGATTATAGGTGTGCATTGACGCGGACGACGATTCGCCGCGCCGTGCACTCTGGCCTCCAAGACCTCTTTTGTGTCCATGCGCCGGCCTCGAAAAGATATTCAACCTACAATATACGTCTCGCTCATTCGTCTACAGCCAGTAGATGGACGAAGCGCTGAGAAAACCGTGGCGGATGGCAGAACAAGATCGGCGGATCTCGGAAGTGGTGAAGCGGGAGCAGTCCCGGCTGCGCAACTTCATCCGCTCGCGCGTGCCTGACCCACGCGACACTGAGGACATTCTGCAGGACGTCTTCTCCAAGCTGGTGGAAGCGAACCGCCTGCTGATGCCGATCGACCACGTCACCGGCTGGCTGTTCCGCGTGGCGCGCAATCGCATCACCGATCTCTTCCGCAAGAAGAAGCCGCTGAGCTTCAGCAATACGGCCGTCGCGGACGAAACCGACGAACCGCTGCAGTTGGCAGATCTGCTGCCTTCGCCCGATGCCGGACCAGATGCGCTCTACCTCCGCAGTCTGCTGCTGGATGAGCTGGAACATGCGCTCGAAGAGCTGCCCGACGAGCAGCGGGAAGTATTCGTCGCTCACGAGCTTGAGGGGCGCAGCTTCAAGGAGCTGTCCGCGGAAAGCGGTGTGAACGTCAACACCTTGCTCTCGCGCAAGCGCTATGCGGTGCTGCATCTGCGTGCGCGGTTGCAAGACATTTACGAGGAACTTACGAACGAGAGGGACTGAACAATGAGCAAAAGATCAATGAGAGTGCTTTTCATCGCTCCACTGGCGATCCTGGGATTGCTCCTATTCATGTTCGTCGGCGGCGAAGTGGTGAAGCTGCTGTGGAATTGGCTCCTGCCGCCGCTCTTCGGCTGGCGCGCGCTCACCTTCTGGCAGGCGCTGGGGATGCTGGCCATCTGCCGAATCCTGTTCGGCGGATTTGGATTCCACGGTTCCGGCCGCTCCAATGTCCGCAGCCGTGGCATCGTCGATCGCGTGGCCGATCGCGTGGCGGATCGTGTGGCCGAGCGGTTCGAGGTCATGACTCCGGAGGAGCGGGAGCGATTCCGGCAACGCATGCGCGAACGTTGCGGGTTTGGACCATCCACCGGCGAGAGCAAGGAGCAAGAAGGCCATATCGACAATCTCACATGAAAGCTGTTCCAACCCGCTGTGCCCGATCTCTGGGGAGGAAATGAAATGACAATCAGCGCTATCGACTCGTCACAACACAAAGCTGCCAAAGTCGTGGGGATTCACTTACTTGTTCATATGGACGACCGTGGTCTCTTCTTTTTAGTCTCTTACAAGTTGCGTGTTGACACGAAATGGCAAGACTCTCGAGAGGGCGAGATCCTCCGAACCCCCTCTCAGGAAAGCAGGAAGGAAGGAATGCAGGAACGGACCGGGTTTCTCTGTCGCTCAGGAAAGCACGGAACGCTCTCACCCCTTCGCTCCGCTCAGGGCTCCGGCTCCACGCTCAAGGCGCGCGCAGCGCGCCGGACGCGCTCACGCGCGGCGGAGACGCAACCTCTTTGGTTGCGGCTCCGCCGCGTTGTGGATTTGCGTCCACAGTATGCAGCTACTTATGGTTGAAGTCGCGCTGTATCCCTAGAGGGTTGGCTGCCTGGGGCGTGATCTCGTCTGTGTGGGTTGGAGTATCTGCCTTTGTTTTCTTCATCTTCCAGGGCTTCGGCAAGACAGTGAACCCGTACTCGTTCGACGTGCCCATAGCTATCTTCGAAATAGCACTGAGTTTCTGGCTTCTGCTCAAGGGGTTGCGGCCATCCGGGACGGTCGAGCCCGATCGGTGACGGTGGCTCGCCCATTCGTGGCGTGTGCGCTGTGTGCCGAAGGAGATCGTGCAGAGCGCGCCGACGGAGACCCTCACCTCGGCAGCCTCGGAGCACTCTGCGAAGTCGCATCGGGTGGGCCGATTCGAGCTGGTGGACATCGGCATGCTGTTCCTGGACGAGATCGCGAAACATCACCATCGCGCACCAGGCCAAGCTGCTACGGGTCGTCGAGACCGGCGCGCTCCTCGCAACTCGATGTCGACGCCATGGCGTTTGCCGACCCGACGAGATCCGCGCGGCAGGCGAAAGCCTGGGGCATTGCCTTCGACTAGTACATGAACAAGTGCATCAAGTACGCGATCGACCACGACCAGACGAACTTCAAGGGCGACGCGAACACAGGCAATCGGCGGCCGGAGATGGTTGTCATGTTCCGCTGCCGGTTGGCCTTCTGAGAAAGCTGGGATGGGATCCGTCGTGTGCGCGTACAATATGGACAGGTGATATGGGGCCCGTATATCCTGGCCGTTGAGTGTACATGGAATAGGTGTCATCGGTATTCAGGAAGGAGAAAGGTATGCACGGTCCGGCGCGTGTGATCTCGTTGTTGTTCCTAATGTCCGGCTCGGTGATTTCCGTGGCATCGGCCTCCGAGAAGCACTGGCGTGGATCGGGTGGCGACGCACTTCGCCTCTCGTCTCCGGCAATCAAGTTCCCGAAGATCGACCGCAGGCCGGCCTCGGCCGACTACGGACGAGGGGCGATGACGACCGTGCCCAAGTATGATCCGAATGCGGATTGGCTGGGCATGGATCTGCGCGGGTATGACCTCACGGCTCTCGACCTCAGTGCCTCCTACGACGACCTCATGTATGCCACGTTTGATGACGTCACCATCTGGCCGCCGAAGGACAGATTGCCGGCCTCATTTGATCCGCTTCAGATCAAGACGCTCGATCTGTCACCGGGCTTACGAGTCCGCGACCTTCATGCCAACGGCACGACGGGGCACTTCGTCGGGATCGCCATCATCGATCAGCCCCTACTCACGGAACATGTCGAATACGCGACGCAGCTGAGACTCTACGAGGAGATCAACATCGACTCTGGGGTCGAGGCGCAGATGCACGGCGCTGCAGTGGCTTCGATTGCCGTGGGCAAGACGTTGGGCGTCGCGCCGGGCGCTGACCTGTACTACATCGGTGCATGGGCCGTTGACTGGAGCGGTAACGGAGGATTCACTTACAACTTCACTTACTACGCCCGAGGGATCCGGCGCATCCTGCGGATCAACGAGCAGTTGCCCAGTGATCGGAAGATCCGCGTCATCGCCATGCAAGTGGGTTGGAACCCTGGGGAGAACGGGTACGAGGAGATCACCCAGGCGGTTGCGGACGCCGAAAACGCTGGGCTTCTCGTCATCTCGTCCTCCATGGAGGATATTCATCCGCTCAGAAGATTCCATGCGCTCGGGAGGTGGCCTCTGGCGGATCCAAATCGCTTCGCCGCCTGCCGCCCCGCCCTCTGGTGGGCCGATGATTTCCAGTCGAATCCCGACGACCCCTGGTACTCCAATCGCCTCCTCGCGCCTTCCGACTCGAGGGTCACGGCGAGTCCGACCGGTGCGACGGACTACGTCTTCTACCGTCAGGGTGGCTGGAGCTGGACCATCCCGTACATCGCAGGCATGTACGCCCTGGCGGCACAGGTCAATCCCTCCATTACTCCAGGCCGATTCTGGACGTCGGCGCTGAAAACCGGCAGGACAATACAGTATCCATACGAAGGCACTCCGATCAGACTCGGCCCCATACTCGACCCCGTGCTCCTCATCAAGAAGCTTTCGCCGCGCTCCAAGTGAACGTCAAAGTCCTGTGAGACAGAACGGGCAAGTCCATTCGGAGATAACCGCAGATTGTTGTCGGTCGGGATCTACGCGAGCTGCTTCGCGGTCTACAAGACGCCCACGTATCGTCGGATCGTCGCGGACTATTGGGCAGCGACCCCGCTCGTTCGTCATCCCCCGAAAAACCCCGCTGCGCCTGCGTATTGGGACTTGCAGGTGGTTCTCGGCGGCGATGTCACAGTATCGATCAAGGCGAGCGATGCGTTTTCGAGCGCCTTCGTGCAGTACTCGGACGAAACAGGTCAACGAGTCGTTTATCGATACGTGGATTACATCTACGTCTCTGATTTGCGCCTGCGCGACGACCGCTTGTTCGTGCTGACTCACGGGTTTGGAGGGGGAGTGATGGAAGAGACGCGGTCCGGCGCCTTATGGGCACCGTTATGAGGCGTCTGATGGGAAAATAACTTGAGCCGGAGCGGTAGAATCAGCCGGCATCACCGCTCAGCGCTCCGAGCGGCGACCCGGCTCGGCCATTCCCAACTCCTTCTCTGCCGCGGTCCAGCGATCGTGCAGTCCCTCCTTTTCGCTGGCGTCGCGGACGCTCGCGAGCAGTGCGGCGGCGTCCGAGCGGCGTCCGACTTGGCCGAGGGCTCGAGCCAGGTACATGGCGGACATGCAGCCCACGCGGTAGCTGCAAGGGGCATCGAGCTTGCTTTCGAGGAGCGCAATCACGTCGGCGTAGCGCCTGCGATCGAAGTGGGCGGCGGCGAGCGTCATGCGGATCCGTGCGTCATCGGGATGCTCCGTGAGATAAAGAGGAGCGAGTTGGACAAACGGTTCCGTCAGCGACTCAGAGTAGAGCGCGCGCAGGAAGACCCGACGTATGCCGGCGTGCGAGCTGTTCCACATCGGCAGGATGCCATCGGAGTCGAGGCAGATTTCCGAGGGAGCGGTGGACAAGGTCACTTCGAACGTCTCCTCGCTCTCCACACCAGGGAGCTCCTTTCTGATCGCCTGCCCAGCGGTGTCTCTTACCTCGACCGAAACCGGATACGGGATTGTGCCCTGACGCGCAACCGAGATCTTGCACGTCACTCCATCCGGGTCGGGCGTTACCTCGACCAGCTCCGCCGCATACGCTATGGTTGCGTCCGCGCGCTTCCACTTCTTGAAGAACTCGCCGGCCCCAGCGGCACCTGCCTTCTCGAGTCGCTCGACGAACTCCGAAACGGGGAGGGGGCGATGCGCGTACTCGTTCAGGATCTGACGTTGCAGGGCCAGGAACTTCTCCGATCCTATGCGGCGGGCCTGGAGGAAGAGGCCGACCGCCCCCTTCGCGTGCCGGACCAGGGAGTTGTAGTCGAAATCGAGTGCTGTTTCCTCCTCCTCGGTGATGCCGAGCCGCTGTTCATGGTTGCCGATCATGCCCCTCACGAAGTCGACGTACCAGTCGCCTGCATCGTCGCTGCGCCACTGCTCATCGAGCGACCTCCCCCTCTTCCGCGCCATGTAGAGCTGATCTGCCCAGATTCCGTTGGCCAGCTCGAGCCAGTCGAGATCCTCGGTGTCGCCCAGCACATAGAGGCCCCAATAGTAGTGGCCCACCTCATGCGCCGTGATCCACTCGATGAAGTCCCGATCCAGTCTCCCGCGATGCACCATGAACATGTTTGGCATCGGGTAGCCGCCGGCCCACTGCTTGGGGCCCTGCAGGATTCCAATCTGACGCAGGGGCGAGAACCCGTACGTCTCCCTATACCAGGAGATCGCATCCAGCGAGGCTTCAGCGATCGTGCGATACGTCGCGGCGAGCTCCGGCTGGCAGAAGGCGATCACCCGGGTTCCGCCTCGTTCCATCGGCGTGAGGACGAACCCTTCACCGAAGCCAAGCGCGAATCCTTCGACGTGCGGCGCCACGAACTGCTCGGTTTTGATCCCCGCCCTCTCCGTCGACGAGCCCTCACGGGCGCCCGTCGTCAGCACGGTGAAGCTCACCGGATAGCTCATCGAAACAGAGAAATCACGGAACCGCATCTCAGCACCGCCCGACGAGACGACATCCGGGTACCACATCGAGTACAGGTAGTAGCCATAGTTCTTTAGCGAGTCCGAATCGAATGGGATGGAGTATTCGATCAGGAGCTGGATGACGCTCGGGAGCGACACTCCTTGCGGGATCTGGACGCGGAGGACCCCGTCTGCCTCCTTCATCGACGCATCCCGCTGCCAGCCCGGTAGATAAACGCGTTGAATCGTGAGTTGCGGCCGGCCATCTGGCGTCGTGCCCGACGACTTCAGATCCAGGCTTACCTCACGCGCATCCGTGACGGAGGTGGAGGGGAGCGCTACGGTGGCCTTCGCCCGCACGACCTTGGCTCGGGCATCGATATCGGCCTGAATGGAGTAGCTCAGACCGGAGGGCGGTTCGCCCGAGCCGGCAGAAGCGGCCAGGAAAGAGAGCAGGCACAACGCGGACATGAGGCACTTCATACGATTCATCTCCTGTAGGATCGGCATGTGCAGATCACGGTTCCATATTAGACGCATTGAGATCGCCCGGGGTTGACATCCCTCTCACGAGGATCTGTCACGGCACAGGACTCTGGAGGGCATCAGCAACAATTCCGATGTCTCCGGCATCGCGGCCCCAATGTACGACATGGCCGTGTCTGAAGCCGGTGGAGATAGCCAGGCTGCTCCGACGAAGCCTCCCGGCGCTTACGTCAGAGGCTCACGGGGAGTCATTCTGGTCGACTGATCCGTACTGCCGCGCGCCCACCAGGGCTACGCGCCCCTCCATACTTGTCGCCGTGCGTGCACGCGGAGTGGCAGTCCGATGCGATCGCGCCGCGGGCAGTTCGTTACTCCGGAGAAGGTTGTAGTCCCATACGTAGAGCTCCTCGACGCTGATCGAGGGTGTCGCGGTCGAGATGACTGTCGTCGGGAGCGTCAGGCTGTATGAGATCGTGCCGCTGCTCTGTCCCAGAAGGTTCAGAAACGCGCCTGTGGCCTGATATGTAAAGTCATAGTCGTCCATCGGGGACGGGAAGTCCAGGTTCACGGTGAGCTCCATGAAGGCGTTGTCCGTGAGGACCGGCGCCCCCGCGTACTTGAGGGCCAGACCGGTGCCCTGGAATTGCACGCTTCCGATCATCGTGACGATTCCGCCTGCGTAGGTGAGCGTGCTGTGGGACAAGTTGGAAATCGTGAAGCTCCCGGCTGGCTGGCCGTTCACGAACAGGACGAGATTCGACATCTCGGGATCGCTCGAGCCCATGTACTCCCACTGAGCTCCCACGAGGTCCATTTTGCCGTCGCCGTTGAGGTCCCCGGCGGCCTGATTCGTTCCCCCACTCGAGAAGTAGTCGTTGCGATCGAATCGGGTGTAAGTCGCGAGGTGCTGAGGCGAAGCGAAAGTGCCGTTCCCTTTGCCTTCCCACAGCGTGATGCCGCTCGTACGTCCTGAGGCGATGTCCGGGGCGGTGCCGCCGAGCAAGTCGGCGATCGTGATGCCATTGTTGACACTCTCAAACGACCCGGGCAACAGCTTCCGCTTGATGAACTGACCGTTGCCCTTGCCCATCATCGCCCAGGATTCGCCGAGAAAGTTGCCTCCGCCGACCAGGTCGAGCTTCCCATCGCGGTTGAGATCGGCTCCCTCGATCGCCGTGCCGATGCTGCCGACACCCGTTCTCACCGGCGCAGCAAACGTCCCGTCTCCGTTGCTCTTGTAGAAGTACACCGAATCGGTGTCCAGGTCGCCGGTCACGACATCAGAGAACCCGTCACGGTCGAAGTCGCCTGTGGTCAGGCCTTGATACTCTGCTCCATCAGCGATCGTCAGTACCTGGTACTTGTTTCCGCCGAGGTTGCGGAAGGCCAGAAGCGAGCTTGGACTACTGCCGTAGTAGTCCTGCTGCCCGGCGAGGTCCGAGCGGCCATCCCCGTCAAGGTCGAAGGCGGACAGCGATCTGAATTTCGGCTCGCTCGTGCTCGAGTTCAAGGGCTTTGGCGCCAGGAATTCTCCATTCCCTTTCCCGGGCAGGACCGCGAACCAGGTCGTCGCCCACACGCTGTCGACGGCGATGTCCAGAAGACCGTCGCCGGTGAAATCGGCCAGCCCACCGAACAGCTCACCGATTTTCGAGTAACCCTTGGTGACCTGCCGTGCGTATCCCATGCTGCTGTCCCCGACGAAAACGCGCACTTTCTTGGCCGAAGCGTCGAGGATCGCGATGTCGGCGTAGCCGTCTCCGTTGAAATCACCGACCGCGATATCGTCGATCATGCCGGGCGCCGGGATGCGCACCTGACGAAAGGGCGAAGCGGCAAGATGCGCGGCGGCCATGACAAGGACGATCGCAACCGTCAAACAGTCAGGCTTCATGTGCAAGACCTCCCTGATTCGAAGGGTCCGGAGATGTTCTTCGACCTGCCCAGCTTCGGATCGCACCCACTCAGGGAGCATTATGAAGCCCTCCGGGCTGACCTGCAACCTAGACCAGCATTCAGTCAGAGATGTCGCCGCGCGTGAGAGCGTGGAGCGTGGAGAGTGAGAGCGTTCTTCCGAGCCACCCCGATCGGCCGAGACGACCGCTCCGTTCCTGCATTCCTCCCCTCCTGCTTTCCTGAGAGGAGCTCGGAAGATTTAGCCGCCTCACATTTCTTGCCATTTTGCGTCAACACTCAACTTCCCAGACACCAGGAGACGCGGATCGGGCCACTCTCCGGCGATCTTGATTATGGCTACATAACTATGTATAAGCCTCGGTGGAGGAGACCAGCAATGCGAAGAACAACCGTCATGCTTCCGGATGACCTCAAGACACGCGCCGTGTTGCGCGCGAGGAAACTGGGCATCTCCCTCGGCGAGCTCATCCGCAGCTCGCTGAAAGACTCTGCTGGGAAGGGCGCCCGGGGTGAGGCAACCGACACGATGTATGACGACGCGGCGATCTACCGAGGCCCTGCCCCGAGAGACCTCTCCGACCGTCATGATGCCTATCTCTACGGCGACGAGGGATGATCTACGTCGATACGGGTGCGCTCCTAGCACGCCACCTGACTCGGGACCAACACCACGAACGAGCTGCGGCATACTGGAATCGGCTAGCCGCCGCCAGGGAACGCTGCCTCACCAGCAGCTATGTGCTGGACGAAACTATCACGTTGCTTGGCCGGCGGGCAGGGTACGGGTTTGCCGCGGAGCGGGCGCGGAATCTCTACGCATCCTCGCACCTGACCATCGTGCGACCTGACGACCAGGATGAACAGAACGCTCTGGATCTGTTCGAGAAGTACGCCGATCAGAGGGTGAGTTTCACCGACTGCATATCATTTGCTCTCATGACGCGAGCCTCGGTCAAGCGGGTTTTCACGTTCGATGTCCACTTCCAACGCGCCGGCTTTCGGGCGCTGCCCTGAACGACTGACGCTGGAGCGGGCGGCCTTTTGCGGTACAATCGGACCCCATGAGCGCGGACGGGCGCGGACTGGGTGTTCTCCTATCGGGCCGGGGCTCGAACTTCGTTGCGATTGCCGAACGGATCCGGCGCGGGGATCTTGCGGCCCGTGTCGATCTGGTCGTGAGCAACAAGGCCGACGCGCCCGGACTGGGCGCGGCCCGCGACCGCGGGATCGACGCTGTTTTCCTCGATCCCCGGCAGCACCCGACGCGCGCGGAATACGACCTGGCTGTAGCCGATGCGTTGCGGGCCCGCGACGTGGACCTGGTCTGCCTGGCCGGATGGATGCGGATCCTCACGCCGGAATTCATCCAACAGTTTCCGGGGCGCATTCTCAACATTCACCCTGCCTTGTTGCCATCCTTCCCGGGACTGCATGCACAGCGCCAGGCGCTTGAGTACGGAGTCAAGGTAAGTGGCTGCACGGTGCATTTCGTGGATGCCGGCGTCGATACGGGCCCGATCATCCTTCAACAGACCGTGCCGGTGCAGGATGAGGATACCGAGGAGTCGCTGTCGGCGCGTATCCTCGAGCGCGAGCACGACACCTACTGGCGCGCGATCCGGACGGTTCTGAGCGGGCGCGTGGTAGTGCGAGGCCGGCGGGTGACGTTCGGCGCGGCGAAGTAGACTCGCGCACGTCGCTGCCGAGCCGAAGGATCTCCTCCATGACCCCGGGCGCGTGCTGGAGATCCTTCGTCACCGGGCTCCGCCCGGCTCCTCAGGATGACGATGCGGGCATGCCCGGGGACCGATTCCTCCGCATTGGCGATCCGTGGCCGTTGCGGCCTCCGACTCTCTCTGCTAGGGTACTGCGCGTTATGAGCATGAAACCGGCTGAAGAGCAACTCAGGCTTCTGAAGAAGGGCGCTGTCGAGATCATCCGCGAGGAGGAGCTTCTGGCGAAGCTGCGATCGGGCCGCTCCTTGATCGTGAAGGCGGGATTCGATCCGACGGCTCCGGATCTGCATCTGGGCCACACCGTTCTCCTCCAGAAGATGAAGCAGTTTCAGGACCTCGGTCACCGGGCGGTCTTCCTCATCGGCGATTTCACAGGGATGATTGGCGACCCGAGCGGCCGCAACGTGACGCGGAAGCCGATGACGCGCGATGAGGTTCTCCAGAACGCGGAGACCTACAAGAAGCAGGTCTTCAAGATCCTCGATCCAGAGAAAACCGTGATCGATTTCAACAGCCGATGGCTCTCGGCGTTCACGAGTGAGGACTTCATCAGGCTGTGCGCGAGATACACCGTGGCGCGGATTCTGGAGCGCGACGATTTTTCCAAGCGTTTCAAATCCGGCCTTCCGATTTCTGTCCACGAGCTCCTCTATCCGCTCGCGCAGGGTTACGATTCGGTTGCGTTGAAGGCGGACGTCGAGCTGGGAGGGACGGACCAGAAATTCAACCTGCTCGTGGGACGGGAGCTGCAGCGCGAGTATGGGCAGGACGCGCAGGTCGTCCTGACGATGCCGCTTCTCGAAGGCCTCGACGGGGTCGAGAAGATGAGCAAGTCTCTCGGCAACTACGTCGGCATCAACGAACCGCCTCGTGAGATCTATGGAAAGCTGCTGTCGATCACCGATGAGCTGATGTTCAAATACTATGAGCTCCTCACCGACCTCACCCTCGAAGACATCCGCCAACTTCGGCTTGACATTCAGGAAGGGCGCCGCCATCCGAAGCGGGTCAAGCAGGATCTGGCGCTGATGCTGACCGCGCGCTACTGCGGTGAGGAAGCCGCGAAGCAGGCCGAGGAGGAGTTCGAGCGGGTGTTTGCTCAGAAGGGGGCACCCGACGAGATGACGCGCCTCCGCTGGCCGTGCCAGGACGGGGCGGTGCCGCTGATCGAGCTCCTGGCCAAGCTCAGCATCACCAAGTCCAAGGCCGACGCTCGCCGCACGATCGAACAGGGCGGCGTCTCGCTCGATGGGGCCCGCATCAGTGACCCGCTCATCCGCGTCGAGACATCCTCACCCCGCGAGGTGCACATCAAGGTCGGCAAGCGCGGGTTCTACATCGTCGATCTCTTCCGGTGAGTGAGCCGCCGGGGCGGAGGGCTGCGCCGGATCGGCCCAGCCCTACTGGGAAGACGCGAATCGGATCTCGACGCGCCTGTTCTTGGCCCGCCCTGATGGATCGTCGCTCCCATCCGGCATCGTGTTGTGAGCCACGGGTTTCTTCGACCCCATTCCGTGCCCAACCAGCATAGAGGCCGGGATCCCCTCCTTTTCGTTGAGCCATCGCATGACTGCCGCAGCTCGTTGCCGAGACAGTTTCAGGTTGTACTCATCGCCGCCTACCGAATCCGTGTGGCCGACCACGTCGATCTGACCAGTAGCCCTCTGGCGCATCACATGGGCGACCTTGGCCAGTTGGGCCACGGCGTCGGCGCGAACAGCGGCGCTGTTGAAGTCGAAGAGAACGTCACCCGCCAGTTGGAGCTGAATCTCGCCGCCAGTGGATGTCGCGCCGAGCTCCGTCAGGAGTCGCGCCGTGTCATCCGCCTTGTAGAGTGTGCCTGTGACGACCCGCCAGTCGCCCGTGATCGTGACTGCCTCGTTTCCTTCCCGAAGGCGCACAGCCCCGCTATCAGCAACAACTGATGCATCTCCTGAAAACAGGCTCACGCCCGCATCCTCTCGCACCGCCACCCGATCACCGCCATTGTCAGAAACCACGACACCGCCGGGCCCGATGCTTATGCTGCCCTCGGAGCCCTCGATCCCCGTGGCTCCGATGCGAACCTCGGACTCCCTGTCCGCGGGCACGGAAGGTGCCACCGCCGCGCCGGCGAGGACCTTGTTGCCGCCACGATCGACCAACTCGGCGTTCTGCGACGCCTTGGTACCGCCCCGAAGGGTGTTCCCCGAGTAGGTAACTGAGCCGTTCCCCTGGACCTCGATCGCTGCCTCGCCTCCTTCGATATAACAGTTCCTGAGCTCCACGTTGCCATTGCCGCGCACAAGAATCCCCGCGCGGCCGGCCACAATGTGACTGTCGCTGATCTGGATGTCACAATTGACATCCACGAGGACCCCATTCCCGGCCGTTTTGATCAGGTATCCCTGGATCACGCTGTCCTCATCACCGCCGCAGACGACAGGCTCGGACGGTGTGAGGCCTGGCCACGGTTCCGGCCCGGGCTGAGCAGAGCTTGACCCCAGTGAGACAAAAAAGGCGATCGACATGCAGATCGCATCGGCACGTAACCACACGGCTTTCATCGGACTCCTCCCTTCAATCGCGCCTGGACAGTTCCGCTGACAACTGGAGACACGAGTAGCCAGCGGAGCATCCGCCAGGGATCATGCCGCAAATATAAGACGCCGCGGATTTGTCGTCAAGCTCTCGACATGCGCGCGACAAAGTCGGGTCGTTAGTGTCTGAGAAGTTGAGTGTTGACACGAAATGGCAAAACGTTCGAGTGGGTGAGATCCTCCGAACCCCTCTCAGGAAAGCAGGAAGGGAGGAATGCAGGAACGGAGCAGTCATCTCCGGAGCTCAGGGT
>JACPPM010000159.1 GCA_016191015.1 Acidobacteriota bacterium | reverse complement strand
TCACAGATTGACTCGCAGATGTCGCCGATTGCTTCGCGCCGACCCGAGAGTGAGGAGCAAGTTGCTCGTCGGTTGAATGCTGGAAAAATCTGCGTAATCTGCGCGGAAATCTGCGCCATCTGCGGTTTCGCACGGAACGGCATCGCCCGAGTCGGCGCCTCGACTTTGCCGCAGCCCTGGAAGTGGCCACGGCTTGCTTGACAGCCGAACAGTCCGGTCCCATAATTCCGTCGGGATCTGATTGGGGTGCCCGAGCATAGGGCTCGGGCTGAGAAACACCCATCGAACCTGATCCGGGTAATTCCGGCGTAGGAAATCGGCGAGATCCCGCGCACGATGTTTCGGCGCGCCCGGTCCCTACGGTTGGCCCACAGGAGGGCACCATGAAGTCTACGTCTGCTGTGGTGATTGCAGCATTGAGTTTCGCGATCCTGGCGGAAGGCGCCGAGATCAAGGGCACCGTCGTTGATCGCGACGGCTCAACCGTCCCCGCTGCGACGGTGACGGTCGGAGAGGTCGAGTCCCAGTGCGATGCTGGGGGGAGGTTCAGCCTCGACGTAACTGGTCCGCGTGTCGAGCTGCTGGTGACGGCGTCCGGATATTACGACGAACGGCAGGTGACCGCTGTGCCAGGCGAAGTCCTGGTCAGGCTGACGCGGATAATCCCGCTCAGGGAGTCGGTTCTGGTCGCCTCCGAAACCGCGAAGGCAGGCGCAACCCCTCGCAGCTTCACGGACTTCGGCAAGAAGGATGCGACGCGCAGCTATTGGATGCAGGATGTGCCGATCCTGCTGGCGCAAACCACCAATCTCTACTCGTTCTCCGACGCGGGAAACGGCGTCGGATACTCCTACCTCAAGATACGCGGGTTCGATCAGCGGCGCGTATCCGTGCTCATCAACGGGATTCCCCACAATGACCCGGAAGGCGGGGATGTGTTCTGGATCGACTATCCGGATCTCGCCGGAGGTGTCGAGTCGATCCAGATACAGCGAGGGATCGGGACTTCTCTGACGGGAGGATCGAATCTCGGCGGCGTGGTCAACGTGGAGACCGCTCGCCCGTCACTGAACCGAGCTTTTACCGTGACGGCCGTCGCTGGCAGCTACGACTCGCAGCGGTACACGCTTTCTTTCAACTCAGGCCTCATCGGGTCTGACTACGCTCTCTACCTCAGGCTTTCGAAGATCAAGTCGGATGGCTATCGAGCGCTCTCATGGACCGATAGCTGGGCGTATTTCATGGACCTCGAGAGATTCGGCGAGACGATGGTCAACCGGCTCCACATTTATGGCGGGCCCGAAGAGACCCATCTCTCGTATCTCGGTGTCACACGCGATTTTCTCGATGGGCGGGTGACTGGTGATGCGAGGGAGGACCGTCGAGAGAACTTTCTGTCGTTTCCGGGCGAGATCGACAACTTCAACCAGCCGCACATCGAATGGTTGAACGATTGGCAGATCACGCCGGTGATGACGCTTTCGAGCGCAGCATATTACATCAAGGGCTCCGGGTACTATGAACAGTTCAGGCAGTCACGCAAGTACTGGCAATATAACCTCGTGCCCTTCACGCTCCCCGACGGGACGCTGATCGATCGGACGGACCTGGTCCGGCGGCGACTCACCGATCAGCGACAGGTCGGCGCGCTGTCGAGATTGACGTGGAATCGTGGCCGTCACACGGTCACGCTCGGAGGTGACCTGCAGCGACACACGGATCGTCACTATGGCGCGGTGGTCTGGGGTGCGATCCTTCCACCCGGCACGCCTCCACAGCATCCCTACTACGACTACAAGATCGAGAAGTGGACCACTTCGGCCTACGCTCGCGATTCCGTGAGTCTGTCGAACCAGCTTTCGGGTGTCTTCGAACTGCAGTTCCGTTACGGTCGCTACGCCATGCTTGATGACCGGTTCAAGCGGATCGAATTCGAGACCGCTTTCCCGCTGGTGAGCCCACGAGCCGGTATCGTGTTCACCCCCAACAGCCGACATCAGATCTTCTTTAACGTCGGCATGGCCGGCCGCGAGCCGGGCTTCAAGGACATCTACGATCCTCAGGACCCCTACGCTGTGCCCCTCTTCCGAAACACCAACCCGTATCGCGATCCACTCGTCGATCCCGAGCGCGTTTATAACTACGAAGCGGGCTGGTCGTACTCGCGCCAAGCGCTGACTGTCAGTGCGACCGCCTTCATGATGGACTTCCACAACGAAGTGATCTTCGGGGGACAGATCGATGACAACGGAAATCCCATAACTGGGAACGCGAAGCGATCGTATCACCAGGGCGTCGAAATCGGATTCGATGCCGATCTGTCCCACGGATTCTACGCACGTGGCAACGCGTCACTGAACCGGAACGTCTTGAAGAGGTACACCGAGTTCACCTACGACGGCCCCGTGTCGCTCGACGGAAATCGCATGGGCGGCTTCCCCCAGAATCTGCTCAATTTCATGGCGGGGTACGAGACGACCCGTTGGAAGGGAGAGATGCACATCCTGCGCGCAGGAACGCAATACCTCGACAACACCGAAAACGAGCGGCGACACCCCGAAAGGCGTTCGACGCCCGGATATGTCGACAAGATCATCACCCCTTTCACCGTCGTCGATCTCGCGGCCAGCTATCAGATTCCCGCCCGCGGGGTGAACGCCACCCTGACGCTTCACCTGAACAACGTATTTGACCGGATGTATGAAACTGCCGGATACGTCGAAGAGGGGGTGCCGTATTGGCTGCCTGCGGCCGGTCGCACGTGGTTTGCCGCGGTCGAGGTGGGATTTTAGTGTCAGGCCGCTTAGGGGCCCATTCTTACCAACATGTTGTCAGGTCAAACGAGGCCGAAAGCCGGAAAACCACAGATTTCGCGGATTTCACAGATTCAACCTCGGAGTATTGACGGCTGCGAGATCGTCGCCCGGGGGAATCTGCGTACTCGGTGCAATCTGCGGTTTCCCTTCCGGTCTTCGGGCTGCCGCAACGCGGCCTCTCCTCGCGGGCGCAGTCCTGCGACGAGCATAGTGTCTAGGAAGTTGAGTGTTGACACGAAATGGCAAGAAGTTTGAGGCGGCCAGATCTTCCGAGCTCCTCTCAGGAAAGCAGGAGGCTTGGAAGGCAGGAACGGAGCGGTCGTCTCGGCCGATCGGGGTGGCTCGGAAGAACGCACTCACTCTCCACGCTCTCACGCGCGGCCGCCATCATTCCTGCCACGATGTCGCCAGGACCACTCGACCTGGTTACGTCGACACGGTCTGAAAGCGCCGCGCTTCCTCTCCGCCCGGTTCTTCATGAATAATGGAGGGTAGCCGGGGGGTACCGATGTCTCCGCTGTCCGCACTCGATCTGTTTCTCCTCACCCTGTACGCCGCCTCTCTCTTCCTGCCGATGTTTCGCTTCATGCGGAGGCGCGCCGACAGGGACGAGTTCTTTGTCGCGGGCAGACGAGTGACGCTGCCCGCCTTCGTCGCGTCGCTCGTGTCCACCTGGTACGGCGGAATCCTCGGCGTAGGGGAGTACACCTTCAGATACGGGATCTCCAACTGGATCGTCTTCGGCGTCCCGTACTACATCTGGGCGGCCGTCTTTGCCCTGTTCATGGCACGTCCCGCACACGAGAGGCGGCACACGAGTCTTCCAGACCTGCTCCACGAACGCTACGGCCGCGAGGCGGGCGTCGCCGGCTCGTTCTTGCTCTTCATCACCACTGTTCCGGCCGTCTATGCACTCGAGCTCGGACTCCTGCTGACCTTCGTTTTCAAAATCAGTCTGACCACCGCAGTCCTCGCCGGCACCCTCTTCACCCTCGCGTACGTGATCTACGGGGGTCTTCGGTCCGTCATCGACACGGATGTCATCCAATTCGTTCTGATGTTCGCCGGGTTCTCGATCATGCTCCCGGTGCTGTACCTCCGCTCCGGCGGCTGGGCTTTCCTCGTGTCCCACCTTCCAGCCGATCTCCTGTCCTGGGACGGTGGGGTGGGGCTCCAATCGATTCTCGTCTGGTACGTGATCGCCTCGGCGACGATGATCGAACCGGGATTCTACCAGCGCTGCTACGCGGCCCGGTCACCAACGACCGCGCGGAACGGCATCCTCCTGTCGATCGTATTCTGGTCCATCTTCGATTTCATGACGACCTTCACGGGTCTATACGCGCGCGCGCTCCTTCCCATATCCACGACGCCGACGATGGCCTACCCGGAGCTCGGAACGATGGTTCTGCCGCCGCTTCTCTGCGGGCTCTTCTTCCTTGGGATGCTCGCCACCATCATGTCCACCCTTCACGGATACCTCTTCATCGCCGGCGAGATGCTCGGACGTGACATCCTCCGCATGGGCGACGCCAATCGATGGCAGTGGCGAACGCGCATCGGCCTTCTGGTATCGGCCGCGCTTTCCGCATGGCTCGCCATCAGGTCGCAGTCGATTGTGCGCCTCTGGCACGATCTCGGCAGCCTCGCCAGCGCGGCGTTGCTCGTTCCCATCGTCGCCGGCTACTGGTCAGCGAAACCCGTCTCGGGCCGGGCGGTCTTCGCTTCAATCGTCTGCTCCTCCGTCACCACGCTCGTGTGGCTCCTCTCCAAAGAAGTCACGGGCCACTTCCTCTGGGGGATCGAACCCGTTTTTCCTGGACTGCTGGTCTCTGCCGCTCTCTACCTGCTCGCCTCTCGTGGACGACCATAGAACCCAAGCCTTGAATCGGCCGGCGAGTTGGCGCATCATGATTTCCTCATGCGTGGCACCGCCGCCCTCTGCTTCCTTGCGACTGGCATTCTTGCGACGCTCACCGTCTACCTGCCGATGAAGAACCGGTCGGACCTGCAGCGAAAAGAATTCAACGCCTCGATCGCTGCCGTGAAGGCCGGAGAGTCCCTGACGGCAGCCCGGCTGTGGACCAGGAAAATCACCCACGCACGAAGGCTGGCACCCTCGATCGCCCGCTCCGTCGATCTCGCCCCCACGACAGGGCCCGAAGCAACGGCATCCACATTCGCGGACGCCTTTGCCCCATTCGTGCCCTTCCCCTACGCCGCGATCCTCGTATTCGATGATGCGGGCGACGTTGTTGCCAGAGTCAGGGCGACCGGCTTGGAGAGCACGATCAGTGAGGCGGAGACCGTGGGAATCGATGAGGCAGGGCTGGCTCAATCGGCCCTCGTCCACTTCGACAACGACCGCCGGCTGATCAGGATGTATGAACCCGTCTTCCGGGATGGAAAGCGGCGCGGGTTTCTCTGCTTCGAGATCGAGGCGCTCCCCGATGCCGATTGGTTCCTGACGACCTTCAACCGGATTCTCATCGCTCCCACTTCCACTCCGCAACTCGTCAATACGTTCTACAGGCCCGATGGGCTTCTGCAGGGGATTCCCACCGCGGCGTGGGAGATCGACGACACAGATCAGAAACTCTACCTGTGTCGTAAAATCCCCGTCACGTGGTTCGGCACGGGCGCGGACGACTCCATGCCTCTGCTGGCAGCGATGAGCATCATTGTGGTGGGCACCGGCGCCGGCTACCTCATGGCGCGCCGACATCAGCACGATTAAGGTTCATGACGCTTTCGATCAAGCCCGCCGAAACCGACACCGACCTCGCCCTCGCCCGCGAACTGTTCGTGGAGTACGCGGGCACGCTGGGCTTCGACCTGAGCTTCCAGAATTTCCAGCAGGAGCTCGCGGAACTGCCGGGGCATTACTCGCCACCGGAGGGCGGCCTGCTCCTGGCTCGCGTCGGCGAGCAACCGGCCGGGTGTGCTGCGTTCCGAAACCTCCTTACAGGCGTGTGCGAGATGAAGCGACTCTACGTCCGCCCCGCATTCCGTGGCCGCGCCGTTGGGGCGGCTCTCGCACTCGCAGTCATCGCCGCCGCACGCGCGGCCGGCTACGCACGGATGCGCCTCGACACCGTGCCGTCGATGAAAGCGGCCATTTCCCTCTACCGACAGCTCGGATTCAGCGAGATACCCCCGTACAGGGCCAACCCCATTCCCGGCGCCCTGTTTCTCGAGCTCGACCTGTCAGCCTGAGGGCGATGTTTGAGAGATCTCGTCCCCGCCCGCCGGCTTCGGCCTCTCCAGCACCACGCGCACGAGCACCGCTGCGCCGCAGAGGATCACCGCGTTGGTGAGGATCAACGGCCAATACCGCGCCGCGGATGGGAAGACGGAGGTGAGCCACGACTCGAACCGGCCGAGCCCCGGCACGGCGGCCTGGGCCCGACCCAGGCGAAATCCGAGGAACCAGACGAAGCCCCAGTGAGCTGCCTGGAATACCGGGGCCGCAAAACCAGCGACACGCACCGACACCCCCGCCCACCCGCTCGGGAATGCTTCCAACGACACCCCGTACAGGACAAAGACGACCGGAAAGAGCGCTGCCAGATAGCGCAAATCGTGGGTCGCCCCTCCCCAGAAGAACTGTAGCTTGCTCGTGAGCAGCAGCAGCAGGATTGCGAATGTCAGCGCGAAGCTGGCGAAAACGCGGTTGGCCCGGAAGAGCGAGCGCGTCCCCAACACGGCCGGGACGAAGACCGGCAGCCATAGCAGAAGCCCCCACTCGCGGTGCGTCAGGATGCTCCAGAGCCCTTCGAAGAGCGGCACCCGATACGCGGATGCTGCCCCCGTCACGGGCAGAGTCGCCAGATGGAAATCATACGAGAGCGCAAAGGGCGACCCGAAGCACGACCAGTTGTAGGAGAGGAAAAACAGAAGTACCGGCAGGCCACCGGCGGCCCATGCCGCGATGCCGCGGATGCGGGCGACAGGTGTGGTGTCCCGGCGAAGTGTCAGGAGCAGCGCTGTCAGCGGTACCAGGAGCACCATCTGATAGTCGGTGATCACGCACAGGCCGGTGATACATCCTATGGCCGGTAGGTGCCACGCACGAGCACACCGGAGATGCTTGAGCAGGGCGAGAAGAAGGGCAAGTGTGAGCAGGATGACGATGGCGTGCGAATAGAAGACTCCGGCGTAGGTCCAGTTGAGGCTGCCCAACGCGAACGCGATCACGGTCAAGACCGCCGCCCCCCGCCCTACCGCGAGCGACATCAGGATCTGCCACAATATTCCCGCGCTGACGGCCCCAGCGACGCTCGATAGGCTCACTGCGTAGAAACCGGGATCGAAACGATCGGTCGCGTCCAACACACCCAACAACGCCCGGCCCACCGCATAGAGGGGAACGGCGATGAGCGCGGTTCCGGGGGGACGATCAGCGAAATAGTGCCCGTCGACAACGGCGATGTCGAAGTAGTTCGTGTACTGCGCATAGTCGTCGATGCAAAACGTATGTCTCTCGACCATCGCGCGCAGGAGCGCAAGATGACATCCGTCGTTGCTCGACATAGGTGGAACCAATGAGGTCGCGGCATAGAAGCAGTACAGAGCACCGACGCCGAGAGCCGGTGCCCACCACGGTCTGCTCCTGCGATTCACTTCCGCTCGATATTCATGCACAGGCGCAACAACGTGCCCACGCCATGCCCCGTCGCCCCCTTGCCGTAAAAGCCGACTTCCTTCTCCATGAAAGCCGGTCCCGCAATGTCCAGGTGAACCCATGGGGTCGAGCTAACGAATTCCCGCAGGAACAGCCCTGCCTTGATGGCGCCGCCGTCCCGGCCGTAGTTGGCGTTCTTTATGTCCGCAATGTCGCTCTTCAGCGTCTCGCGGTACTCTTCGAGCAACGGCAGCTCCCAGAGACGCTCACCGGCTCCCCGCGCCGCATCCTGCAAGGCCTTCTTCAGCGCCTCGTCCGTGCCCATCAAACCCGTGCAGTTGTCGCCGAGAGCGACAACACAGGCCCCTGTCAACGTCGCCAGATCTACGATCCAGTCCGGCTTCTGGCGTTCGGCGTAGACGAGCGCATCGGCGAGGATCAGCCTGCCTTCGGCGTCCGTGTTGAGAATCTCGACCGTCTTGCCGTTCATCATCCTCAGAATGTCCCCGGGTTTGTAGGCCGCTCCACCGGGCATGTTCTCGGTCGTCGGGATGACTCCGATGACCTCGACCGCCGGCTTCAGGTGCGAGAGCGCGCTAAACACCCCCAGCACCGTTGCCGCGCCTGACATGTCGCATTTCATCGAGACCATCTGATCGGCGGTCTTGAGGGACAGCCCGCCGCTGTCGAACGTGATGCCCTTGCCGACAATCGCGATCCGTTTTGCCGGCTTCGCAGGCCGGTACCGCAGCACGATGAACCGGGGCTCCTCACGGCTCCCGCGTGCGACGCCAAGCAAACCCCCCATCCCCTGCTTCTTCATCCAGCCAGCTCCGCGGACTTCACACGCGATTCCACGGTTGGCACGTTTGAGCTCCACCGCTCGGTTCGCCAAATACGACGGCGTCACAACACCAGCCGGCTCGTTGATCAGATCGCGCGTATAGCAGGCAGCCCCGGCCAGGACCGTGCCGGCACGAATGGCCTGTTCGTGATCCCTCGTCTTGCGCTTGAGCAGCAGCCGCACGACGCGGATCTCCTTGCGCGAGTCCTGCTGCTGCTTGTACCGATCGAACGAGTAGAGCGCAAGGATCGCGATCTCGGCAAGGATCCCACCCCGCTCAGCCGTCGCCCCATCGGCCTTCACAGCCAGCGTCGTGATCCCTGCGTCCCGGGCCTTGCGGCACGCAAGGTAGGCCGATCGCCTCAGCAGGAACGGATCAGCCGAATCCCCCGCGACGACGATCACTTCCGCGGGCACCATCCCGTGCGTGTGGAACACGCACAGTTCCCCCGGCTTGCCTCTGTACTTCTCCCGCGTGAGAGTCTTGATCAGCGCCCCCTTGAATCTCTTGTCGATTTCAGCGAGATCCTTCTCCCATGCCTCGCCCGCGAAAATCATCAGCCCGTCCGCTCTGGCCTTGAGATAACTCTCAGTCCCGATTTCTATTCTCATCTGCGTTCCTTTCTTCCTATCTACTGCATGCGGCATAGTATTTCACACGAAGATGCCATCCAGGAAGACCGCTCGGGTCCGCGGGATGTCCAAGCCGGCGGCGGAGCGGTGGATCGCCATCCGCCCAGGAGATCCGAATCAATGGCAGAACCCAACAACAATCCTATACGTCCAGTCCGATGGACCTCATGAGCTCCAGCGCGTTGCTGTGCGTGACGATGCCGGGACGCAATGTGTAGTCGAAGACCATCCGGCCGTTCTCGAGTCGATCTTCGAAGTGATAGTTGGCGGCACACGGCGCAAGCTTTTCAGCGAGGCTAGTCAGCGCCAGATCATGGGTCGTCGCGACACCGATTGCCCCACGACTGAGAAGACTCCGAACGACACCCTCGGCGCCGATCGCGCGGTCATGCGAGTTGGTTCCATGGAGGAGCTCGTCGAATAGAAAGAAGACGGGTGTGCCGTTACAGGCCAAGTTCGACGTGAGCCGGATGCGGCTGAGCTCCGCGTAGAACCGCGACGCGCCGGCTTGGAGCGAATCCTGTATCCCGAGCGTGGAACCGAGGGCCATCGGGGAGAGCCGCAGCGAGTCCGCTCGCACAGGTGCGCCTGCCTGCGCCAAGACCAGATTGACACCCAACACTCGCAGAAACGTACTCTTCCCGGACATATTCGATCCGCTGATGATCAAGAGTCGAAGCGGTTCGCCGAGTCGAATACTGTTGCGTGTGCATCGGACTTCGGGCAGCAGAGGGTGTCCCATGGCTCGGCCATCGAGCGTGGCTGGGCCTTCGACGACCTGGGGAAAGGGATCAGCAGGGTGTTCATAGGAGTAGGCGGCAAGCGAACCGATGGCCTCGAAGATCCCGATTGCCTCCACCCACTTGGAAATCTCCCGCCCGTTGTCCCTTCTCCATGATTCGATCGCGAAGGCGAGATGAGTAGCCCAGAGCAGAAGCAGTGCGAAGGGAGCCAATAGCTGATTACGACGCGAGTCGAGAAGATCCTTGTAGAGCGCCAGCCGTCGCAAGTGCCCGGTCGCCGGGCGGCCCCGACAGAAGAGCTCCTCGCGCAACCGCACAAGAAAGGGTGTCGTGACAGAGGTCTGCTCGAGCGTGTTGAGAAGTGCGCACAGGAGCATCAGGTTGTTCGCGGGGTAGTCAAAGGCACTGATCACCGATCGGACACGCCGACGGTAGACCCACGCGAGCATACCCTGGCTGCACGCAGCCACGGCGGCCGGGGCAGGACCCGCTATTCCGACGATCCAGGCGGTGGCCGCGAGAATCGTTGCGAGGGGGAGCAGGCTCGCCGCAGTGCGGCCCGTCCTCGAGAGGAGCACGGGGGGCGCTTCGCCCCACGCCTGGACAGATTGTCGATTCAGGCGCATACGAACGTCGTCCCCAAGGAGGTCGATCGCTTCCCGCAAATCCAACTGATCCCGCAACTCCTCGACGGCCGCCTGCCTCTCGCGGATTACACCTGCAGGCGCCGGGTGGAGCAGCCAGGACGCGAGGACTCGTTCGCCGGCCTCGGTTCTGGCTCGGTTGAGCAGTTGAAAGAGCGACCCCACACCGAACAGGTTCATACCCGTGGAGTAGGGATGTTCGCCATCTTCGTATTCGTCCCCTGTTGATCCGCGCCCGGCCCATCGATCGCCGATTCGCGCGAGCCCATCTTCGTAGAAGCGGATCGATCGCTCTGTTCGTCGCATGCACCGGATCGTGCGGGAATGCATCACAACCAATGTCAGGAAGGAGATCAGGGGCACGACTGCCCACCAGGAGGTGACGGCGGCCGACGAGCCGGCTACCCAGAGCGTGCCGATGAGCCATACACTGACGGCGAGCCGGGCCGCCACCAGCCGGTCGTCCCTGCGCTTCAGGACGCGCAGCGTCCCCTGCCGCTCCTGGATGCGAGCTTCATACTCCTGCTTCGGATCTGGGCGCTTCTTCAGAATGATCACCCTTCGTCTGGGGCCTTCATTGACGCCGCACCACATTACCATGCGTGTTTCCGCCCGCATCCACTATGCCGTGGCCAATGCCGGAATGACCCAGCAGATGCGGCGCTGGCCACGTATGTCTCACCAATCCTCCATCAGGCCGCCGCTGCGCTCAAGCCAAATCCGTTTCGCACCACCGACGGTGGGCAGTCAGAATAGGGATGACAGCGAAAAGAATCGTCGCGCTGATGATGCCAGTCTTCCCTGCACCGTTCTTGCCCAGAAGGCCCGTGACAGATCCCCGCGGTATCGCCAGGTTGACCCCTGAGAGGACGACTTTTTCGGTGAATGACTTCCAAACCCGTCGGAAACTCAGGACTTCGTCAGTCATGTTTTGCCTCCTCCAGCATGGCCTGGAACAATCTCAGCACCTCGTCATGTGTCAGCCCAAGGTGGAACGCAGTTGCGACCACCTGCTTCAAAAGCGGCTTGATTGCTTCGGCTCGCGCCCGTCGGTTCCCTTTCCGTTCAGGCTCCTTCACTCGCACACCCAGCCCTCGGACAAGCTCCAGCACTCCATCCCGCTCGAGCAGTGAGTAGGCCTTGGACACAGTCATAGGATTCACCTGCAGATCCTCCGCAACCTGCCGGACCGACGGCAGGGTCTCTCCCGGCTCGAGTCTTCCGCTCGCGATCTGATTCCGGATCTGGTCCATCAGCTGCCTGTAGATCGGAACACCCGAGGTCGGGAACACTTGAAACGGGAAACGTGGTTTGATAGTCTCTTGTACCACAGTATTACTAATGTAATACACATCGGATCAACTGTCAAGGGGTCTCCGACATGAGCTATTCGCGCTGTGGCGTTTTGCGGGGCGGCGCGCGCCCGGCCCCGGGTGCGCCGGCCGCCCTGGATCGGGCGTGGTATCGAAAGGGCGGGCGGCAGAGGGTGAGATGAGCGCACTCCGAGCCTGATTTTGCGCTGAG
>JACPPM010000158.1 GCA_016191015.1 Acidobacteriota bacterium | reverse complement strand
CATGTTGTCAGCTGTGGGTGAGGTATCCGACGTGCTAACCACCAAGACTCCAAGGCACCAAGCCGCCCCAAGGGGCAGAGCCATCCGCCTGGTGAGTCCTGGTGTCTAGGTGACTTGGTGGTATTGCGGATTTCGGCTGCGAGCGAAGCGAGCCTCTCATTTGAGGCGTAGCCGTCGAATGAGCACAGTGTCTAAGAAGTTGAGTGCTTACACGAAATGGCAAAACATCTGAGGCGGCAAAATCTTCCGAGCTCCTCTCAGGAAAGCAAGAGGAGAGGAATGCAGAAACGGAGCGGCCGCCTCGGACGGATCAGAGTGGCTCGGAAGAACGCTCTCACGCGGGGCGGAGACGCATCCTCTTTGGTTGCGGCTCCGCCGCGGTGGGGTACCAAGAGCTCATACGGCTAGACGCCTGCAATCTGTATCGGCCCTCTCCGGTGAGGCTTTCCGATTCCGTTTTGTCTCGCCCCTTGCATTTTCTGAAAAAGCGACTATATTATGGAGTTAGTGAGTGCTCACTAACTTCGATCGCGCGTGAGACCTTTGAAGAAGGCGAAGAAGAAAAACAACCGGCTGCCGGCCAACGAGCGGAGAGAGGCGATCATCCATTCTTCGCTGCGTGCCTTTGCCCGTAAGAACTACATGCGGGTGACGACGCGCGAGCTGGCGCAGGAGGCGGGTCTATCCGAGCCGGCTCTCTACAAGTATTTTGACGGAAAGCGCGATCTTTTCATCACTCTCATCGAGTACATCGGCGCGAGGATGATCGAGCGCTGGCGGGAGATCGCGGCCGAAAGCCCCGATCCGCTCACCGCGCTGCGCGACATCGGTGTGCATCACTTCCAGCGTGTCCTTCACGATCGCGACTACACCCGCGTGATGTTCCAGGCGATCTCGGAGGTATCGGATCCGGAGATCCAGAGCGCAGTGGAACGGGTGTATTCCTCCTTCGTCCAGTACATCTCGGGTCTCGTCAGGCGGGCCTCACGCGAAGGACAGATCGTGACAGGGATCGACGTTCGGATGGTGGCCTGGCATTTCCTGAGCCTCGGATTCACGCTCAACCTGATCGGCCTTCTGGGACTGGATCGGGACTTCGTGGCGACGAACCTGGATGGCTGGGGGATGCCGCTTTTCGCGTATCTCAAAGGGGAGAAACTGGTGCCGGGCGCCGTGCCGTCATGGCCGAAAGGAGAAAAACAATGGGAACACCAGCAGTCAAAGTAAGGGAGGGCACGCCCCCCGCGGATGCCCCGGAGACTGAGGCGCCGGCAGGTGCGAAGGGGAGTGGCGGATTCCTGACTTCGCCCGTATCCGCCGCCGGAGTTTTCGTTCGGGAGATGTTCACGCCCGATCAGCTCGATTTCGCCGACACGGCCAGGAAATTTGTCGACACTGAGGTCCTGCCGAGGCTCGATGAGATTGAGCACAAGAAGACCGTGACGGTGGGCGATGCGGAGATGCTGCTTGTGGTCCAGATCCTGAAGAAGTCGGGAGAGCTGGGCCTGCTCGGTGCCGAAGTTCCCGAAGAGTACGGCGGCCTCGGCCTCGACAAGATCACCGGCATGCTCATCGCCGAGAGCATGTCGGGGTGCCCCAGCTTCTCGACGACCGTGGGCGCACATGCGGGCATCGGGACGATGCCGATCGTGATCTTCGGGAATGAGGAGCAGAAGCAGAGGTACCTGCCGCTGCTCGCATCGGCCGAGATTGTGAGCTGCTACGCGCTGACTGAGCCTGGGAGCGGCTCGGATGCGCTCTCCGGCAAGACCCGCGCCGTGCTCAACGCCGACGGCACGCACTATGCGATCACGGGCGAGAAGATGTTCATCACCAATGGCGCGTGGGCCGACATCGGCATCGTTTTCGCCGGAATCGACGGCAAGTATTCCGCCTTCATTGTCGATCTGCGTTCCCCCGGCGTATCACGGGGCGCCGAGGAGAAGAAGATGGGGCTGCACGGATCGTCGACGACCAGCCTCACCTTCGACGGCACGCTGGTCCCGCGGGAGAACCTGCTCGGGAAGCCGGGAGATGCCGCAACGATCGCACTGAACATCCTGAACCTCGGCCGCATGAAGCTTGGCTTCGGCTCGCTCGGCACCTGCAAGTTCGCCATCGATCGCACGGTGGCGTACGGGCGTGAGAGGCGGCAGTTCGGGCGCCCGATCATCGAGTTCGACATGCAGAAGGGCAAGCTCGGCACGATGGTGGCCCGCACCTATGCCGTGGACGCCCTGGGCTACCGGGTGGTTGGAGCGATCGACGCCGAGATCGCCAAGCTTCCCAAGGGTGAGGGCTACCAGCAGGCGGTCGCCGGAGTGTTGCGCAACTTCGCCCTCGAGGCTTCGATCCTCAAGATCGCGGGCTCCGAGACACTGCATGACGTCCTCGACAGCGCCGTCAAGATGCATGGCGGGTACGGGTTCGTCGAGGAGTACCACGTCGAACGCCTCGCCCGCGACAACGTGATCGACATGATCTATGAGGGGACGAACGATATCAACCGGATGGTGATCGTGGATTCGCTCGTGCGCGCGATCTACGGCGGCGTGATCGGCTCCAGGGAGTACATGGAGCAGGTCGATTCGGCGCTGCGCACGGGCCGGCTCGAGATTCCCGCAGTCGACGGTCCGCTCGGCCAGGAGGTCGCACGGGTCGCAGCCGCGAAGCGCGCGGTCGCTTTCGCCGTCAACGAGATGATCCTCAACTGCGGCACCGACATCAAAAACGAGCAGCAGGTGATGCAAGCGATCGCGGATGCGCTGATTGCGCTCTACGGCATGGAATCGACTCTGGCGCGTGCGCTCGCGGGCCGAGCCCGGCCGATCCCGGCGGCCATCGCGCGGCTGATCGTTCATGAAGGATCACAGGCGATCGCGCGGCTGACGGCGGAGGTGCTGAGCCATGTCGTCACCGGCGGCCGCCTCCCGGCCAAGCTCGCCCGACTCGACGCGCTCAACCGCCAGCACGGCGCGGTCGTGGACACGATGGCTTTGAGGACCCGGATCGCCGACTCGGTCATCGAGGCCGGGAAGTACAACCTGTAAGGAGAATCATGATGGAAGTCAGAAAAGTTGGAATCGTCGACTACGCTCGCTCCCCGATCAGCCGTGCGAAGGGCGGTGCCTTGAATCAGCTCTCGGGACTCGAGATTGCTACGCAGGTAGTAAAACGTCTCCTCGAACGCAACCCCAAGCTGCCGCTCGACAAGATCGAGATGCTGACGGCGGGATGCGCGTTTCCCGAAGGCGAGAACGGTCTGAACGTCGCGAGGCAGATCGTCGTGAAGGCGGGGTTGCCGATCGAAGTGGCAGCGGTGACGGTGAACCAGTTCTGTGCGAGCTCGCAACAATCCACGATGATGCTGGCCGATGCAATCTCGGTCGGTAAAGGGGAAGCGGGGATCTCGGTAGGGCTCGAGCACATGACGCGCGTGCCGATGGGCGGCTTCAACGCGACCTTCGACAAGGAGCTCTACGAAAAGGAGTTCTACATTTCGATGGGCGCGACGGCAGAGATTCTGGCGAAGGAAGGGCAGATCAGCCGGGCGGAGCAGGAGGAGTTCTCGGTGCTCAGCCACCGCAACGCCCTCAAAGCCTGGGCCGATGGAGCGTTCGCGCGCGACGTAGTTGCGATCGATCTGCCTGATGGAAGCCGTGTCGAGAGGGATGAGAGCCCGATCGAGCCGAATCTGGAGAAGATCCGTTCGCTCGCCCCTGCGTTCGACTCCGAGGGGACTGTGACGGCGGCGACGTCGTCGCCCGTGACGACGGGGGCGGCGGCGCTGATTGTGATGAGCGAAGAGCTGGCGAAGCAGCTTGGGATTCCGCTGCGCGCGACCATCGTGACGACTGCGGTCGCCGGGTGCGACTACCGGCGCATGGGGATGGGCCCGCTGCCGGCCACCGAGAAGGCTCTCTCGCGCGCGGGGCTCAAGTTGAAGGACATCGACGTGATCGAGCTGAACGAAGCGTTTGCAGCGCAGTCACTGTACGTCATGAAGAAGGGCGGCTGGCCGCTGGAGAAGACCAACCTCCTCGGCGGCGCCATCGCACTCGGCCATCCGCTCGGCATGTCGGGCGCGCGAGTGATCGGGCAGGCCATCACGGTCCTCGAGAAGGTGAACGGCACGCATGCCATCGCGACGATGTGTGTGGGCGGTGGGCAGGGTGCGACGACGGTACTGAAAAGAGAAAGGCGGGCGGCATGAACGAGATCAAGCACGTCGCCGTCGTCGGCGGCGGGATCATGGGCGGCGGCATCGCCGCTCTGTTCGCGAATGAGCGGATTCCGGTCAGTGTATTCGACCTGGACGTCGCGCTCTCGCGGAAGTGCGTCGATGCGTTGACCGATCCGAGCGCGAAGATCCCGCTGCTCTACACCCCCGGGCATGGGAAGTACATTGCCCCGTTCGCGATCTCGCAGTACGCCGGCGAGCTCGGGAAGTCCGACATGATCATTGAGGTCGTACCGGAGGTGATGAAGATCAAGAAGGCGGCCTTCCAGGAGATCGACAAGTACCGGAAGCCGGGATCGATCGTGTGCACGAATACATCGGGACTCTCCATCGCCCAGATGATCGATGGCTGCAGCGAAGATTTGCTGGAGCATTTCATTGGCACGCACTTTTTCAATCCTGTCCGATACCTGCCGCTCGTCGAGCTGATTCCCGGAAGCCGCACGCGCCGCGAGGTCGTCGATCTCATGCGTGATTTCTACACCCGGATCGGCAAGAAGCCGGTCCTGGGCCGTGATACGCCCAACTTCATCGCCAATCGCATCGGCGTGTTCCAGATGATGAAGGTCCTGAGGCTGATGGAGAAGTACAGCCTCACGGTCGAACAGGTCGACATGGTCACCGGCCCGCCGTTGGCGAACCCGAAGACGGCGACCTTCCGGCTCGGCGACATGGTCGGCATCGACACGCTCTACCACGCGGCGCTCAACCAGTACGAGAACTGTCCGAAGGATGAGGCACGCGAGACCGTCAAGCCCCCGGCCTACATCGAACGGCTGGTCAAGGAGAAGAAGCTCGGCGACAAGACCGGCAGCGGTTTCTACGCGAAAAACGGCAAGGCGATCAACGTCCTCGATTTCAAGACGTGGGAGTATCGGCCGAAGACATCGCCTCGCTCGGACGTGGTCAAGGCGGCGAAGGGGTACGGCCGGCCGCAGGAACGCATCAAGGTCGTCATCGGGGACTCGAAGGACCCGGTGAGCCTGTTTGCGAAGGAGGCGGTGCTGGCGAGCGCTGCGTACGCGTTGAATCGGGTCGGCGAGGTGGCCGAGGATCTGTTCACGATCGACAACGCGATGAAATGGGGGTTTGCGAAAGAGGTCGGCCCGATCGAGATCCTGGATCACATCGGGCTCGAGAAATCGGCCGAAATGATGCAGGACTGCGGGATCGCGGTGCCCGCTCTGCTCAAGGATGCGATTGCGACGACTGGCCAGCTCTGCGACACAACCCCGCACGAGACCAGGTACTTCGATGGGCCGTCCCACACGATGAAATCGGTGCCGGCACGAACGGACGTGATCCTGCTTCCAGCCGTGAAGGATCGGAACAAGGTCGTGCGCGAGAACCTCAGCGCCCGGCTCATCGACCTCGACGATGGCGTCCTGCTGCTGGAATTCGATGCGCGCATGGTCCCTTCGATGAACCCGATCGACGACTACGTGATCTCGATGATGTCGCAGGTGTTCCGCGAGATTCCGCGGAATTTCCGCGCTCTCGTCATCGGGAATCAGGCCCCGCATTTCTGCGCCGGGGCGCAGCTTCAGATGCTGCTCGAGCTCTCCAAGGCCAGGCGCTTCGACGACATCACGATGATCAGCATGGCCCTGCAAACGGCCAACCTCGCTCTCTATCACGCGGATTTTCCGGTCGTGACGGCGCCGCACGGGATGACGCTTGGAGGCGGTATGGAGGTGACGCTGGCGGGGCAGACGCGAGTCGCCTGTGCCGAGCTCTACGGCGGACTGGTCGAAGTCGGCGTCGGAGTCGTGCCGGCAGGCGGAGGCTGCCTGCAGCTCCTGGCGCAAATGATCGACTCGATGGCAAAGTCGCGTCCAGGGCCGCTGCCGCCCGTACTACGGGCCTTCGATCTCATCGGGTATGGCAAGGTCAGCAAGTCCGCGCACGACGCGATCGAGCTCGGCTACCTGCTCAAGACCGACATCGTCGTCTCGAGCAAGGACGAACAGATCAAACGGGCAAAGGACGTCGCGCTCGCGCGCTTGCAGGACTTCCAGGCGATCCCGCAGCGCGAGCTCCTGCTCCCTGGCAAAGGCGCGTACTACGTGGTCGATGACCAGATCAACGGCATGCTCAAGGCGAAGAAGCTTACCGAGCACAGTGCGAGGATCGCGCGCCATCAGGCTCACATCCTCACGGGCGGAGATCGAGCCAATCCGGCGACGCCGGTGGATGAGGGCTACATCCTGGAGCTCGAGCGCGAGGCCTTTGTCGCGCTGTGCGGGACTGTTGAGACCCAGGAGCGGGTGGCGTTCATGTTGAAGAACGGCAAACCGCTTATCAATTGAGCGGGGGATGAAGGGGGAATGGGAAGAGGGGATGCGAGGGCGGTATTCGACGTGAAAGGGCAGACGCCATGAGAGTGGGGGACAAGGCGCCACAGTTCGAGCTGACCGCGCACACGGGCGGCGAGGTCAGCCTGAAGAAATTCTTCGGGAAGAAGCCGGTCGTCGTCTACTTCTACCCGATGGACGACACACCGGGCTGCACTGCGGAATCGTGCGCGTTCAGGGACAGCTACGAAGACTTCATCGAGGCGGGCGCCGAGGTGATCGGCATCAGTTCAGACTCAGCCGAATCGCATCGACGCTTCGCTGAGCGCCATCGGCTCCCCTTCACGCTCCTCAGCGACGAAGACGGTGCCGTGCGGAAGCTCTTCGCCGTCCCCTCAACCCTCGGTCTCCTCCCAGGCCGGGTCACGTACGTGATCGACAAGCAGGGTGTCGTCCGCCACATCTTCTCCTCGCAGTTCAATCCGAAGAAGCACGTACAGGAAGCGCTGCGCGTTCTCGGCGGCCTAGTCTAAGCCGCGCCGCCTCACTTCGATTGCTCGTCGCCCGGCATCGGATGCGTCTGTCCCGGCTTCGCGCCAATCCCCATAATAGAGCTCACGGACTCGCCAGATTCTGGAACATTGAACTTTGAACTTTGAACTTGACACCCCAGATATCGCCACCCAGCGCTCCGGCCTAGTCCCTAGCCCTCACCGCGGCGGAGCCGCAACCAAACAGGCAAGACCCAGGCACGCTGCAAGACCCTTCCGAGCACCTCTCAGGAAAGCAGGAAGTTAGGAAGGCAGGAAGGGGTCTGTTCGATGCCACCCTGAGCTCCGGAGATGACTGCTCCGTTCCTGCAGTCCTCCCTTCCTGCTTTCCTGAGAGGGGTTCGGAGGATCTCACCCACTCGAACGTTTTGCCATTTCGTGTCAACACGCAACTTGTAAGAGACTAAGGCCCCCGCCCGGCCGGCTCCAGGACTACCCCTTTCGCCCCGCGATGGTGTAACAGTAGAAGCGTAAGGCGAACGGCATCCAGGCGATCTGGCAGATGCCTCTCTGGAACATTCCCGGCCGCGGGAAAGGCGGCTTCGTCACAGCGCCGAACAGTTTGGCGACTTTCGTTAGCACATCCGATGTGAGCCGCAATCCCGGGAACCCTACAAAAGTCTTGCGGAAATCGGCATACTCGGGTTGCGCGAAGGCGAAGAAGTAGTCCTGGACCCGAAACGGTGGAAACCCACCCATATACTTCACGCCCGTCTTGTCGAACCACCGCAAGAGCTCACCCACCGAGTGGATCGTCTCATGCGGGAGCGCAAAATTGTCGAACACGAGCTCTTCGTTATTGAGGCCATGAAACCGCTTCTTGAGTCTCCAGATGGATATCGGAAACAGCCTCTTCGCCCATCGGGCTCGGGCTTCCAGATCATCCCCTCCGAGCCAGTGGCAGATCCACTGCTTGGGCCTCAGCGCCCCACGCGTGAACTTGTTGGGTACCGAGAAGATGACCGGTGCGCCGGGCTTCCCCATGCGGACGAGGTTCTTGAAGCCTCCGAAAGTGTCGCCCGTGATGTGCATCACGCCCACGCTATACACATAGTCGAACGAGTTGTCAGGGAGATCAAGGGTCAGGACGTCATGCTTGATGAACGTGATGTTCTTGACGTTGCCCTCGGCCGCCTTCTCGCGGGCACGAGCGAGCGAGCCATCGGAGAGGTCGACGGCCGTGACGTGCTTCGCACCGTGCGTGGCATACCACAGCGCGTAGTCGCCGGTGCCGCAACCGAGCTCGAGCACGGTCTTGCCGACGTAGTCCTCAGGGGTGATGCCCAGACACTTGAGACGCCATCCCATCTCTTCGTCGGATCGCCGATCACCCGGCCACGGATGCTTGTGGTACATCCCCACGACCCGCTGCTGGATCTTCGCGATTCTCTCGTCGTTAGCCTTGTCGGCGACCACCGTGTTGCTCATGTTTCTCCTCGACTCGCTCGTTGTGCGCTCTAGATTATTACGTAATAATTGACACGATCCGTGGTATATTAGTGTACAAATGTCCAGGAGTGCAAGCGTGTCGAGACTGAGTGCGGGGCGTCCAAGGAAATTCGCTGAGCCGAGTCGGGCGGTAACCGTGACGCTTCCCGTCCGCATCCTGGAGATGCTGACCGAGCTGAACCGCGATCGGGCGCGTGCGATAGCCCGCGCGACGGAGAGCGCGCTGGCACCCGCGACACGGAGCTCTTCGATGCGAGTGGACGTCGTCGAGGTCGCGCCTGAGATCGGGTTGATCGTAGTTGGGCCGAGCCGGAAGCTTCTCCGGATTCCATGGCTACGCCTCGCCGAGATAGCTCCGGGTCGTCACATCATCACGATCCTTCCGGGAACTTCGATCGAAACGCTCGAGCTGGCCATCGGGGACATCCTGGACGATGCTGTGGACAGCGAGGAGGATGAAATGGCCACGCTCAGAGATCTGCTCGCGTGGATACGAACCCTCCGGCGGGCGCACCACCTTACGAAAGCTGAGCTGCTTTTCGTTTCGATGAAGGACGGCAATCTTCGTTGAAGTAGCGCCGGGCTATCGGGGCGCGCTGGCGTGGAGAAGGAGAGACGCCGTCGTCATCGCGGTTCGGCGGACAGTGGGGAGGCAGGCAAGTATCGGCGGTCGAGAGAAATGCCCGGATGGGCGGTGAGAAGAAGCTGGAATGAGGGGAGAAGGAGCGCCACATCTTCGAGCAAGGTCAACCACCCGAGCTGCCGCCCCTCGCTACTGACCGTGAAGCAGCCGCACGTGATGTCAATACCTCGCCATAGGCCGGCGCCGATGGCGGCGATGAAGACGATAAGCATGAAAGCCGAGAGAAGCGCTGCGGATCGCGTGAGAAGTCCCAGAAGCAGCAGCACCCCTGTGCCCAGCTCGATCCACGGAAGCGCCATAGCAAAGAGGTTTTCTGTTGCGATCGGGAGGATCCGGTAGTTGTGCACCACCTCGGCGAAAAGATCCGGATGGGCGATCTTGTCGATACTCGCGTAGATGAACACGGCGGCCAGGATCAGCCGGCTCGCGAGGGAGATCCAGGGATTCGATATTGTGCGGAACATGATGTCAAGGCAAATCGCAGAATCTCACGCCGACGTGGGAGCTGTGAACCGTTACTTCCTGCATCACCGCGACTCGATGGAGCGGACTACGGCGACGGCGTGCCGCCCGCCTCGGTCGGATATCCGGCGCCCTGCCATTCGGGCCAGCCGCCGGTAAACACAACGACCGGTGCGTAGCCGGATTTTAGCAATCGGCGCGCTACTTGCAGGCTGGCCTCACAGGCACCTCCGTCACAATACACGATGAGGGTCATTCCCTCGAGGCGTGCCGCAACGGCCGGCAGCTCGTCATCATAGTGGTTCGTCGGCAGATTCACGGCGCCCTGAATGTGTCCGGCAGCGTATTCCTCGGCGGTGCGAGCATCGACGAACAGCGCTCCGGCATCGAAGGCCATACCGGCGGCATCCTCGAGCGTGACCGTCTGCAGGGCGTCAGGGCTCGGCCGCACCGCTCGGTCGTACTTGACAAGCACGGGGGGCTTCGCGACCCACGCCAGCGGGTGCTCGGCCACTGCATTCCGGAGCAGTCCAATGGAGCCGAACACGCAGACGATGAGCACAGCGCCCGCGATCGTGGCCTTGCCTCTGTGCGCTGCGACCCAGTCTTTCATCTCACCTCGAACGTGATGCCCGTCCAGAAGCTCTCATAGTCTGCATCCTTGCATCCGACGCACTCGCGCATGTGAATAAGGCGAATGCTCCAGATTCCGGGGCCGGGAATCCGAATCTCAGCCGTCCCATCCTCCCCGCACGAATAGGTCGCTTTCCTGATCTCCTTCCCCGCCCTCCCATACGCGAAGAGCGTCCCGCCGGCGAGCGGCTTCCCTTCGAACAGCACCTTCACCTGCAGGACCTCCCCGGCCTTGAGACTCAGCGGATCTTTCGCCGGCACGATCTCGAGCGTGTGTCCGACGGGCTCGGTGAAAACCTGACCGTCGCCCGAGCCGGCGCGGCCAAACGCCTTGAGATAACGGGTGTACTTCTCACGGGCCGGCTTCCCGGCGATGCCCGCGTTCTGACGCGCCTGCAGGATGTGGGGCAGCCCTTCGTGCGCGAGGTAGTCGTTGAATTCCTCCGCCGTCAGCTCGATATGTGCTACCTTCCTTACGAGGGCGACCAACACGTCGCCGGACTTGCCGAGCGGGACGCTGAATGCCGGTTTTCGTCCTTCCACGGGCTTGGCATCCGTCGCGCCTGAGCCCTTCACGACGTAGCTCTCTACCCGCTCTGTCTGGTATGGATGCTCCTTTTCAGGTGTGAGATCCATACCGACGAATAGGCTGACGTCGAAGTGCGTGCCCGGCGAGGGGAACGACGACTTCGGTTCGAGCCAGTAGTCGTGAGCTGAGACGAACGGCGACATCAGAAGGAGAACAGCCGGCAGAGCCCATCGTTTAACCATAAGCGCGATACTATCGCTGCGGGGGGAGAACGTCAACGATGGCAGGCAGGGCTGCGGCAAAGTCGAGGCGCCGACTCGGGCGAGGCCTTTCCGTGCGAAACCGCAGATGGCGCAGATTTCCGCGCAGATTACGCAGATTCTTCCAGCATTCAACCGACGAGCAACTTGCTCCTCACTCTCGAGTCGGCGCGAAGCAATCGGCGACATCTGCGAGTCGATCTGTGAAATCTGCGGTTTCCGGGACTTTGCCGTCGTCTTGTGAGACGCCCATTCCGTGCTTGGTCTGCTTTCTGTTAGGATATTCCGATGCATCTGAGCCTCGATGTTCTGAAAGAGCAGCGGGAAGCGGCGGAGAAGGCCTTCAACGAATGGCTGACCCGGCTTGATTCGCTTCACCGGATTCCGGTACCTTACGAACAGAGGCCGGCGCTTCTCGAGGAATTAAGGCGGATCAATGACCTGGTCCATCTGCCCGTGCCTGGACCTGCCTCTTACACGGTGCAGCGGACCGAGAGGCTTCCCGGACAGATCCCCTGTCCCCCTGACATCCCTCGAGATGTCTATCCCCGTTCCCTCAAGGGGAGGATCAAGGAGAAGATTCGGATCTTCGCGACGAGGCTGCTGCAGCTCGAGGACCGCTTCGCCGCTGTGAATAGCCGGATCGATTGGGTGTACGGGGCACACCGGCGGCATCCTGAGGATCTGGATGCAGCGATCACCAGGGTGACCGCCGCCGTCTCGGCTCGGGATGCCGACCTCGTGTCGGCCATCGCTCGGCAGAACGAGTTCCGAACGGCCCTGGTACCATTCCTGAACGATTTTGCCCAAGCGTCTCACGATCTGGCGGTGAGGATGCAAGAGCTCGAGAGTGCGCGTGTTCGATATTTCCAGACGATCATCGCGATGGTGGATACCAAGGACCGCGAGGTCAATGGTCTGATCAATAACCATGTCCAGAACATCTTCAACCATCTCAATGCGGGCCAGGACAAGCTGAAGAACCTGATCCAGAATCGGGTGGAGTTGCTCTCGGGAAGGCTCGACGTGCTGCTCGAGTCGTTCGACCGGAAGCTTGAGAAGATGATGCTGCAGCTCCACGAGTCCGCTTTGGTGCGCGACGAAATGCACAGAAAGTTGGAGCACGAGCTGCGCCGTGAAAGCGACCTCCTGCGCGCGGCCATCAGCGACGAGATCACGCGCGCGAGGCAGGAGCTGTTCACGCGAATCGGCGAAGTCTCGAATGGGACGCTGTCACTGAAGCGTCAGGTGCAAAACCTGCTCGACTCGGCCGCGATTCCCGTGCACGGAGCAGCGGCGGTCGCTGCCCCCTCTAGCCTCGATGACTACAAATACTCGAACTTCGAGTTTCGTTATAGGGGCAGCGAGGAGCTGATTCGGGAACGCTTCCGGAGCTATGCCGATCTCTTCGACTGCGACGGGCCGGTGCTCGACGCGGGCTGCGGGCGAGGGGAGCTTCTCGAGCTGCTCGCGGACACGAAGCGCCCCTGTTACGGGATCGACATCAACGACGAAATGGTGGCGCACTGCCGCGAGAAGGGGCTGCGGGCTGAGAAAGCAGACGTCGTCGGCCATCTCGAGTCCCTCGGCGACGGGACTCTTGGCGGCCTGTTCAGCGCGCAGGTCGTGGAGCATCTCGAGCCGGCGTATCTGCTGCGGTTCCTCGAGCTCAGCTTCTTCAAGCTGAAAAAGGGAGGCAGGCTGGTGATCGAGACGATCAACCCGACCTCCCTCTACGCGCTCTTCGAAGCCTACTACCGGGATCTCTCGCACGTGCAACCAATCCATCCGGACACTCTGCGCTTCTTCGTCGAGGAGTCGGGTTTTGGCGAGATCGAAATCCTGTCACGATCGCCCGTCGCGTCAGAGCTCAAGCTTACCGGCGCCGACGACAACACGAAGAAGCTCAACCGTATCCTGTTCGGGGACCAGGACTACGCACTCGTTGCGCGCAAGCTGTGAAGTTCAAAGTTCAAAGTTCGAAGTTCAAGGGCGCCATGCTTGCCTCCGGAGTTTTGCATTTTGCACCAACTCACCCCCTCACTCTCTCACTCTCCCAGTCTCCCACGCTCCGTCCCTGCTTCCGATGAACATTCTGATCCTGGCCGTCCAGGTGCCGTACGTCCGTGGCGGCGCTGAGATCCTCACCCAATCGCTCAAAGACAAGATCCAGGAAGCCGGTCACCGGGTCGACATCGTGACCCTGCCGTTCCGCTGGATTCCGAAGACGGAGCTCGTGAAGAACTGCCTCGCCTGGAAGCTGATGAAGCTCGACGAGATCAACGGCGAGAAGATCGATCGTGTGATCGCCACCAAGTTTCCATCGTATTTCGCAGAACACCCCGGGAAGGTGACGTGGCTGGTTCACCAGTTTCGGGAGATCTATGATCTGTACAATACGCGTTACACGGCCTTCCACAATGAGCTCGAAGACAATCAGGTGCGGGAGGCCGTGATCAAGTGGGACTCGGAAGCCCTCAAGGATAGCCGGCGCGTTTACACCATTTCGAAGAACGTCTCCAACCGGCTGCTCAAGTTCAACGGCCGCCGCTCCACACCCCTGTACCCGCCGCCTCACATGGGCGATCGCTACCGCACCGACTCCTACGGCGATTTTGTCTTGTGCGTGGGGCGCCTCGAAGGGAACAAGCGCCCGGAGCTCATCATAAAGGCGATGCAGCTCATCCCCGATCGTTACACATGCGTGATGGTCGGAACCGGCTCGATGCGAAAGGCGCTCGATGAGATGTGCGAGAAGGAAGGTGTCACCTCGCGCGTCAGATTCGCCGGCGAAGTCGACGACCGCACGTTGCTCGACCTCTATGCCCAATGCGGCTGCGTCTTCTACGGCCCGATCGACGAAGATTACGGCTACGTGACCGTCGAGGCGATGAAATCCCGCAAGCCCGTCGTGACATGCCGGGACTCAGGCGGCACGCTCGAGTTCGTCACCGACGGCGAAACGGGGATGGTGACAGCGACTCGGCCCGAGGAGATCGCCGCCGCTGTGACAAAGGTGCTCGAAGACCGCGATCTCGCCCGGCGGCTCGGCGAAACTGGTGCCGATCGTGTCGCTTGCATCGGCTGGGACCGCGTCATCGAGTCCCTCGTGGGCAGATAGGGCCGTGGCGCGTCTCGCCTTCTTTTCCCCGCTTCCGCCAACCCCGTCGGGCATCAGTGACTACTCGACAACACTCCTCGCCGGCCTCACCAAGCTGCACGATGTCGATCTCTACTATGAACGGCGCTCGCCGCCTCCACGTACCCTGCTGCCGCACTCAGGAAGATTCCCACACGACGAGTTTCTCTGGCGCAACGCCCAGCTGCCCTACGACTTGCCCGTCTACCAGATGGGCAATAGCTTGCATCACTCGTACATGCACCCTTTCATCTTCCAGTACCCGGGACTGCTCATCCTCCATGACCTTGTCATCCACCACGCCCGCGGTCACGTTCTCCTGACGCGCTCCCGGCACGACGAGTACAAGGCCGAGCTGGAGTACTGCCACCCGGGGCTCGGCCGGCAGGTAGGCGACATTCTCGCCCACATCCCCTCCGACTTCACCTGCTACCAGTTCCCGATGAACAAGCTCATGGTCGACTCCTCACTGGCCGTCGGAACCCATACGCGCTTCGGGGTGGAGCAGTTGAAGGAGGCGTCTCCTGTGAAGCCGGTCTGCTTCCTCCGCATGGGTATCGATACTCCGGCGGAACCACCGGCGGCGAAGACCGACCTGGGCGACGCATGGCCCATTATCGCATCCTTCGGATTCATCACGCGGGAGAAACGGGTCGATGCGTGTCTGGAGGCGGTGAAGCTCCTGCGGGAAAAGTACCCGCGACTGCTGTACCTTCTGGTCGGGCGCCGCCCGCGGCACTATGATCCGCGGCCCCTGATCCGAAAGATGGGACTCGTGAAAAACGTCCGGATCACAGGCGCGGTCGACGAAGACGAGTTCCAGGCTCTTCTGCACGCCGCCACGGTCGTGTTGAACCTGCGCTACCCATCTGCACGGGAGATGTCGGCATCTCTCCTGCGCGCTCTCGGCGCCGGCCGCGTCACCCTCGTCTCCGACCTCCTCCACTTGACTGGCATCCCACACGACATCGCTCCACGCGTGGATCTCTTCGACGAGGCCGTGTCGATTGTGAAGATCCTGGGCGGCTTGCTGGCCGACACGTCAGAGCTTCAGAGGCGCGGCCAACGCGCGCGCCAGTTCATCGACTCGAACCACCGGCTCGAGCACATGCTGGCGGACTACGCGCTGGCGATCGATGCGGCCATTGCCGAGCGCCCCCGGTTCCGCCTGCCTGAATCGGCTCCGCATCATGCGCAGTCCCTCGCGCTCCGAATGCGCGACATCCTGCCGGAAGGCCTGCCGCCGGGCCTCAGGCTTTAATCTTCATCGAATGATCCAGGTTTCCAGTCTCTCGAAGGCCTTCGGCGACCGCGTTCTTTTCGAGAACGTGGACTGGCAGATCTCGAAGCGAGACCGCATCGGGCTTTGCGGCGCGAACGGGAGCGGCAAAACGACGCTGCTGCGGATGCTGGTGGGTGAAGAGGAACCGGACGCCGGCGGGATCACCAAACCCAACGCCCTGACTATCGGCTACCTTCCTCAGGATGGAATTGCTCACGCGGGTCTCAGTGTCTTCGAAGAAGCCAGTCTGGCCTTTCGGCCGCTTCTCGAGCTGAAAGAGCGCATGCATCAGCTCGAAGCGCGGCTCGCCGACGCGGATGTTCCCGCCGCCGAGCACGAGAAGTTGCTGGACCAATACAGCGAGCTGCAGGATCAGTTCAGGCGCGAAGAAGGATACTCGATCGATCTCAAGGTAGCGACCGTGCTCCGTGGTCTGGGGTTCGGCCAGGGGGATTTTGAGCGGGAGACGGGCACCCTGTCGGGCGGCTGGCAGATGCGCCTCGCGCTTGCCAAGCTTCTTCTCGGCAGGCCGCAGCTCCTGCTCCTGGACGAGCCTACCAATCACCTCGACCTCGAAGCGCGTAACTGGCTCGAAGATTACCTGACCTCGT
>JACPPM010000012.1 GCA_016191015.1 Acidobacteriota bacterium | reverse complement strand
TGTCTTACAAGTTGCGTGTTGACACGAAATGGCAAGATTCTTGACAATGCTGAATCCTCCCGATCCCTCTAAGGAAAGCAGGAGGAGAGGAATGCAGGAACGGAGCAGTCGCCTCGAACGGATCAGAGTGGCTCGGAAGAACGCTCTCACCCCTTCGCTTCGCTCAAGGGCTCTGGCTCCACGCTCCAGGCCCGCGAAGCGGGCCGGACGCTCTCACGCGCGGCTGAGACGCAACCTTTTTGGTTGCGGCTCAGCCGCGTTGGGAATGCCGGACATCTTGTGTTGTATGTCGCCGAATCACAGCAGGGCGCAGGAGACCAGGACGTATTGGATCTGGCAAATTCCCAGGACGCCCCTTTGTTGACCCAAGACAAGGACTTCGGGGAGTTGGTGTACCGCTTGAAACGCCTGCATACGGGAGTGATCCTCTTGCGGCTGGCCGGGCTTTCTGCAGAGTTGAAGTCGGATCTGACAGCTCGCGCAATCCGCGACCACGGCGTCCGGTTGGCAGGCTCCTTCACCGTGATCTCTGTCTCGATCATAAGAATACGGCGCGATCAGTAGGGCCTGCACCAACGGAAACCGCGGCGGCGACGAAGCGGCCGTCGTGGGAGAGGCTCACGTCGAACCCGGGTGCCGGGCGGCCGTTGCATTCGACGTGCGGCGGTGCCCACCCGGAGGCGGCTCCGCGCACGCGGACAATCTCCGCATCGTGCAGGCCGAGGTGGATCGCCAGGCATTTCGCGACGCGCCTCACCGCCGCCGACTCGATCGAGTGCACCGATTCAACTTCGCGGGCGGTCAGAGCGTGGTTCTCGACAGAGGCTTCGAATGCGCCATCCAGATGGCGAACAGCGGACGAGACGGGGCGCTCCTCGGCTCCGATGCGCCCCACGCAATGGACGAAATCAGATGAGCACTCCCATTCGACGTTCACCTCCACCCCGTTGGAACACACACGGCCCGCGTGGAGCGAGATCGGCCATACCCGGAATTTGCGATGCGCGAAGACCGTGCCGGGGATGAGCTTTGAAGCGATCTTGAACGCCGCCTCCTTCGCCGACCAGATCATCCAGAGCACGCGATCCGGATCGGCTGCATCAGCGATGATTGCCTGCTCCTCGGGCGTGAACACTCGTTCGAGAAAGCGCCGGTCGCGGTGCTTCTCGCCGGCCCCGGGGGCTGTGAGATCGACGATGTCATTACCGACGAGCATCGACCATCCCGAAGTACTCCAGCTCCATCGCCTTGAGCTGCCCGATGATCTGGGTTGCCAGATCCCTGACCGCACGCAAGCCCTTTGATTTCGAGGCGGGTGAAATCACCTTGAGATCCACGTAGAACTCTTCGCCGTGCCTCGGGAGATTGCTGTACTGCTCCTGCCCCTTCCCCCTCAGGTAGAGACAGAGGACCCGCGCGGCCGGTGTATCGAGCAGGATTTGCCCCACCCCGTAGGAGAACTCTTCGGCGTTGATCCGCCCTGTCCTGCTCCGCCCGCCCTCCGGGAAAATCATCAGCGACTGGCCGCGCGACATCAGGTGTTTCAGCTTCAGCATGACCTTCCGCTTACCTTCCTGCGGCCCTTCGCGAAGCAGCGTGATGCACTTGCCGATGTAACAGCCGACGCGGAAGAAAAGGCTCGCGCGCACGTGCCGCCTTTCGGGAACGTTCCAGGGGTAGCACCCCAGGCCGAAGAAATACCGCCACCCCGGCGCGAGGACCCAGATGCCGAGGAGCGAGTCGATCATGGTCAGATGGTTTGCGCAAATAATGAACGGCTCGCTGCCCTGAGCCCGAATCTCCCGGAACGCCTCGCGGATGCGATTCATCTCCGGAACACGATAGCCGCGAAAGCGCCTGAACCAGAGCACGGTGAGGTAGTAGGTCGGCAGAGCGAGACAACGGGCAATCGCGGCCTGGAGCCGCAGCCCTAGTCGCTCCCGGAGCGAGAGCATCGTCTCAAAATGGCGGAAGGCTCAGGCCCCAGCCTTCTGGAGAATCATGTTCACCGCATCTCCCACAGTGCGAACCCTGTCAGCCGCCTCGTCATCCACGGCAATCCCGAACTCGTCCTCGAAGGCGAGAATGATATCCACGAGTCGCGCCGAATTCACCCCCAGATCTTCGAGAATCCGGGTCTCCTCCCCGACTGTTTTCAGCGCATCCGTTTTCTTGGTGAAAGGTGTAATGATCTTCACCACCTTCTCGTAGGCCTCTGTCTTCGTCATCTCGCTCTCCTTTCTATTCTCAATGATACCTCCGCGAGGCATCCGGTTCCCATCTTTTGAATATCAAGCAGCCGTTCACATCTCCAAAACCGAAGCTCGCCTTCGCGAGGATGCGCGCCTGCACCTCTTTCGTTTCCCTCGGAATGCTCGCCGCGTACGCCTGCAGCTCCGTGTGCAAGTCCTCGCAGTTGATCGACCCATGGACGAAGCCTCGGGAGAGTTGAAGCACCGACGCAACGCATTCGATTCCTCCCGCGGCCCCGAGCGCGTGGCCGATGAGGGACTTCGTTGAGTTGATCAGGGGGAATTCCCCGGGAGCTCGCTCGAGCGCAACGCTCCAGTTGGCAACCTCGAGCGGATCCGCCATCGTCGCCGTCAGGTGTCCGTTGATCACGTCGACCTCGTCGGGTCGCACGCCGGCGGTTGCGAGCGCCGCGCGCACGCACCGCACAACGCCCGCCGGGTTTGGAGCCGTGATGCTCCCGCCGCCGCGCTGCCCCCCGCAGTTCACGTGGCCGCCGACAATCTCCGCATAGATGCGGGCGCCGCGCGCTTGAGCGCTCTCCAGATCCTCCACCATCAGAATTCCTGCTCCTGAGGCGGGCACAAAACCAGCAGCCGAGGCGCTCAGCGGCCGCGACGCCCTCTCGGGCTGCTCGTTGTACCCGCGCGAGAGGACGCGCATCGCGTCGAATCCGGCCCAGATGTAGTGCGAGCAGCCTTCGGATCCACCTGCCAGGACGCGCTTGGCCCGGCCTTCACGCACCTGGAAGAACGCGTTCACAATCGCTTCCGTGCCGGTCGTGCAAGCGCTGCTGTTGGTCGTCACCTGCCCGCCCAAGCCGAGAATCCCTCCAAGGCACGCGCTCACCGAGCTGCTCATCGTCTGCTCCACGGTCGTGCTTCCGAGCCGCTTCACCTTCCCCTCATTCACGCGCGGCACCACGAAATCGCCGAGCGTGTCCACTCCGCCGATCCCGGTCCCGATCGTGGCCGCCGTGTCCCAGTCGACCGGGGATTCCACCCGGTCCGGAAGATCGAACCCGGCATCGCGCCAGCAGTCGATCCCGGCGATGCCAGCGAATATCATGTTGCTGTTCATCGCCAACAGCGCCTCTTCGGCGAAGTAGCTCCTTTTCAGCTCGTCGACACCCCCCGGTATCCCGCCGACCTGGCAGACGAACCCCAGGTTCTTCAGCTTCTCGTAGAAGCGGATACCCGATCGGCCCTCACGCAACGCCTGCTCGAAATCATCCAGGCCGTGAGCGTTCGGCGCGATCACGCCCATCCCCGTTACGACAACTCTACGCATTCCGGACTCCTACGCCCGACGCCGTCGTCTGCGCGACAAGCGTCCCATCGTCAGCCAACATCTCTATCTTGCAACGCAGCTTGCTCCTGCGCCAGAAGATCTTCTCAGCTCGGATCGTCACTTTCTCGCCCGGCAGTACCGGCCGGAAGAACTCGCACTCGGCATCCGCAAACATCGTCGTCCAATGGCGCGCGTCCTCGATCGAGTTTTCCATCGCGAACAGGTAGATGCCGAGGGCCACGATGCCGACCTGGCACATCGATTCAAGCAGGATCACGCCTGGCGTCATTGGCCGCCCCGGAAAGTGACCCGCGTAAAAGTCCTCATCACCGCGAAAAGTGTAGCAGCCGGTGATGTGCCGCTCATCCACCTCGATGATCTCATCTACGAACCGGAAAGGCCGCTGCTGAGGAAGCAGTGCCAGCACCTCGGCCGGCGTCATTCTCGACCCTGCAGCGGATGTCATCGTGCGATCACGCCCCCCAGCGAGTTCGCGGACCGGTGCGGGTAGTCTCCATAGCGAATCCCCTTGAAGATCCCGACCTTCGCATCCGTGATCGTGTAGATCCGCTCGCCGTCGACCGTCACACTGCCCGTCCCGATCGCCATCGCAGCGCCGCTGGCCGGAAGCTCAGTGTAGCGCCTGATGTCGATCTCGTACCGCACCAGTTTGTTGTGCGGTCTGATCTGCCCAAAGAACTCGATCTCCTTCGCGCCGAGCGCACGCCCCGCGCCCTTCGCTCCGCGCACCCCGGCGTAGAACCCGACAAGCTGCCAGATCGCGTCGACGCCGAGACATCCCGGCTGCACGGGATCCGTGCGGAAATGACACTGGAAGAACCACGCATCGAGGCAGATGTCCTGTTCCGCAACGATCCGGCCTTGGGGGCCGCGATGAGAAATCTCCGTGATCCGATCGACCATCAACATAGGGGGCGACGGCAGCGTGGCGAAGCCATCGGGCGGCGGATCTTCGACAAGGGTCCCCCAGGCGCATGCCAGGAGCTCATCCTTCGAGAACTGTGAGCGGGACAGAAATTCGGCGTACTTCACTAATCCTCCGGAACCCTCATGAGCAGCCCGCCCCAGGTCAGACCCGAACCGACGACGACGAGCGCGATCTCGTCGCCCGGCATGAACCTCTCCCAGTTCTGTGACAGAACCGACGGCGCGCCGGCCGCGCCGCAATTGCCGTACTCGTCGACATTGAACAGGTGGCGATCCGGGCTGATCCCACCTCGTTCACAGGTCGTCCGCAGCATCCCCAGGTTTGCCTGGTGCCCGATGAAATAGAGCCGATGCGGATCGCCTGCGCACGAGTGCCTCAGCTTTGTCAGAGTCGTGGTCGACTTCCTGATGGCGAAGCCCTGCACCGCCGAGCCGTGTTGATGGAAATGCCCGCCGGTGGGTATGACCACCTTGTCCCATCCAGTGGGATCCGACTCGACAATACTGCTCCGGATCTGCATCCGCCCGGGAACGCGGGGCGAGACGACCACCGCGGAGCTCGCGTCGCCCCACAGCACCGCGTTTCGCCGGTCGCTGTAGTCGACGGTCCTCGTATTGTTCTCGGCGTTGACAACCAGGATGTGATCGGGAAGAGTCTCGGGGCGCATCGAGTCGAGATAGTGGAGCTGCACGGCGAAGCTCGAGCAGGCCGAATTCACGTCGAAAACCGGTGCGCTGATCCCGAGCTCAGCGGCGATCATGCAGGCCTCCGCCGGAATCGTGTACTGGGGTGAGCAGCCGCCCGCGATCACCATGCCGATGTCGCCTGTCGTCAGGCCGGCGCGATCCAGAGCCATGCGGGCCGCACGGGCGCCGGTCACCGCGTTGTTGTAGGCCGATGCCTTCACGGCGTCCTGTGGATGACGATTCCGTGTCTCCCGAATGTAGTCCAACGACAAGACCGTGCGGCGGCACCGAATCCCCACTCGCTCCATGATCCACTGATCGTCGGTGCCGATGTCGAGGGCGGTCAGGAAATGGTTGTCAATCCGGTTTTCCGGATGGAAGTGACCAACCCCACGCAGATGTAGCATGATGTTGCGATCACACAGAGGCGATGTGCTCGCCGCCGTCCACCCGGATGAGGGCGCCGTTGACCCATTGGGCCTCCGGCGTGCAGAGTAGATAGACGACATCCGCGACGTCTTCTGGGCGCGTCATTCGCCCCAGTGGATTTCGGAGAGCCGCGGCTGCCTTCATTCGATCGCTGCCAGGGATCACTCGCAGCGCCGGCGTGTCCGTCACTCCGGCCTGAATGATGTTCGATCGGATTCCATAGGGGCCGAACTCGACGGCAATCGCGCGCGACACGGACTCGAGTGCCGATTTCGCCGCGGCGACTGCTGCATAGCCGCGCCAGGCAACCTCGTTGCCTTCGCTCGTCAGGGCTATCACGCGCGCGTCATCGGCAAAGAGCCTCGCGGCATGGACGCGCTGCACCCATGTGAGGAGGCTGGTGCCCATGCTGTAAATCGTGCGAACCATGTCTTCGTCTTCCATCACTGCATCGCCATACGTGGCGGTGACCAGCGGAAACAGGGCGTGCGCGCCGTCGCCAAATGCCTGTTGGATCCCCCGCTCGAGCTTCTCTTCGTCAATCCCAAGCGCACCAGCGAGGCTTGACTGCGCGTCATGGGCCGCGGGTCGCGGCGCTGCCGCGACCAACGGCTTGAGGTTACCGTAAGCGATCGAGTGAAAAAGCAGACGCACCTTGCCACCCGATCCCATACTCTCGGCGAGCTTCGTGAGAGTCGAATCCAGCCCTTCAAGACTTAGTGCGTCTATATTCAGGCTCAAGAACCCGACGCCGGTCTTCTGGATTTCGGCAAACTCCCGCTCGATCCGCTCCATCGCTCCCCGCCTGTCGCGGTGAACGACGCAGAGGTTCATCCCAGCCGAGCTGAGCCTCCTGGCGACGGCGAGCCCGAACCCGCTCGATCCCCCCAGGATCAGAGCCCAATGATTGCGACCGAGACCGGCCATCTTCCCCCCTTCGATGGCTGTGCCGGGGAACTGTTCCCCCCTATGCGCTAGAATCAGAGTCCGAAGGGCCGGGCCGGACGAATCAGACTTCCCACGACCGTACGGATCGTTCTGACGGACACTCCCATGTACTCGGAGAGGATACCACAAGCCGGGTGCCACGATCCAGATTCCCGTTGAAATGACGTTCCACCATCTCGGAGTTTGACACAAGATGAGGTGCGGGCTATTCTTCATCGCCGGAGGTTGGGGTTGGACGAAAACCAGGAAGTGCCGCCCGGGGAGGGCTGGGGACGCAAGATCCTCAAGGCCGTGATCGGCACCAATGAGGAAACCGCGGGGGTTGAGCCTCAGACGGCGGAGCTTGCGACCTCGGATGTCCCGGCAGCTGAGCCAGTCATTCTCCCGGGGGTCGGTGGGCATAACCCTCAGGTGGATACCTTGATTCGGCTGATCCATGATCTGCCTTCCGAGGTGAACAAGAAGACAGGAGCATCCATCGTCAGGAAGACGATGGCCGCCATGGGTGTGTCGGTCGACGAGGTGCTGCAGGAGATCAGGCGAGCCAAAGGGGCGCTCACGGGCGAGGTCGACCTCCACCGCAATGCCATCGAGGACTACAAGAACCAGATCGCCACGATGGAGAAGTCGATCGATTCGTCGCTCAAGAAGGCCGGGCAGCTCGACGAGATACTCGAGCTCTTCCAATAGTATCCGGTGAGGGCGATTGGTATTCAGAGGTGACGGAAATCTCATGAGGGCGAGATCGTCCGCGGCCTCGCAGGGAAACTGGAAGCCGGGAGGGCAGGCACGGAGACGCTCTCACGCACTGCGGCTTCTTTCGCCGGCGCGAGCGCAGCGGTGAGCGCTTCGCCTATGGTAACGCCGAACGTTCCGGTCGACCGCCCGGGGCAGAGGCCGGCGTGGCTGAAGATAAAGCTCCCGACGGGCGAGAGCTACTTCAAGCTGAAGGCTCTGATGCGCGGCTCCGGTCTACACACGGTCTGCGAGAGCGCGTTGTGCCCCAATATCGCAGACTGCTGGGGGATGGGAACGGCGACGTTTATGATCCTCGGAGAGGTGTGCACGCGCCGTTGCTCGTACTGCGCCGTCACGAGCGGCAGGCCGCCGTACCTGGACCGTGATGAGCCGGTCAAGGTCGCGGCGGCCGTCAAGGAAATGGGCATCCGCCACGCGGTGATCACGAGTGTGGCCCGGGACGACCTGCCGGATGGCGGGGCGGAGATTTTCTACGAAACCATCCAGGCCGTCAGAGCCAACTGCCCGGGCACGACAATCGAGGTGCTCGTGCCGGATTTCCGCGGGCGTCCTGAATCTGTCGAGAAGGTGATGGAGGCCCGGCCGGAGGTCTTCAATCACAATGTCGAGACTGTCCCGAGGTTGTATCGTGAGGTGAGGCCGAGCGGGAGATACGACCGCTCCCTCGACCTGTTGCGCCTCGCGGGCCGTATCGACTCCAGCGTCATCACGAAGAGCGGCATCATGGTAGGACTCGGGGAGACCGCCGATGAGGTGATCGCTGTGCTGGCTGATCTCCGCGACTCCGGCTGCCGGTACCTGACGATCGGACAGTACCTGCGCCCGTCGCGGGAGCACCACGAGGTCGCGCGGTACTACACCCCCGAGGAGTTCGCCGCACTCAAGGATGGGGCCCTTGGACTGGGGTTTGACGACGTCGTCTCCGGGCCGCTCGTTCGCAGCTCCTACCACGCGCGGATAAAGTAGTTTCAAGTTCAAAGTTCAAAGTTCAAGGTTGGGTAATGTGGAACCTCGGTAACTCCGAACATCCGCATTGAATCTTGAACTTTGAACTTGGAACTTTGAACTTGGAACTCCGATCACGGCTTGCGCCGCGCGGCGTGATGCAGCAGCAGGAAGAGGGGCAGGAATACCGCAGATTCGATGACCAGGTTCCACAGGTCGTGGCGAAGGATGGCCAGGTCGAAGAAATTATCCCTCTTGACGTCGCCGAAGATTGGGTGCGGGGCGATGAAGAGGTCGTGGCTGAACGGCCAGAATACCGGGATGCCGACCGCGGTTCCGGTGTCGACCGTGAAGTAATCGATGATGACATGCGACAGGTAGCAGACACCCAGGAGGATCCCGGCGCGCGCCGGTGTCGGGTGGTGCTTCCCTGCGGCCGACCAGATGCCGATTGCGAGAGCGCAGATCATCGCCGCAACGATGCTGTGGCTGGCCCCATGGTGATATCGTGACGGCCACCCTACCAGGATGCCGGGGAGAAAATCCGCGTCCGGGAGATTCGCCACAATCACCGCCGCGGCCATTGACGGGGCCTGCCACCCGACGCGCCTGCAGCCCAGGCAGATGATCGCCCCGGCGAGACCGTGTCCGAGGGGAGTTGCCATGATGGAGGGTCAGGGGTCAAAGGGGACGAGCGTCGGTGTCATTCCTCGATAACTCCCCGGCGTCTCAGTGCCACCCTGATCCCGTACTGGGCCGCGATTCCGGTTGCGAGGATGGCGATCGCAGCGCCCGCGATCGTGTATGGGTGGGCTTCAAAGAAAGCCAACGCCGGCTGGCCGATAAAGACCGCTGCGGCCGCCTCCGAGAAGTACCGAAGGCTGCGTCCGAGAAGGATCACCAGAATGAAGGATCGATATGGCAATCCGAACACGCCGGCTGACAGGACAAATATCTTGAAAGGCAGCGGTGGGGGCAGGACTGACGGGATCAAGACAGAGTAGACGCCATAGCGGGCCACGACCCTTTTGACGGCGACGAACCTCTGAGGTGCGAGGCGCCGGACCAAGGCCTCCCCGCTCCGCCTCCCGATCACGTAGAGCAATGAGCACCCGGAGGCGCTCCCCAAGGTCGCAGCGGAGGCGTAGAGCGCTGCCAGCCACCCCGCACCCGAGCACTTCACGAAAAGAACGATGTCGTTGACTTCCGGGAGAGAGAGGAGCGAGGAATCAAAGAACGCCAGTGCAAAGATGCCTGGAGCCCCCAGGTTCTCAAACGTCGTCTCGATCCACTCACGCAACGGGTGCACCATAGGGAATCCAAAGGGCGAGACATTATTCCAGCGCGCTGAGGGAGTCAAACACCGTCCGGGCAGGGCTGCGGCAAAGTCGAGGCGCCGACTCGGGGGAGGCCGTTCCGTGCGAAACCGCAGATGGCGCAGATTTCCGCGCAGATTGCGCAGATTCTTCCAGCATTCAACCGACGAGCAACTTGCTCTTCACTGTCGGGTCGGCGCGAAGCAATCGGCGACATCTGCGAGTCAATCTGTGAAATCTGCGGTTTCCGGGACTTTGCCGTAGCCTTGCGTCCGGGCCCAACGATTTCACCCCGGATAATCTTGAGGTAGAATCCCGTGATCTGTTCGAAGGAGAACTGGACTCATGAGATATTTTGCAATCGTTCTCGCCACCGGGGCGGTCGCGGCATTCGGGCTGTTCTCGAACGGTGAGGAACCCGCGACCCCCGGGCCGGCCGCTACGAGCGCCTCACCGAAGCCACTCGAGCTCCCCGGGGAGAGCCATCTGAAGAACCTCCGGCAGCTCACCTTCGGCGGCGAGAATGCCGAAGCCTATTTCTCGGCCGATGGCAGGAATCTGATTCTGCAGTCGACGCGCGACGGACACGCCTGCGATGCGGAATACCTCGTGAGCGTGGACGGGGGAGAAGCCGTGATGGTGAGCAACGGCAAGGGCCGCACGACCTGTGGTTACTTCTTCCCTGACGGGACCAGGATCATGTATGCCTCCACCCATCTCTCCGGTGATGCGTGCCCGCCGCCGCCTGACCACAGTAAGGGATACACGTGGGCTCTCTACCCGTCATTCGATATCTTCACCGCGAAGCTCGACGGCAGCGACATTAGGCCGCTCACAACAACGCCCGGATACGACGCTGAGTGCGTGATGGACTGGGCCGGTACGAAGATCCTGTTCACGTCGATGCGCGACGGCGACCCGGAGCTCTATGTCATGAACCCGGACGGCACCCGCCAGAAGCGGCTGACCCACAGCAAAGGATATGACGGAGGCGCGTTCTTTTCCTACGATGGTAGTAAAATCGTCTATCGCGCCTGGCACCCCATCGACGGCCCTGAGGCGACCGAATACGACAGCCTGATCGCTCAGAACCTCGTCCGTCCGGGTCACATGGAGCTCTTCGTCATGAACGCCGACGGCAGCGACAACCGCCAGATCACATCCAACGGAGCCGCGAACTTCGGGCCGTACTTCATGCCGGATGGAAAGCGGGTCATCTTCGCCTCCAACATGAACGACCCTCAGAAGAGGAATTTCGATCTGTACCTGATCGGCATCGACGGAAGCGGCCTCGAACGCGTGACGTACAATGAAACATTCGACGCGTTTCCGATGGTGAGCCGCGACGGCAAAAAGATCGTCTTCGCCTCCAACCGGAACAACGCCGAGCCGCACGAGACAAACATCTTCGTCGGGGACTGGATCGACTGACTTCCGCGGACTCGGCTTGGCGCGGACTGTCGCCGGTGGCGGCCGCGAGACCGTTCACGGAGCGGCTGGTGCGAGGAGGCGCCGCACGTGGTAGAGCGCTTCGGCGCTTCTGGACCCGCGCGTGTCGCTCCACACAACGTGCGGCACGCCATCCGGCCCGACTGCCGGCGAGGGCAGCTTGACTTCGATCACTCCGAGGTCGGTGGAGCGTTCGAACGCGCTCCAGCTGACCCCACCATCAGTCGAATATTTCCCCGCGATGTCCGCGCAGCGATCTCGCCCGAACCCCGGGCAGGCCGATGTGCGGAAGTCTCTCTCGTCTTTCCAAAAAAGCCACAGGACGCCACCGGATGTCGCAGGCGCCCAGAAGGGGAAGCGACTGAGCGACTCCGAGAGCGTCACCTGCTCGCTCCAGGTCAGCCCCAGGTCCGTTGATCTCTGGTAGTCGACCGTGACACCCTCTCCTCCAGGCCTCATTGTCATCACCGCGAGATGAAGGACGCCATCAACATCCACCAGAACATCCGGATCCCAGTCCGGCCTCTCGCTGGCCACGCCGATCCGTTCGGTGAATGTCTTCCCTCCATCTGCCGAAACACCGACGTAGACGTCCCAATCCTCCTTCGCGCGATTGTCCCTCCACGCGACGGCGACGACGTCGCCGGTCGTGCCCTCGACGCTGAACCGCGGCCAGGCGGCGTGGCCGCTGCCTGTGTTCAACTGACGCGCCGAGGAAAACGAGCTCCCTCCGTTGGTCGATCGAGTGTAAAAGACTTTACAAAGGGGCTGGCTGTAATCCGGGTTTCCTGTGTGCCACGCGACATGGATCCGGTTCCTCGTATCGACGCTGATGCTGGGCGTCGAGATCCCGCCCTTGATGGCCGGGCTGATTGTCCGCACTCCGGTCCAGCTCAGCCCCGAGTCTCCTGATCTGGAATACCGGACCCTGCGGGAGCCGTCGGCATATGCTTCCACCCAGGCCACGTGGAGCACATCGCCCGGGCCGACAGCGATGTTGGGGGAATAGGCGGGGCGCGATCCGTCTGAGAGGCTTCGCCCCGTGCTCCACCGCGAGCCTCCGTCCGTAGACCGGGCATAGTACGCGCGTTGCGGCAGCCCTTGCTCATTCCAGACAACGTGCAACCGGTTCCGCGAATCAATCGCCAGTCCGCGGCCGATGACCCCGCTCGACAGCCCTCCCGTATTGCTCACCTTGACCTCGCCGCTCCAACCAGAACCCGTCGATCCTCTCCCGCTGTCACCGTTGATCCCGGACAACCTCGCGCCCGCGATGAGCGCCATCACGGCGCCCGATGCACCGAGCAGGATCCGCGTGTATGTCCCCATCTCCACCTCTTTAGTCCCGCCTGGAGCACGAAACGTTTCGGACGGCGGCACCATCCGAGGTAGCAGGATGCGTGCCACGCCGGGGATCGAACGGAATCAACACGAGGGGGAACGGCGCGCCCGAACCCGTGGTCGTCAATTGCGCACCCGTGTGCGAGGTTGAGACACACGCCCGAGGCGGCGGTACGGGGGGTGGGATCTACCCGGGCACGGATGTGCTCCGAATCAGGTGCACGTAGAACTGTACCGCGCGCGCGAACGCCTGGACTGAGATCCTCTCGTCAGTGCCGTGGAAACGACGGAGATCTTCAGAAGCAAGGGTGCACGGCGCGAAACCGTACACGTCATCCGTCAGCGACATGTAGTGCCGCGAGTCGGTCGCGCCGACGGCGAGGTCGGGTGCAACGATGGTTCCCGGGTACACCTCGCGGATCGTGCGCGCGAGTGTTTGAAAGTCAGGCGAGTCGACCGGCGCTATCGGCGAGGGTTCACTCCCCGCCCCCACGGCGGCAATCCTCACGCGGTCGTCGCGAACGGTCTTCCGCACGTGATCCATGACGCTCGCAATCGTATCTCCCGGCAGGATGCGGAAGTTGACGACGGCTCGCGCCTTGAGAGGCAGGACGTTTTCCTTGCTCCCGGCCTCGAACATCGTCGGCGCCGTGGTCGTCCGGATAACGGCGTCTGAGGTCGGCGACCTGGCGAGTTGGTGCTTCAGGAGGGGCTCGAGAAGCCACAGATTCGCCATGACCGTCCGTTGGATTACGGGCATCTCAGGCCCCACGAGCTCAAAGAACACCCGCGTCGCACCGCGGATGGATGCCGGCATCGGGTGCGATTCGAGAACGGTGATGGCTTCGGCCAGGATTCCTATCGCAGTTTCGCGCGGCGGCATGGAGGAGTGTCCACCCTGACTTTCGACCGTCATTTCGATTGTGACATATCCCTTCTCGGCGATCTTCACCAAAGCCACGGGCGTGGAGATGCCAGGAACTACGCCCGTCGTAATCGCTCCACCCTCGTCGAGGATGTACTCGGGGTGGACGCCACGGCTGCCGAGCAATGCTGCGATTGCTGTGGCTCCCTCTGTGCCCCGCGCCTCCTCATCGTGGCCGAAGGCCAGGTAGATCGTTCGTTTGGGCCTGAACCCCTGCTGCAGGAGCGACTCGACCGCCTCGAGCAGGCCTAGCACAGTCACCTTGTCATCGATCGCCCCACGACCCCAGATGAACCCATCCGCGATCCTTCCGTCGAAGGGCGGATATGTCCAGTCTCTCTCCGTCCCCGGCTCGACCGGGACGACGTCCATGTGCCCCATGAGGAGGATCGGTGGCCGCCCCGGTTCGGATCCGGTCCAGGTGAAGAGCAGACTGTGTTGCGCCACGATTTCTCTCTGCAGCGCCGAATGAACCAGGGGGAACGCTACCTGCAAGTAATCCCGCAACCCCTGGAACTGCGATGCATCTCGGTCGGCCTCCTCGTCGTTAGAGACGGTAGCGAATCCGATCGCGTCGGCGAGATGCCGCGATGCGAGGTCCGAGTCGATCGGCGCCAGATCAACGGCAGAGACCTGCGTTTGCTTGGAGGTGAATCGTGCAGTGCGGAAGATGAGGACTCCGATGAGCAGTATGAACAGGGTTCCAGCTAGCGTGAGGAATCGTTTCATCAGTATCTCTCCTTGGCGTCGGCTGTTATACACCGGTTTTCGGACGACGTGAATGCTTCTCTTTTCCCCCTGCCATTCGCGTCTTGTGGTAACATCCTTTGCAGACGCCGGATTTCATACATAATGCACCGAGATGGCCAACCGAAGGAAGTCCCGGTAGTGGGATGTCATGCCGCGTCAACCACGGGGTCTCGTCCTGGCTCTGCAACCCATCCCCTGCGGCCTCTGGGTACCCTCCTGCTGCCCTCGGCTCTGCTTACGATCACCATCGCCGTCAATGGCAGCGAGCTGGACGGGCGTCGCTTCGTCTTCAGAAACCACGGCACGGCACAAGGGCTCTCGGATCTCACCGTCACCGCCCTCGCCCAGGACGACGTGGGATTCATATGGGTCGGGACGCAGGACGGCCTCTTTCGTTTCGATGGGCAACGGTTCGACCGTTTCGGCCGCGAGGAGGGGCTCCCCAGCAGCTATGTGCACGCCGTGCACTTCTGCCGCGATGGTGCGCTCTGGGTGGGCACGAACCTCGGCCTCGCCATGCGAGTCGGCGACCGCTTCGTCGCCTATGGCCCGGAGAAAGGGCTCCTGGCCGAAGCGATTCCCCCGCAAGGGATCGCATCCTCTCCCGACGGGATGCTCGTGGTCGCCACCGTGCACGGACTCAGCGTCATGAAGGGAAGCGAATTCGTCCCCGTCCACTCTCAGCCCTTGCCGGGCCGGCCCACTGCCGTCCTCGCGCCCGGCGGCGGTGTCATCTGGTTCGGCGACGCCTCGGGCCGCGTCGGGAGGATTGCGGGCGGTGAGCTGGAGGTGTGGGGTGCGGAGAGTGGGCTTCCGAGCGAGCGAATCGACGGATTGCTGCTGGACGGGGACGGGGGTGGCCTGTGGGCTCGCAGTGCGAATCACCTACTCGTCCGTCACTCAGCCGACAGGCGGTTTGTCGACCTGAGCGTCGGGGTTCCGCCGTCGAGCTACTTCGGGAGCCTTGCGATTGATACTGCCGGCGGACTCTGGGTGCCGACCGACTTCGGTGTCGCCCACCTCGCCCGGGGTGCGAAGAAGTGCACCGTCGTCGGGCGCCAGGGCGGGCTGACCGCCAGTGCGGTGAACGCGTTCCTGCAAGATCGGGACGGGCTGCTGTGGTGTGGTCTCGCTGGGGCGGGTCTGGACTGCTGGCTCGGATACCCCGATTGGACGTGCTTCACCGCGGCCGAAGGCCTGGTCAATGAATCCATCTGGTCGATCACCCGGGATTCGGCCGGAATCCTGTGGGTGGGGACCGATGCGGGAGTCAGCAGATTCGATCCCGCGGCCAAGAGGTGGCGGTCGTGGACGGGGAGTCTCCCCGGGAGCTGCGCCTACGCGATGCTGGCCGATCCGCGGGGTGGTGTGTGGGTGGGGTTCTATCCTGGAGGCGTGTGCTACATCGATCCTCGGTCAGGGGATGTGGAGGCATATGGCCCGGGAGACGGGCTGTTGGGTGACCGTGTCTGGGACCTGATGGTGGAGTCGGATGGAGCGCTTTGGGTTGCGACGACGGAAGGATTGTACCGGGGCTCGCGCGCCGATGGGCATGTGAAGTTTTCGCCTGTCACGATCCCAGGTGCGAACGGCTCAGAGGCCATCTGGGCGCTGCTGCGGGACAAGGAGGGCCGTATCTGGGTCGGAGGGCAGGAGGGCGTTGCCCGGCTCGAAGGCGGGACCTGGCGCCGGTTCACGACGCGCGACGGGCTGCGGCACGACGAGGTCGCCTACCTGGCTCAGGCGGGCGATGGAGCCATCTGGATGGGCTACTACGAGGCGGTTGGAGCGTCGCGGGTAGTGGATCGAGGTGAGAAGCTCGAGGTCCGTAACTTCGACACCAGCAACGGACTGGCATCGAACTCGACCCAAGCGCTGATCTGCGACCCGGCCGGAAGAGTGTGGGTCGGAACGAGCCGGGGGGTGACCCTGCTCGAGGGCGGCAGGATGACGAGCTATAGTGATGTCGACGGACTCGTCTGGCAGTACGTCAACGCACTATGGGGCGACTCCGACGGCGGCTTGTGGATCGGCACCGGGAAGGGGCTCGCGCATTTCGCTCATGCCCGGAAGCCCCGGACTCAACTGCCTCCCAACGTCGTCCTGCTCTCGGCCAGGCTGGGGGGCCAGACCGTGCTCCTGGACCGGGCGGCGCGAGTCGACCATAAGGATGGCACTTTCGAGATAGCATTCACGGGGCTTTCGTTTCGCCGCCCCGATGAGACTCTGTTCCGGTACCGGCTGGTCGGGCTGGAAGAGACCCCCACCGAGACCACTCTGCGAGAGGCGCGGTATCCGAAGCTCCCGCCGGGGGTCTATGCGTTCGAAGTCACCTGCCGCAGCTCGACCGGGATCTGGAGTCCCGCGCCGGCACGATTTCGATTCAGCGTGAACGCCCCATGGTACCGAAGTCCGGCCGCCATGATCCTGGCCAGCGTCGTCGTCGTCCTCATCGCGGTGGCCGCGTACCGCCTTCGCATGCGGCACCTGACGGAAATCCGGCGGAAACTCGAGGATGCCGTGGCCAGGCGCACCGAGGAGCTGGAGAAGGAGAAGAGGACGGTCGAGCAGCAGTCGCAGGCATTGCTGGCGGCCAGCGAAGAGCGTCGACGATTCTACGCCATGCTTGTGCACGATCTGAAGAACCCGCTGACACCGATTATCGGAGGTCTCGAGATCGTGGAGTCGGAGATCCCGCAGGAATCCGGCGCGGGCCAGAGGGCGATCGAGGTGATGCGAAACGCGGCCGCGCGGATGAGGTTCCTTATCGAGACCTATGTCGCGGCGCTCCGGACTGCCGTGGTCGAGGATCGCCCCGAGCTGCGAGACTTCCGGGTGTACGACATGGTGAGCGACCTGGCGCTCTCCTACGGCCCCGCTGCGCAGAAACGTGGACTCGATCTGTTGATCAACGGTGATGTGGTGGACGAGCGGTGGGCGCTCTCTCGTGGCGGGTGCCTCGTGCGCGCGCCGGCCGATGCCGTGTATCGCGCCGTAGAGAACCTGCTCAGCAACGCTCTGAAATACGCGGCAACCGAAATTCGTCTGCGCGTCGACGAGACACACAAACGCCAGGTGGGGCTGATCGTCGAGAATGACGGGCCCACGATTTCGGACGCCGACAAGGAGCGTATTTTCGGACTCTACGAGCAACTCGACAACTCCAAGCCCGGGTCGGGAGTCGGACTCGCCAGCGCACGGAGGCAGGTCCAGGCCATCGGTGGGAAGCTCCTCGTCAAGGACATCGCCCCGAGCGGAGTGCGGTTCGAGATCTGGATCCCGCGTTCGGACCGCACTGGAGACGCCGGAGACGAGACGCCCACCCCCGCTGTCGTCGGGGCTTGACTGCTACCTCTCCAAGAATGCATGTGGTCATCCTGAGGAATCCGCCGCAGGCGGATGAGGAAGGATCTCACGCACGACTCGCCGGCCTCGCTCCACCAATTGACACGGAGCTCACGCGGAGCTATCTTTCTCGCGGGGCAGGATGACGAAGAGGAGCGATAGCTCGTGGACTTGCGCGAGCTGAGCTGGTTTGACGGTAATATCTTCGCGGACCCCTCGTCTCGTCTCCTCTACTCCAGCGATCAGGCACAGCCGCCCGCATTTGCAAGAAAGTTCCTGACGGCCGAGCCGATACTGATCGCCCAGCCCAATACGATCGAGGCCTGTTCGCAACTCCTCGCCCACCTCGACAAGGAGCGCGTGCCTGTAATCCCGCGAGGAGCCGGCTCGTTCGCCCTCGGTGGTGCCGTCCCGGCTCGATCCGGAGTCATCCTGGATATTTCGCCGCGGCGGCGTGTCCTTCGGCTCGAGAAGGAGGTGATGACGGTCGAGGTGGAAGGTGGGTGCCGGTGGTCGGATCTGAGCGAGTATCTCGAGCCGCATGGCCTGGACGTGTTTACATGCCCGACCAGCGCCTTTTCCACGGTCGCCGGCTGGGTCGCTACGGGTGGGGCTGGCATCGGGACGCTCAAGTACGGATATCTCCGCGGACTGGTCGAGGAGCTCGAGGTCGTACTTCCGGGCGGACCCGTCCGGCGTTTGACCGCCGGCGATCCCGAGCTCGATCTGATGTTCGGAAGCGAAGGCGAGCTCGGCGTCATCTGGAGTATGAGGCTCAGAGTCCGCACGAGGCAGCGCGTCATGCACCCGGTGCTTGTCCCGTGCGACGACCTCGATGCGACCGCTGCTCTGGTTTCCGAGGCCTGCCGCTTTTCGCCGTATGCGATTACGCTCTACAACCAGGCCAGGATGCGGATCGCGAATCGGGAGCACACGATGCTTCCGGAGAGACCATCGATTCTCGTCGTCTACGAGCAGGCCGAAGAGGCCTGGGGGTTCCAGCAGCACCTCGCGTCGCGCGGAATTCCGACGGCACCGCGCGGTGTGGCCAGCTTTCTCTGGAACGAACGTTTTTTTCCGATCCGAATGAAGAAGTACGCTCCGGGGATGCTCGCCGCCGACGTAGTCGTGCCGCGTCACCGGCTCGCCGGTTTCCTCGCCGCAGCCGAGGCCGCCGGACGATCTCACGGTGTCGAGGTCTTCTGCGAGGCTTCCTTCGACACACCGGAGAGCGCCGTCACCATCCCTTCGTTCTTCAGCGACCCGCGCGACCACCTCGGGTACGCTCTTCACGGCTACCTGGCATTGACTATGGCCCGCCGCGCGATCTCTCTCGGCGGACGCCCCTACGGGCACGGACTGTGGTACTCGCTGTTCAGGGATCGAGGCGAGGATGCACAGCGTAGGCGCGCACTCAAACGCCGTCTCGACCCGCACGGCATGTTCAATCCGTCCAAGTCCCTCGCGCCTTCCATCAAACTGTCCGGATGGAATGCACTCACTCGCGCCGCTTTGGGTCTCAGCAGTGTGCTCCTGCGCCTCAACGGCCCACTATCGCGATCACGGCCCGTCCGCCGAGATCCGGCCACGAGTGCCCTCCGCAAGGCAATCGAAGCATGTTCATCGTGCGGGAGCTGCCTGTCCAAATGTCCCGCGTACATCGAGACGGCCGATGAGCGGACGACGGCGCGCGGTAAGCTGAAAATGGCGGCAGCGATTCTGAGCGATCGCAACCGCTACTCGTCGGCTGAGGAGAAAGTGCCTTTCCTCTGCATGCATTGCAAGTTTTGCACGGAAGTCTGTCAGAGCGACATCCCGCTTGAGGACGTCTACACAGAGCTCGAGTCTGTGCTCGCTGCGCGCGTCGAATACCCGGAAGCCGAGGTCGCGGCCTTCGTGAGCTCGATCGAATCGAAGGGCCTGATGCGCGCCCTCGGCCTCGCAGCACCGGCCCTCGCCACCGGTGCCCAGCCACCCCTCCCACGGCGTCCAGCCCAGAACAATGCTAAAGCTAATGGCTAACAGCTAATGGCCATTTCCGCAAACGGCGCGGTCCTCGGCAAATTCGTGATCCATCGCGCCGATCACTGCATCAATTGCGGCCAATGCGCCGACGCGTGCATCTACAACGTCCACCGCCGCGAGGTTGGTGATGTGCGCCGGATGCTCGAACCCGTCTCCGACCTCTGTCGCAACTGCTTCCGTTGCATCTACGAATGTCCCGAGCACGCGCTCACGATGGAGATCAATCCCGCATTCCTCGCGCTGCGCGGGATCACAACCCCTGAGATCATCCAGTCGATCTGGCAGCAGGCCGAGACCGGGCGTATCCCCGTGACCGGTCAGGGCTATCGCGGTCCGTTTACCGGCCCCGGCTTCGACGCGATGTGGACGGACATGAGCGAGATCGTAAGGCCCACGCGCGATGGCATCCATGGGCGCGAGTTCAGCTCCACGACGGTCGATCTCGGCGGCGCCCCGGAACGAATCGTTTTCGGTCCGGAGGGCGCCGCAACTGCCGCTGATGGACCGCTCGCGCAGATCGAGATCCCGATGATCCTGAGTGAGCTGTCGTTTGGCCGTACTCCCGCCGTGCGTGCCGCGATGCTCGAGGTCGCCCGCACCGCGGGAACGATGTTGCTGCTTCCCGACTCGGACGTAGGCACCGATCTCGATGCGCATCGCAGCTCGATCATTATCCGCGCCGATACGATTCAGGCGGCTGATCGGGCCGCGGGAAGAGGGTTCGGCGGAGTTGAGATCCCGATTGGTCTGCAGGCGGCCTCCGACCTTCCCGCACTGCGCCAAGACCATCCATCGACGCTGTTCATTCTGCGCGCACGACTCGAGGCGGGGGTGGCGGCGCAGGTTGAGCGCGCCGTCGAGTGCGGGATCGGGTGCGTGCACGTCGAAGCCACAATCGACGGCTGCGAGTGGACGACTGGACGGCAGCTCAAGGACGCGCTCCTCGCGCTCCACCGGCATCTCGTTTCGAAGTCAATCCGCGACAGGATCACAATCATTGCGAGCGGTGGAGTGATTGCGGCCGAGCATGTCCCGAAGGCGATCATCTGCGGCGCCGACGCCGTGACGCTCGACACCGCCCTCCTCGCCGCCCTCGGCAGCGATCTCTGCGAACGGTGCCAGCAGGATCTGCCATGCGCCCGGTCCGTGACTCAGGCCGACTCGCAACAGGCCGTGCGCCGCCTGGGCAATCTGCTCCACGCCTACCGCGACCAGCTCCTCGAAGTGATGGGTGCAATGGGATTGCGCGAAGTGCGGCGACTGCGAGGCGAAACAGGTCGTGCGATTTTCTACGAAGATGCGGAAAAGGAGTTTGTGGCGGCATTGGGGAGAACGGTCGAGGGGCCGCGAATCGTGCCGCTCGTGAACGAACCCGCCCCACCCCCGCTGGCGGCATCGAAGTCGCTGCCGTTTCACACGATTCCGCACAAGTGGATCGTCCAGCGGAGCGACGCGTGCAAGGGGTGCGGAGTGTGCGTCGCGAGCTGCCCATACGAAGTGCACGAGTGGAAGACCGGCTACAGGAAGCCGGAGAACCCCGTGTCGCATCGCTGTATCGGTCCCGAGTGCAAGACAAACGACTTCTTCTGCGTCGCGAATTGCCCCGAGAGCGCGCTGGCGGTCAAACCCGATCCGCAGTGGGCGGCACTCGGCGACTTTCGCTGGACAGCCGATCTCCTCGTTTCCACCTGGCAGCAGGCCGAACGCGGAGAGCCCGTTGCGAATGGGCTGAACGATAGGACTGGCAACTCCGGAGGAGGATTCGATCGCCTCGATTTCGTCTCGGATCGCAGCGCGCCGCGCCCCCGCGAGATCTCGACGGCGATTCCACTCAATCTGCGTCGCAAGAGTCCTGCCATCACGATCCCCATTCCCATCTACGGCGGCGGGATGTCGTACGGGTCGGTGGGCACGCAGACAATGCTCGCGCGCGCCCGCGCCGCCAAGGCCTGGTCGACCTTCGTCAGCACCGGTGAAGGCGGCTATCCGGAGGACCTCTATCCGTACGACGAGTGGATCATCACGCAGATCGCGACCGGACTCTTCGGCGTGCGCGAGGACACGATCAGACGCGTGCGAATCGTCGAGTTCAAGTATGCGCAGGGAGCCAAGCCGGGGCTCGGCGGGCACCTGCTCGCCGACAAGAACAGCCCGCGCGTCGCCGAGATGCGCGAAGCGCCGGCGGCCACGTCGCTCTTCTCCCCCTTCCCTTTCCACTCGGTCTACTCGGTCGAAGACCACAAGAAGCACGTTGATTGGGTGCGCGCCACCAACCCCAACTGCCTTGTCTCGGTGAAGGTTTCGACGCCGGCGGACGTGGACATGGTCGCGGTCGGCAGCTATTACGCCGGCGCGGACATCATCCATCTCGATGGTGGCTATGGCGGCACGGGCGCGGCTCCCGACATCGCCAAGAAGAACATCGCGATGCCGATCGAATATGCGATCCCGAAGGTGCATCAGTATCTCGTCGCCGAAGGTATTCGAGACGAAGTTGTGCTGATGGCCTCGGGTGGCCTGCGCACGGCCTACGACGTCGCGAAGGCGATCGCGCTCGGCGCCGATGGGTGCGTCGTCGGGACGTCCGAGCTCGTTGCGATCTCATGCAACCGCTGCGGCAACTGCGAGAGCGGGCAGGGGTGTCCGAGCGGCATCGCGACGACAGATCCGAATCTCTCAAAGCTGATCGATCCGGACTGGGGCGCCGAAAGGATCATCAACATGTACCACGCATGGAGAAAGCAGTGGATTGAGCTGCTGGCCGGTTTCGGAATGAGCTCGATTCGCGAGCTGCGCGGGAGAACGGACCTTCTGCATCACATTCCGGCGGTTGAGGCGCACGAGGAGGCGATGGTAGTGGAGGCCGGGCGATGAACGCCGAATCAATCGTCGCGTCCCGGTTGCGGCTCGCAGGTCCACTGGAATCGGATCGACCATACAAGGCGGAGGAGGAAGGCGGGTGCGGGGTTGTCGGCTTTGCGTGTGATGTGCCGGCCGCAGGGCGGCACATCATCCAGGCCAGCGAACAGATGCACAATCGCGGAAACGGCAAGGGCGGCGGCATCGCGGCGCTTGGGCTCGTGGCCGAGGAGCTCGGAGTTTCCCGGAAAATCCTCGATGAAGATTATCTCCTGCAAGTGGCGCTCCTCGATCCGGCGTGCCGTGCAGAGGTAGAAGAGGAATTCATCCGGCCCTTCTTCGACATCCATCACGAATCGATCGTTCAGCCCGCGTGCAACTGGCGCGAGTTGCGATCGCTCGAAGTGAAACCGCCGGATGTGATGCGGTACTTCGTGCGCGTGAAGCCCGAGGTGCTTCGGAGTTTCTCGCGACAGTTTGAGGAGACGGCCGGACGTGACAGCGAAGATGAGCTTGTCTATCAGAACAGCTTCAAGCTGAACCAGACTTTTTACGCGTCGCTCGGCGAGAAGCGGGCCTTCGTGCTCTCGCATGCCCGCGATCTAGTCGTGCTCAAGATCGTCGGCTATGCCGAGGATGTTGCGCGGTACTACGGACTGGAAGGTGTTCACGCCCACGCCTGGATCGCTCATCAGAGGTATCCCACCAAAGGCCGGGTCTGGCACCCGGGCGGTGCGCATCCGTTCATCGGGCTGAACGAGGCGCTGGTTCATAACGGCGATTTCGCGAACTACCATTCGGTCAGCGAATACCTGGCGCAGCGTGGCATCAGGCCGCTTTTCCTCACCGACACCGAAGTCTCCGTGCAGCTTTTCGATCTCTGGAGCCGGGTCTATGGGTATCCGCTCGAAAACGTCGTTGAGGCGATGGCGCCGACGACCGAGCGGGACTTCCAACAGCTCCCGGAAGAAAAGCGGCGCGTCTACCGCGCGATACAGGCGTCACACATTCACGGTTCGCCCGACGGACCGTGGTTCTTTATCATCGCGAGGAACGATGTGAAGGCCGGCGAGCTGCAGCTCATCGGCGTCACCGACACATCGATGCTCCGCCCACAGGTGTTCGCTCTCGTTGAAGGCGCGAAGAAATCGTTCGGGTTCATCGCCTCCGAAAAGCAGGCGATCGACGCGACCTTGAGCTCGCTCGCGACCGAGGATTCGACGATCCCCCGTGTCGCGGACCTCTATTGGAACGCCCGCGGCGGCAGCCACACCGATGGAGGCGCGTTCGTCTTCGCCGTGAAGAAGACGGCGGAAGGCGCCAGGCTGACATGCCGCGACAAGTTCGGGAAGCACGTGAAGACGGCCGATGGCCAGGTCCACTACGCGCCGGGGATCCAGGTTCCGCCCGGCGCAAAGATGACCGCGGCATTACAGCCGCATTTCGAATCCGGTGACATCGTGGCGGCCTTCGAGCTCTATCGGAATGCGAGCCCGGGGTGGAACTACGAGAGCCTGGTCGAGTTCATCGAAAGCGTCGCCGGGCTCGCCGATGGCCGGTTGATGTTCGCTAGCGCGCTCCTCACGCGGTGCCTGGATGTGCCCGTCCCAGGCGGGTCGAAGAAGCGGAGCTCAGTGCGCCAGCTCATCGAAGAAAAGCTCGGCACCATGTTCGATCGGTTACCGCCACTCGGCAGTGGCGAGCGGCTCTGCAGGACCGCAATGAATGGAGGCGCCCGCTGGCCCGCGATTGTCCCGCCGGCCTATCCGGAATCAACCCTGTTCGTCGACTGCTCGATGTTCCCACCCGAGGGTGATGGCGGTGCGAGCCGGTTTATTGTCGAGGCGTACGGCCTCGGTTGGAAGAGATTCGTCACGTACAAGTGGCGCGGTCAGCGTTTCGCCGGATGTGGGCTCGGACCGGGATCGAGCGGAGTCGTGATCGACATCTACGGGAGCGCGGGCGATTATCTCGCCTCGGGAGCCGACGGTTGCGAGATCCGCGTGCACGGAAACGCGCAGGACCAGATCGGGCAGATCTTCAAGGACGGCAAGCTGGTCGTCTTCGGCGACGTCGGACAGACTTTCTTTTATGGCGCCAAAGGCGGTCAGGCATTCATCATGGGAAACGCCGCGGGGCGCCCGCTGATCAACGCCGTGGGACGCCCGCGAGTTGTCATCAACGGAACCTGCCTGGACTATCTCGCCGAGTCCTTCATGGCGGGAGATCCGCTGAACGGCGGCGGCTTCGTCATCCTCAACGGCATCAAGCGCAACGGTGACGCAACGATTGAGCCCCTCGACACGCCCTATCCCGGCGGCAATCTCTTCTCCCTGGCCTCGGGCGGCGCGATCTACATCCGCGACCCCGAGCGCAAGCTCGGCGACGACCAGCTCAACGGCGGCCGCATCGTCGAGATCACCGCAGCCGACTGGAACCTGATCCTCCCCTACCTCCAGGAAAACGAGCGCCTCTTCGACATCCCCGTCGCGGCCCTTCTGTCCGGCCGCGCGCCTGAGCAAATCTACCGCAAAGTCGAAGCCGTCCCCCTCGGCGTCCTCGGCTTCACGCAGTCGTACACGGGGACGTGAGACGCCACTGGGGTGGGAGCTCATTCGAAGGGGTTGATGACTCGAATCTCCCGCGCAGTGCCGAGTCCCGGAACGTCCTCCGAGTACAGAATGTCAACACCCGCCTCGATGCAAGCGGCCAGGATCATGGCGTCCCAGAACGAGGTACTGTGATCCAGATGAAGACTCCGCGCACGATCCAGGACTGCGCTGTTGGGAAGAACCATTCGAAACACGCCCAGGAATTCACCAAGGCGGGCCCACGCATCTGCTGCCGTGAAGCCCTGAGCGCCCAACTTGCGGGACGCGGCGACGAGCTCACAGGCTACCTGCCAGAGCAGTACAGGGTTCGCGCTTCGGGCGACCAGATCGAGCGCGACCTGCTGACGCTTCGCGGCCGATCTATCGCACGTAGATCAGGATGTTGGTGTCAAGCGCGATCATGCAACTCCTCACGCGTAGGCAGACGCCCGTGTGAGAAGAACTGCATGCTTTCGATCCCAGCTCGCAGCCGAGCGAAGGCGGCCGCGCGGTCCTCGGCCACCTCCTCGAGAGGCTCGACGATCAGACGAACACGCTGTTGTTCATGGAGCCCCAGATCGCTCGTAGGCTTCAGAACACCGTGGTCATATAGCGCCTCGGTGACTCGGGTCATCGTCGCATCCTCTCCAGAAAGAGTACCCTTCCCAGGTGCCGAACGCAACCCCCTGGCGCGGCGGAGCCGCAACCTCTTTGGTTGCGGCTGGTCCGCGTTATGAATACAGAATGTCCACGCCCGGGCTTTCGGCGCGCGCGACGACCCCGACGCCATTACGTCAACGCAAGCTCCGTCACCTGAATGACCACGAGCGCATCCGGCCCCAGGGATCGAAATTCTCGAGTGCGTAGATGAAGATGTTCGCGTCGAGGTAGAGGCGATGCCCCAGGAGATCGGCTAGCGATCCTATGCGTCGCGCTCGGTCCTCAGGAACAGCTCAGCCTCAGTCGCCGTGGCGTAGCATCCGCTGCCCTTACCGACCAAACTGGCGAGTGGAGGGATCTCAGGCGCCGCTTCCTCAACGACAATCACGACATCCGCCTCGGCACCGGCAGGAAGTTCCGGGCGGCGTATCTCAACAACGCCTCCCGGCCTGATGATGACGTGTTCGCGGATTTCCAAACTCATCGCCTCTTCACCCCACACCATTCTACATCCGAATCGCGCCGAGAACATTCATTCCATGGTCTCGCGATGGATCTCAGAGGGTGTGCCGGCCTCCGCAATCGCAGACAGCCCACCGGCCTGCAGCGCCTCCGGGGTCTGAGAGATCAGGGGAGTTTCCAGGCACTATTTAGCACCCCTTTCGAATCGCGCCACCAGAGACTTCACAGTGGCAGCCGGCCTTGGTGGTATCTGACAGAACCAGCTCTTTTCCTTGCAGGTGAACACATCGGCCCGATCAGCCCGCGTGCGAGGGGCCATGCCGCATCAGGCCGCTTTTCCTCACGGACACCGGAGTTCCCGTGCAGCTCTTTGACCTCTGGAGCCCGGTCTACGGGTATCCGCTCGAAGACGTCGTCGAGGCGATGGCGCCGACGACTGAGCCGGACCTCCAACAGCTCCCGGTAGAGAAACAGCGCGTCTACCGCGCGATCCAGGCGTCGCATATCCACGGATCGCCCGACGGGCCGTGGTTCTTCATCATCGCTCGGAACGATGTGAAAGCCGGCGAGCTGCAGCTCATCGGCGTCACCGACACATCGATGCCGGGATACAAGGCGGGCGTCCTGTCATCAATGGAACGCGCGTGCCGGTGGCAAGGATTGTGGCTTCCCTTTCCGCGGGCGCTGATCACCAGGAGCTGATGGACGACTACGGTCTTCGAGCAATGATATCCGTGCGGCGCTCGCATACGCGGCCAAGACGCTGGAGGAGATCGAGGTTCACCCCTGGCCGGCCGCCTGAATGGCTCGAGTCCTGCTCGACGAGGATCTTCCCGCATCGATAACCAAATTGCTTGCTGCGGCCGGTCAGGGGTCATCTTCCGTCGCATAGTCAGGCATGCGCGGCCTTTCGGACAGAGACATCTATGACGCTGCACAGAGGCAGTCTGCGATGCTTTTCACCGCCGACTTGGGGTTGGCGACGTTCGAAATTACCCGGTGGGTGCGCACCACGGAATCGTGCTCGTTCGATTCCCGGAGCGCACCGGTTCGCGGCGAATCCAAAATGGTTGATCTACCTGCCGCCGACGATGTCACCATCTGAGACAAGCTCGCGGCCCGGCTTGCTGGAACACCCGGATGAAGCCTTCGAGTCTTACCGCCGTGCGGGCATCGAACGAGTGATCTGCGAAGAGAAGCACATGGGATCGCGGGCGATCGTCATCGTCTGCCGTGACCGCGATGCGGCCCGACGCGTCTTCGGGGTTGTCGAAGATGAAATCGGTGTCTGCTGCACGCGGACAGGACGACGATTCTTCGGGGAACCAAAGTTCGAAGCACAGGTCCTCGAGAGAATCCAAGCGTTACTCGAGGTGACCGGGTTCTGGAATGGTCTGAACACCGACTGGGTCTGCCTCGACTGCGAGCTCATGCCGTGGTCAGTCAAAGCCCAGGAGCTGCTGCGCGACCAGTATGCAGCCGTCGGATCAGCCGGGCACGCAGCCATCGCCGAATCCGTCGCTGCGCTCGAGCGGACGCGCGAAACCGGAATAAACGTGGACGAGCTCCTTGAGAGGTCGCGCCGCAGGCTCGAAAACGTCCACCGATTCAGCGCCGCCTACCGGCGCTACTGCTGGACAGTGAAGGATCTGGAAGACATTCGCATAGCCCCATTTCACCTCCTCGCAAGCGAGGGCGCCGTTCACGTCGACAAGGCGCACACATGGCATATGGAGACGCTGGCAAAGCTTCTCCCCGACGGCGCGTCGATTCTCTTCGCGACGTCCTACAAGATCGTCGATCTGAACGATGAAGCCTCCTGTGCCGAGGCGTCGAGGTGGTGGACTGAGCACACGGAGCGCGGCGGTGAAGGGATGGTCGTGAAGCCTCTCACATTCGTGGCGACAGGCCGCCACGGCCTTGTGCAGCCTGCGATCAAATGCCGCGGTTCCGAATATCTGCGCATCATCTACGGGCCGGATTACACCGACCACCTCGACCGTCTCCGTGCACGCGGCCTTTCGGTGAAACGATCACTCGCACTGCGCGAATTCGCGCTCGGGATCGAGGCCCTCGAGCGCTTCGTCCGACGCGACCCTCTCCGCCGCGTCCACGAATGCGTCTTCGCGATCCTGGCGTTGGAAAGCGAACCCGTCGACCCGCGGCTTTGAATCAGGGCCTGAGTCGACTGCTCCGAACCGGGCAAGTGTTGCATGACCCCCCCAGGGCCGCGGCAAAGTCGAGGCGCGGATTCGGGCGAGGCCGTTCCGTGCGAAACCGCAGATGGCGCAGATTTCCGCGCAGACTACGCAGATTCTTCCAGCATTCAACCGGCGAGCAACGTCCTCCTCACTCTCGGGTCGGCGCGAAGCAATCTGCGACATCTGCGAGTCAATCTGTGAAATCTGCGGTTTCCGGGACTTTGCCGTAGCCTTGTGACCCCCCGCGGCCCATTGACCACTGCCAATGAGCCTGATACCTTCCGTTCCATGCAGTGGGCATCACTGTGCAGTCGCACGGCACTCCGAAGCGGAGGCGCACGGCGTCCGCACGTCAGGATCGATTTCTCGGTTTTTGGGACACAAGCAAAAGAGAGATACTGATGACAACAATAGACCCCTTCACTCAATTCAAAGCCATACAAAAGGAGGGCTGGGCAGCATTCGCCCCCCTTGAGGCCATCACCACCATGCCAGCCGCGAAACTCGTCAGCTTCGCCGGCGTGGCGAACGACCACAACGTGCTCGATGTGGCCTGCGGAACCGGTGTCGTCGCTGTCACGGCGGCACGCCGAGGTGCGAAGGTGGAAGGATTGGATCTATCGCCGGCGCTCCTCGAGCGGGCTCGCCAGAACGCGAAGACGGCCGAGGTCGACATTGACTTCACCGAAGGAGATGTGGAGGCGCTGCCCTACCCTGACGCCCGGTTCGACGTGGTTGTGAGCCAGTTCGGTCACATGTTCGGCCCGAGGCCTGAAGTCGCTCTCTCCGAGATGTTGCGCGTCCTCAAACCCCGTGGCCGGATCGCGTTTTCTACCTGGCCTCCGGAAATGTTTATCGGCCGGCTATTTACGCTGGTCGCGCAATATCTTCCACCACCGGCCGGGGCCGCGCCCCCACCGCTGTGGGGAGAGCCGCACGTCATCCGGGAGCGACTGGGTGACCGAGTCGTCAACCTGGAATTCGAGCGGGATGTCGTTCTGAATCCGTCGCTCAGTCCGAGGCATACGCGTCAGACCTTCGAGACGACGGCTGCCCCGAATATCAGAATCAAGCAGGAGTACGCCGAAAAGGATCCGGATACCTACGCGCGATTCAATGCGTCTCTCGAAAATCTGATCGCCGCATTTTCTGAGAATAACCACGTCAAGCAACACTACCTGATGACCCGAGCCACGAAGAAGGGCTGAGCTCGGCCCGACGAATCGCTCCCGATCGGCTGCGTCCACGACTCCATCTACGTCTACGACCACGTCCATTCGGGCTGCGGGCGCGGTGAGCCTATCATCCAAGCCGCACCCCTCAAGGCTACGGCAAAGTCCCGGAAACCGCAGATTTCACAGATTGACTCGCAGATGTCGCCGATTGCTTCGCGCCGACCCGAGAGTGAGGAGCAAGTTGCTCGTCGGTTGAATGCTGG
>JACPPM010000157.1 GCA_016191015.1 Acidobacteriota bacterium | reverse complement strand
TGCAGGAACGGAGCGGTCGTCTCGGCCGATCGAGGTGGCTCGGAAGAACGCTCTCACTCTCCACGCTCCACGCTCTCACGCGCGGCGGAGACGCAACCAATGCAGGTTGCGGCTCCGCCGCGTTAGGCATCAGGGGTGCGAAGGTTGTAGTGTGCACGAAGATCTGCGGCCTGCTCAGCCAAGCCCGCGTCAATGCGTACAACATCCAGATTCTCGCTGTGCAACAACAAGTCCCGGTATTCCATGCGGAGCCGCTCATTCCCGAGACGGATGCGTCGGATGAGAACCTCCGTCAGTGAAATCACAGAGGTGACAGCCGGTGGCGTCGCGAGAGAAATCCGTTGAAACACGTCCGTCACGACGGTGTCGTATCGTGGATGCGCTTCGACGTAGTAGATGAGAGGTGGCGTGTCCAGGCCCAATTTTGTGACCCCATCCAACGCACGGTCCAGGGCCGTCATCCCTGATCGTCCCAGTCATTCCGCAGGTCGTTCACGTATTCCTGGGCGTCAACGCCTTCCCATATCTCCTTCCCAAGTCCATGCAACTCGGTAACAGACCGGGTAGGCGCGCTCGTTCGCTCCCTCGACACGCACGGGCAAGAGGTTATGATGGTGCTGGCTGATTGCCGCCAGGAAATCGCGAGGAGTGTACTGGAATGAGTCGAATCGCTGGGGAGGATCGAGTCACGATCCACCCCGCGGTGCATCACGGAGATCCGTGCATCAGAGACACGCGGATTCCGATGTCCATCATCCTTGGCCTATGCCGCGGAGGTCCTCAGGCATGAAGTTCTGTGACCTCTGTCTCTCTAGGCCGTGCCGAATGCGTGTGAAGGTCGACGATGACCTGCTACAGGCGGTCGCATAGATCCCTTGGTGGGTGGGTCCGACGCGCGACGCGTCCCTACGAGCCGAGGATCTTGTCGACGCTGATGATCACCTGCGGGACTGCCGCGCAAGAGACGCTCTGCCCGCGAGATACCCTCGAAACAGGCTGATATCCCTCGGGGGTCGCTCCTCGATAGACCTCCACGCAACCGACGGTCAGATCGACTAGCCAGATCTCCCCGATGCGGGATTCCGCGTAGAGCGGGATCTTCACGCGGCGATCGGAGTCCACCGAGGTATCAGCCACCTCCACGATGAGCAGCACATCGTGAGGTCCCGGGTGAGCCCTCGAGTAGTCACCCGCCTTCAGAAGTGCCAGGTCGGGCTCCGGCTCGGAGTCTTCCGCGAGTCGCACCGGGTTCTGGACTCTGAGGAGGAGGCTCGCTTCGAGACCGGCCCGGAAAATGGCGCCTGAGATCTCCCGGTTGAGCCGGTCCACTGTCATTGCGTGCAGACTTCCGATTGGGGTCATGTCAACAATCTCCCCTCTGATCAACTCCACGCGATCGTCCTCACTCAAGATCCCGGCCTCGAGCATTCGATAGAGATCGTCGACGCTGAATCTATGGTGTGCAACAGCGGTCGCCATCGCTCTCCCTCCGTCTGGAAACATTCTAGCACAAGCCTGAACGGGGCCTCGCCGCAGTGCCATGAGCCTGCTTTTCTTGCACTTTCCTGGCAGCCTGTTCATAATCTCACGCGTGAAGGGCAGAGCGGACGATGTCTTCAGTGTCTCTACGCTCAGCCTTCTGTCTGCCGGTGGTATCCCGATATGACGATCGAGATTGGGCGGCATGTCGCGGGGCGCTACGAGATCCTCTCGCAGATCGCGGCTGGAGGAATGGGGGAAGTGTATCGGGCGCGGGATTTTCGGCTCGACCGAACGGTCGCTCTCAAGGTCCTCCCGCCTTCGGCGGTTGCCACCCCCGAGTCGCTGGCGCGTTTCGAGCGGGAGGTGCGAGCGCTCGCTTCTCTGAACCACCCCAACATCCTCACGATCCATGATTTCGGTAAGGACGGAGAGCTGTGGTACGCGGTCATGGAACATCTCGAAGGCGAGACCCTCCGCGCCCACCTGGCGCGCGCGCGCATGGGATGGGAGAAGGCGGCCCTCATCGCGCTCCGCATCGCCGAAGGCTTGGAGGCCGCGCATACGAAGGGGATCATCCATCGCGATCTGAAACCGGAGAACATTTTTCTCAGAGGCGATGATTCTGTCCGGATACTCGATTTCGGATTGGCTCGCATCGAACCTCCACCCGACAAGCGGCCTGACAAGATCACGATCGAGGAATCGACGACGACGAAGGCCGGCGTCATCCTCGGAACGATTCCCTACATGTCGCCGGAACAGGCTCGCGGCCAGGCCCTCGATGCCCGAAGCGATCTCTTCTCGCTCGGGGTGATTCTCTACGAGATGGTGGCTGCCCAAGGACCGTTCGCGCGCGGCACGACCGCGGACACGATCGCGGCGATTCTTCTGGAAGAACCACCAGACCCGAATACACTCGGGATCGAAATGCCACCGCCCCTGACGCAGGTTCTCAAGGGGTGTTTGCAGAAGCGAGCTGAGCTCAGATACCAGTCGGCACGCGAGGTCATTGCCCCCCTTCGGACGATCACGACCGCCACGACACCGTTGCCGGCGCCCGCCCCGACCCGCACGCCGTCGGGTCGCAGCGGCGCGAAGTCAGTCGCCGTCCTCCCCTTCGTGAACGAGGGCGGCGATCCGGGCACCGAGTACCTCGGCGATGGCATAGCCGAGAGCCTTATCAACACCCTCGCCCTGCTCCCCCGGCTCCGGGTGATGGCGCGCAGCGCGAGCTTCCGATTCCGGGGCCCGCAGGTGGATCCGCTCGCTGCAGCGCGCCAGCTGGGGGTCCGCACGCTCGTAGCCGGAAGGGTGGCCCTCCGCGAGACCTCTCTGACCATCGACGTGGAGCTCATGGACGCGGCCACGGGCTACCGACTGTGGGGAGGGCACTACAGCCGCACGATCTCCGATCTGCTGTCGATTCAGGATGAGATCGCGGGTGAGATTTCGGCGAAACTTCGCGTTCGTGTGAGCGGGGAGGAGAGGAACCGTCTGCTTCGTCGGTGGACCAGGGACAACGCTGCGTATCAGGACTATCTTCAGGGGCGGTATTATTGGAACAAGAGAAGTGAGGAGGGGATTCTCCGCGCGATCGAGTACTTCGGACGGGCGATCGCACAGGACCCCGAGTACGCCACGGCGTATGTCGGAATGGCCGATGCGCACAACATCCGCGGCTACTGGAATCTGGTTCATCCCGGCAGCGCATTCCCCGCGGCGCGAGCAGCGGCGCTGCGCGCACTGGAGATCGAGCCGAAGCTTGCGGAGGCGCACGCCTCGCTGGCTTATGCCACCTTTTTTCACAACTGGGACTGGTCGGGGGCCGAGCGGAGTTTCCGAAGCGCCCTGCGGCTCAACGACAGTTATTCGACGGCTCACCATTTCTACTCTGCATTTCTCAGCGCCATGGGTCGATTCGAGGAGGCGGTGCAGGAGAGTCGCCGGGCGCAGGAGCTGGATCCTCTCTCGCTCATCATCAGCGCGGCCTCCGGAGTTCCGTACTATTACGCGCACCGTTTCGATGAGGCCGTGGAACGGTACCGCCGAACGCTCGAGCTCGATCCTCATTTCGGCCCTGCCTACATCTGGCTCGGGCGCGCCTTGAACGCGATGGAACTGCACGAGGAGGCCGTGGTGGCCCACGAAGCCGCCCTCGCTCTCACCGGCCGGGACCCGTCTGTCATCGCCCTTCTCGCCCACTCCCGCGCTCGCGCGGGGCATCGATCCGCCGCGGAAGAGGCTCTCGAGGAACTGACGCGGCTCCGGGAGCTCTCCTACGTTTCCGCCCTCGACATCGCGTTGCTGCACGTCGGGCGTGGGGATGCAACGGCCGCACTCGAGTGGATCGCCCGGGCGCTCGACGATCGCGCCCCCGCCGTCGTCTTCCTCCCTCTCGACCCGATGTTCGCGCCGATCGCGGGGGACCCCCGCTTCGCCCCTCTGACCCAACGCCTCGCCCTTCCGGCCACACGTCCATCCGTGCGCCATCAGGTCCCGACCTGAGGCGCGGCCGCGTCCCGTTGATTCTCCCGATTGGCTGACGTATTCTTTGGAGCACGTGCTCGGGACGAATCGAACGTCCGATACAACCTGAAACCGAAAGGGGACCTATGACCACTCTTGAGTTTTGCATAGCCCGTCGCAAGGCAGAGTTTCCGGCTTTTGTCCGGGTGCTCAAAGCTGTTCCGCAGGGACGACTCGACCATCGTCCCGACCCAAAGGCACGCAGTGCAGCCGCGCTGGCGTGGCTGTTCGCGACCGAGGAGGCAGGCCTGCTGAGCCTCCTGGACACCGGGACCGTGGATTGGAAGGAGGGTGAGCCGCCGGCGAAGATCGATGAGATCGTGGCGGCCTTCGAGAGCAACGCGGCCGCCGTCACGGCGCGTTTGGAGAAGCTCGACGAATCCGGCTGGCAGAAGAAGGTCCGGTTTCTGATGGGTGAAGGCGGCGCATGGGAGGACACCATGGAAAACATGGCGTGGGGATTCCTGTTCGACATGCTGCATCACCGCGGGCAGCTCAGCACCTACCTGCGTCCCATGGGGAGCAAGGTCCCCTCGATCTACGGCCCGTCGGCTGACGACGCGGGGAGTTAGCGACACCGTCGGCGCGCTGACGAGCGCGTCCTCATCGGCCCACGGGGGCTTGGCTCGAACCCGTGGCCCCTGTGTTTCGGTCACGAGCCGTGACCCTCAGCGAGGCGGCTCCTTCGGGGCAGGAGGAAGTGTCGAGGCCGATGGTGTATTCGATCGCGGCCGCGGACACGAATGGTTCGCCATCAGGACGGCACGCTGGCCGTGCGATGACGCGACCCTGGCTATCCAGGAGCTCCGCCGAGATCTCGATATCGGTCGGGTTGATTGAACCGCTGCTTCGTGTGGGAAACACCTTGAGGAGAACCTGGCAGCTCTCGCCACGCGTGATGGCCGGGGAGATGTCCACCGGTATTGCCTTGCCGCGATATGTGATCGGGAAAACCGGGCTGAGTCGATCGAGGCGCGCAGGCGGTTTCGCGGGATCGAATCCGGCGACGTTCTGCCACTCGGGGGCGTGACTCGAGTCACCGGTGGAGGTCGGGACGAGGAACATCGGGGTTGCGATCGCGAGCCCGCTGTCTGTCGTGGCGGCCGGCACCTCGAGAGTGGTAGAACCCATCTCATTACTAGTCTGGTTCCGCACGATCACGCGGATGTCGTGGGCTTCCGACGGGCCGAGCGGCAGGACATCGTAATAGCGGATACCGGCATTGCACACCTGTTCGAGTGGCGCTCCTTCGGGGACAGTGTGTGAGCCCTGGAGGTAGGCCTCGACGCGACCTCCCGGCGATAGCGCATAGGCGTACACATCGAGCACCAGCTGGCCCTTTTGGCCGCGGAACTGGGCGCCCGGAATCTCCAGGACGATCGCGGCGGGTTCTTTCCGGTCGCCTGCGGGAAACCTGAGACATTGTGCCTCGAGCTCGATCGCGTCGAATGCAACGTGGTCGTTCACGGCCGCCGCGATACGAACCCACGTATCCTCCAGGTCGCCGCCGGGAGTTTCCATCCTGTCGTAGTAGCCGGGCCGGTACCGAACCGTCACACCCTCGCGCGCAACCACAACCTTGATCTTGTGGAACTTGCGGTCATCGGGGGTTTCGCGTGCCGGCGGATGGTAACCGAGCAGATAGTAGGCGCTGGTCTTTTTCGCCATGTCCGCGACCGGTCTCCTCAAGTCGTTCATGTTCTTGTAGTACTGTCCCCCTGTATCTTCCGCGAACATGGAGAGAACGGGGGAGTTCCAGGCGGAGCCGTTCATCGCTGCCGTACCGCGGTCCACAAAGCCGATGTTGAGATCCGAGTACAGGCCGCGGGTTTCGATGCTGAAGATCTGGGTGTCGGCCGAAGAGAAGAGCCTGGTGATCCGATCGATCCAGCTCAGAAAATCAGGATGAAGGCCTGGCTCACGCGGGAAATCGCCCCGGGCTATGTCTTCGGCGTCGGCCGCGATCTCAGTGGAGGACTTGAAGCCGAGCAGCCGCCCGCTGATTCCCTGGGAGAAAAGGAGGCAGAACTTTCTTCCGGGCATGAGGGAGAGCGAACGGGCCAGCCGCTCGAACTCCGCGAAGTACGCCGTGACCTTTCCTTCAGCCTCCCTTCGCTCCGACTCTCCCATCCGCTCAATGTGTGCATCGATATCATCCGCGACCGAGGTACCGATCGCCACTGACCCCGGTCCTAGCGCACTCTCCCCACCACTCCTCGCGATGCCCAGTAGTCCTGCGGCATCGTGTTGGAGTCCAGGAATACCTCCGCGCCAGATCGACTCGACGGATGATCGGAGCAGTGGTTTGTCGGAGGTGAAATTCGTGCGCAGTGTGAGACCTCGGATCGGGGAAATCACCCAGATCGACGCGAGATCCCCCTCGCGCACTTTCGTGTCGATGAAATCGATGGCAGCGTCGCGCGAGCGTTTGAGACCCACAGGGGAGTTGTTGCAAAGATCGATGAGCAGGATGAAATGCCTGCGACCCGGCTGGTCTGCGGACGGCGCGCTCTGTTGCGCCCCCGGTGTGGTTGCCGGGAGATCGGGAGCTCCAGGCGAGGGCAGCGGGATCGGTGCCTTGACCGCGAGGAACAAGTCGAGCTTCTGTTCGTGTCCATCCTCGTAGACCTTGAAGTCCCCCGCTGCAAGTTTCGGGACCGGGTCGCCATGCCTGTCCCACACAAAGACTGGAACCTCGACAAGTGAGACTCCGGCCGATTCGTTTTCCTCGGCCACCGCGATCGCAGCCGCGAGTGTCATCAAACCTGCGCAGATGATGCAAAACGCCATCGTGGATCGGCGGGTGGGGGTCGTGTCTCTGTGCATTCGTCTCTCCTCCTCTTGGATATCTCCCGGCCGTGACTCGGGTTCGTCGATACGCTCAATCCACATAGCGCAAAGGAGGGCTGACATCGAGCTCGGTGGAGAGCGCCAGCTCATGTCCCGCACCCCGACGCTCGCGGCGAGGATCCTCGGCCACAGGATTCGCCGCCCCGAACCTGCTCGATCCGGTGCCAACCGATCGGACCGGAACGACCTGAGAACGCCAAAAAGGTATTGCCCGCGCCTCGTGGTCTTTGATATGATATTTTGTGTCATAGTGCGATAGAGGACCACAGTGCTGACCGCGCGGCACGGCGCAGACACTGTGAAACGCCTGGCGAATCGGCTAGAATAGAATCCGAACACAGACGAGAACCTATCTAGTGTGAGGGTGCCCAGATGGAGCAAGCGGGGTCTCGACCGAAGAGGACTCCATCGAGTGCCGAGGCTGCCTCCTCGGGACCGGGCACCGATCCGACGGTCATGTCGCAGGGCGACGCTGACGCGACCGCGACGGCGCTTCCTACCGAGCTCGCCGATATCCCGCTCGACGGTGAGGAGATCAGACGATTCACCAGTGCCCGCCACCACGCCGTGTCAACGTTGTTCACGGACCTCGCCAAGACGGCGCGATCCTTCATCCTCTATGATCCGCGCAACGACGCAATCCGTAACTTCCTGACATCTCTTCTCCAGAGCTTCTCCACGATCCTCGCACAGGAAGGTGACATCAAGATCACCGTACAGCCGTTCGAGCTCTGGTTCGAGGGGGAGGTTGTCTATTTGAACCGCGACCGTGAGCGGAGCCTGGCGTTCCGCCTTTATCGCGATGGTGTGCGGGGGCTGACGTTTCATCCCGGATTCGACTGGCCGGAGCTCATGCAGATTCTCCAGGTCCTATCGATCCGTTTCACGGGCGTCCACCAGCATGAGGACGACGTCGTCACACTGCTCTGGAAGGCGAACTTCGCCCATCTCGATGTCGTGGCGGTCGAAGGGTTCGTGCCGCGCGACGACGAGGTGGATGTGGAGCAGGGGGATCAGGCGAAGGTCGAGATTTTCATGCCGGCGCCGTCGTCCGAGGAGAAGCGGGCGACGACAGACCTCGAGCCATCGATGCCGGATCGTCTCATCGGGGACTATGATCATCCCGCTCCGTATCTCCCCGATTTCGAGGCCGTGGGGTGGGTTGATGTGCCGCCGGAGAGGATCGAGCAGCTCAGGGACGAAGCCTCGGACCATGGCCTTCCGACCTCCTGCCTCGCGCTTCTCGAACGCACCCGATACCTTCTGGACGACCAGGACAACAAGTGGCGATTCTCGGAGGTCTCGCACCTTTACGCAGAGATTCGTGAGTTTCTTCTAGCCACTGAGCAGTTGACACATCTGGAGAAACTGATCGATCTGCTCGAAGAGTTGGCCCGGGCCGACGCGCCCCCGTGGGATCCGTGGAGACAGGAAGCCGTCCGGAAAATCCTCCGTGGTTGCGGCGATGACACGGCCCTGCACAAGCTCCTCCACACGGTCGCCGTGGAGAGTCGTGTGGTACCTCCGGAGCTCATCAGGCTGATCGCGCGGGTGTGCGAGGATCCGTTCACTACCCTGATGGAATCCTTCATGGGTGAACGGAGCACGGCAGCGCGCGCGTTCGCTCGACAGCTTCTCGAGCATTTCGGGGCCGAGCACATCGATCTGCTCCAGGAGCGCTTCCGGGATGCCTCGGGGTCTGTCGCCGCGGATTTGCTCCGAACAATCGCTCACATCGACGTCGAAGGCACGGCCCCTTTTATCGCCCAGCAATGTTGGCACGTCGATCCGGACGTGCAGGATGAGGCGCTTCTGCATCTGGAAAGAATCCCGTACACGGGCAGAGTAGGACGCAGCCTGTTCGAGGCCGTGCGCCGGGTAGACGCGGCACGTCGCATCAAAGTCTTTCGGTTGATCCTGCGGAGCAAGGATCGGCGGTTTGTCGATCGCATGGCCCGGCACGTCGAACAGATGGGGGACGGGATGTCGGTGGAGGAAGCCGATCAATTCGGCCGGGTCATGGGACGCCTTGGGGGGCGATCGTCAGTGCCGCGATGGAGGGCGTGGCTCGAGGCGAGCGGATGGGTGCGGAGGACACTTCACGGGCCTCTGTCCAAGCGGGTGGCTGCCGCAGCGGCACTGGGAGAGATCCCCGGGGAGGAGGCCGAAGACGCATTGCGGGACGCCGCCGCGGTTTCCAAGGGCGTCACGCTGGATTGGATCGAGCGGGCGATCGCGCGGCGCGAATACAGGGCGAGGAAGGCGGCATCATGAGCTCTGTGACGAGCATGATGCAGGGATTGGAGAAGGCGCTCGCTCGCGCACACCTTGCGGATGACCGTGAGCTTGCCGGCAAGGTTCGTGAGGAGGGCAGGCGTCTCGTCTTCCTGCTCAACGGTCTCATCCGCATGACCCGCATGTACGATCCGGAGAATGCCGCGTTCGACTCCCCTTCCCGCGATCTCGTGGGGGCGCTCAGGGGGCTCCTCGATCTCCTCGGTGCGGTCCATGTCATCTGCGTGGAAGATCAGATCTACGTGAACGACATCCGCCTGCGGCTGGGCGTCTCCGAACAAACCGTGGTCGACGGGTTCATCGGCGAGCTGGATCGGCATCGGGTCGGTGGAATATCTTTCCACGGTGAGCTTGACGCGGACCAGGCCAAGTTCCTCGCGAGGGCGCTAGCCAGGCAGTCCAGTGACTTGGCACGCCCCCGCGCCGCGCTATCGGCGGAGCTTGCTGCGATGCACGCGCTGGAGCTGACCGGGACGTACAGGTTCAAGATCAGCGGCGAAACGACGGCGCGTGCGAAGGATGTCGAAGAAGCAATCCGGCAGTGCGAGACGGTCGTCAAAGAGGCCGTTCAAAATCTGGCAGCTGATCGGATGCCGAACCCGTTGCCTGTGAGGAGGGCCGTGATCGAGCTTGTCGATGCGTTGAAGAGCGACCCCTCCGCAGGACTGTCCGCGCCAGCCAGGCGCCATTCCGGACATCACGGGGAGCAGCATCTGACCTCTGTCTCCAGCCTCGCCGTAGTTTTGGGCCACGCGCTGGGCCTGGATGAGTCCGCCCTGAGCGACCTCGGGGTTGCGGCGATGCTGCATGATATCGGAAGCACGGCACGATCGGATTGGACGGGTCATACTTCGGCCGGTGCCCGCATCCTGATGAAGCAACGCGGGTTTCACGAAGCGAAGATCCGCCGCATTCTCCTCGCGCTCGAACACCATCTCCCTTTCCGGCACGGCGATGCACCGGCCGGCACAGATGACGGGGACACCCCCTCTCTGTTCGCCAGAATTGTCCACATCGTCGACGATTACGACATCCTCACGGCCCACCAGCCTGGACAGCATCCGGCGATGTCTCCTGCGAGAGCTATCGGGTCGATGTGGGCCGTCCGCGGGACGGCCTACGATCCGGATCTGCTCGCCGTCTTCGTGGGACTGCTCGGGCGCTACCCGCCCGGGACCCTGTTCGAGCTCTCGGATGGGAGATGGGCGGTCAGCGTATCGGGTGGCCGCGACCGCGAGAGATTCGCATGGCCGATCGCGCGAATCGTTCGCGATGCGGACGGAACGCTGCGCCCGGCAACCGAGTCGCTGGATCTTTATGAGATGCGACAGGTTGTTCAACCACGACTCGTGCTCGACGTCGCCATCGAGGCATCCGAGTCCGTCGGCAGTATGGTCGAAGGTGCGCTGCGCAACCCGTTGGCGCCGGAACCGGGCGTCCTGAGTTGACTCGACACGTGCAGGGAGCGCCAGGCGACCCGATCTGCAGCAGCCTCTTCCCTCATGCTTCTTCCCGCGGTGCGCTGGTTGCATGATTCTGATCATCGACGACGATCGCGAGATTCTGACGACAATCGAGACGTACCTGCAGCGGGAAGGCTACGCGACCGGGACGGCGATCGCGGGGAGTGAGGCCCTGGTCTTTGCCGTGCGGACTCCGGATCTGGTGATCGTCGACGCGCGCATGCCGGAGATGGATGGGTTCGAGTTGCTCCAGGAATACACCCGTCGTTTCTCCCACAGGTTGACTCCTTTCATCATGCTTGCCGCCGTGGATGACCACGAGGCCGTCGTGCGCGGTCTCGACCTGGGCGCCGACGACATCGTGACGAAGCCTCTCCGCCTCGATATCCTCCGGGCGAAAGTCCGCGGGGTTCTCACGAGGAAAACGCGTTACACGTCCCCGACGTTTTACGGCGACCTGTCGCGGATTTCATGCCTGAAGCTCCTCGAGTTCTGCGCGCGAAGAGCGCTGACGGGGGAAGTGATCATCTCGAGTGCCTCACGTCATGCGCGGCTTCAGATTCGCGGCGGGGCGGTCGTCCCTCCGGAGACGCCTGATCCGACCGAATTCCTCGCCGGTCTCTACGACCTGGCCGAAGGCACTTTCGTCATCCATACTCAGCCGCTCGAGTTCAAGGAGATCGAGGAATCCGCGATGCCGCTGGCGCGCCCGGCTCCGGATCACGAACGGCCTCCGGGCCGTCTGACCGCCATCCGCTTCGGAGCCCGCATATTTCAGGTCCAGACCGAGCTGACCGCACTGCCGCGAGACCGCATCATCACGATCGTCAATCTGGGCGGCAAGATTATTCTGAAACGGGAGAGCCTGCCACGAGAGGCCGCGTTGCGGGCCGAGATCGAGAAGCTGATCGAGACGCAGCACCGTGCCGTAGAGGATGAGATTCGGGAGCGCATGAACCCGGAGGTGATCAAGGAGGTCAAGAGCCGCGAGTACCTGACCGATCGATTCAACCAGCTCTTCGACGAGGGGTGCGAACGATTCCGGGAGAAAGACTACCAGACAGCTCTCCGAAAATGGGCCGAAGCCGCCCTGTTCAATCGCGACGACCCGGCACTGCAACTGAACCTGCAGATCGTGCGGAAGAAGCTCGGAATGCCGCCCGCGAAGGGCCGGTAGGCACCTTTCCATTAGTCCCCTTAGCGCTCGACTCTTACCAACATTTTGTCAGCCGCGTGGATGATGAAATGGCCGTCCAAACCACCAAGACTCCAAGGCACAAAGCCGTACCAAGGGGTCAGAGGAGGCTCTTGGTGGATTCTTGGTGTCTTGGTGACTTGGTGGTATTGCGGATCTCGGCTGCGAGCGGAGCGAGCCTCTCGTTCGAGGCGCAGCCGTCGAATGAGCATAGTGTCTTACAAGTTGCGTGTTGACACGAAATGGCAGGAGGTTTGAGGAGGCTAGAACTTCCGAACTCCTCTCAGGAAAGCATGGAGGGAGCGGCCGTGTGACGACGTTCTCCGGAGCTACTCCAGCACGTATTGAGGGTACCCTTCCTTTGCCTTCTCGGCTTGATTCAGGTCGATGTCAACCGTCACAAAGGGCTGTTCACGCGAGGTCAGTCCAAGGACTTCTCCGTCAGGGCTCACGATCCACCCTCGGCCGCCGAAGATAGGCTCGCTATCGTTGGAGCTGACCCGGTTGGACGAAAGGGAAAATGCGCCGGACGTGATGGCCGTCGCACGCCCACCGACCAGCCATCGTTCGACAGTTGCTTTCATCGTGCCACGCGGGCTGGCGATGATGTGAATGCCCTGCTTTCCATAGGCTCGCGCGTGCTGAAAGAACCACAGCTCTGTACAGATTGCGAACCCCACCTCCACGGGCCCGACTTGAGCTGGAACGAACGTGCCATCCCCGCGCCCGAACCACGTCGCCTCCCAGAAGCCCTCCTCTTCCGGGAGGTAATGCTTGAAATGCGCCGGCCGGTATCCGCCTCCGATGTCCCACACGAAGCCCTCGTTCAGGCGCTGTTCCCTCCGGACAACCGGTCGGGTGCCCAGGACCGCCGCCGGGGCCATCTCCTGGAGACGCGGGAACCACGCGTCGTGAGACATGAGCGCAGCCTTCCACTCGGTCAAGTCGAACTCCCGCCGCCGGGCAAGCCACGGGTGGAATGGCATCTCCGGTAACAGCACGAGCTGGCTACCTCGAGCCCCGACATGTGCCACCAACTTCTCCCATTGACAGGCGAAGATGCTCGGATCGTCATCGAGTTCGCAGACGGTGACTCTCATGCCTCTCTCCTTTCCCGACCAGCGGGGTGCACTGGCAGCGCGAGCAGCGCCGCCGCCGCCGCCTTGCTCGCGCGAGTGCTCGGAATCACGGCGCGCCCACGAGCCGCACCGGAGTCAGGAGCAACAGCGAGAGTGCGACAATGAGGAAGACGAACTGGAAGAAAACGAGTCGATCTGAGGACTCTGTGCTTCGCCCGATCGCCCGACCCACGGAGGCGATGACGAGGAGCGCGAAAAGCCCCTCGTGGGTCACGGCCCACATGGCACCCATCACCGTGGCTATGCCCCAACGCTGGGATCTCGACAGGGCATGAAAGCCACGGCCCCCGTCGAGTTGCCACACCGGGAGCAGGTTGAACAAGTTGATCCATGCGCCGACGCGAGCCAGTGCCGCGAAGCTCGCCCAGCCCGTCACAACCGACACGAGCGCGCACACCGCCGCTGCGCCGAACCCCCACATGGGTCCCGCCAGGCCGACTCGAGCATCCTGGCGGGCATCAGGCAGGCTCTGCTTCAGACGAATCATGGCGCCGAGCCCTGGGATGAACATGGGTGCGGTCGCGCGAATCCCATAATGTCGGAGCATCGCAACATGTCCCATCTCGTGCACGTAAATCGATGCCACGAGTCCTGCTGCGAACGTCCACCCCCAGGCCGCCCAGTAGACTCCGAGCGAGAGGAGCATCGAGAGCAGTGTGCTGGTCTTCGTCAAGCCCAGGAGCAGTAGCTTCCCTTTCGTGAGCGCGAAGAGGAGCACCGCTTTGAGTTTCCAGAGCAGGAGGCCGAGCGCACCAACTCCCGCCGCCCCCTTCGCCCATGCCCGGCCCTTCGCTTTCTCCGCTGCGGGGTGTCTGTCGAGCTCCTGGGCGAGAGCCGAGATGCGAGCTGAGACGGCGCCAAACTGCCGCGATTCTGCCGGCAGCAGCTCGAGCGCCTCGCGCCAGGCTCCGAGAGCAGCGCGCAAATCCCCTCCCTGCCGGGCCGCTTCCGCATCCGCCGCAAGTCTCTTCAAAGGCTCAGCGTGGACAAGCCGCTGGCATGCGGGGCAGCTCAGGAACGATGGAGCCACCTCGGTGCCGCAACCGGGGCAGCGTGCCGCAACGGGCGTGGGCGCCTCAGGCACCTGCATCGGCAGCAGCTTCAACCGCCGGCTGCGCGGCCGAGCCCAATCGGTGCGGACCCGTGATCTCGAGTATGGCGCGCTTGTTCATCTTCCATGCTTCGTAAAGGCCTATCGCGATGATCAGCAGCCCGATGATGTTCTCCAGCCCGGCCAGAAACGGTGCAACGAAGGCGATGGCGAAGAGTACCGTGAATCCGATCGCATAGCGCACCGGGCGCGGCAGCTCGCTCACGGACGACGTGGGAGATGAGCTCGAGTCTGGCTCCCGCGGGCTCGCGTTGTCGGCGGTCCTCTCCGCGCCCGCCTGCTTTTCGGCCTCCTCGCGGAACGCCTTGTAGATCGGAGGAATGTAGGTCGACACAATTGCAGAATACGTCAGAAACATGGCCAGCGATTGGTAGAACCAACCTCCTCGCCGGTTCGACCCGATCCTGACAGCACCTCCGACGAGCAGCCCGACGACGATGGCCACGAGGCTGAGCTCGTAACCGGTGAGAGCCGTCACTCCGAAGTAGAGCCCTGCGCCCGCTGCTCCGGCGAGCAGACCAAGCACGGTCGACCTCACGAATCGGCCGAGACCGGATCCGCCTTTGAAGACAGATTCAATCTTGTACCGGCATCCCTCGCAGACGATTCTTCCGTTGATCTGAAAGTAGGAAGACATCAGCTCAGTGCCGCACTCAACGCAGCACATCGTCGCGGACGCCGGCGTCTCGGTTTCAGCATGTTCAAACTGGAGACCAGCAGGTTCGGTCGCTTGAGGGTCATTCGATGTGCTCATGATCGATTCCTTTCCGCAGACAGCCTTGAATGACGGCCCGACATATGGATGGAATGTCGACCCCTTGACACTTGCGAAGGTTTAGTGGTCAGACACACTCTAGATTGACTATCCCGAAGTGTCAACATCTTAGCGTCCGCGGCAAGGCTACGGCAAAGTCCCGGAAACCGCAGTTTCACAGATTGACTCGCAGATGTCGCCGATTGCTTCGCGCCGACCCGAGAGTGAGGAGCAAGTTGCTCGTCGGTTGAATGCTGGAAGAATCTGCATAATCTGCGCGGAAATCTGCGCCATCTGCGGTTTCGCACGGAACGGCCTCGCCCGAGTCGGCGCCTCGACTTTGCCGCAGTCCTGGTCCGCGGAACAACACCGCGGCTTTCAGGACGGAAGAGGGCCCCTGCGCGACCGTTTATACTATGCTCCTCGCCGACCGGGAAAGCCGGGTGAAAGGCGGAGGGTGCCGGATGCATGAATACACAGCGACAATCCGTTGGGAGCGCGGCCAGCAGGTTTTTGTCGACAATCGCTACAGCCGGGGACACGTCTGGCGATTCGACGGCGGCGCGGAAGTGCCCGCGTCGTCCTCGCCGCATGTAGTTCGAGAGCCGTACTCAAACGCGGACGCGGTCGATCCGGAGGAGGCGTTTGTCGCTTCCTTGTCGAGCTGCCATATGCTGTGGTTTCTCTCGATCGCGGCCAAACGCGGCTTCTGTGTGGACAGTTATGTGGATCGTGCAACGGGTGTGATGAGCAAGGACGAATCCGGTCGTTTAGCCATGACACGAGTGACTCTCCGCCCCACGGTAGCGTTCTCGGGTGAACGGCGGCCATCCGTTGTCGAGGTCGATGCCATGCATCACGAAGCACATGCTGAATGCTTCATCGCCAATTCGGTGAAGACGGAGGTGCGATGCGAACCGGTCCACGGTGAGTGATCGCGGCGCGCTGTCAACCCTAACGCGGCGGAGCCGCAAGCAAGCAGCGCGGGTTTATGGGCATGTTGTCCCACCGCAGAGGCGCGGAGTGCGCAGAGGGGTACCTCTTCTCTGCGTCCTCTGCGTCTCTGCGGTGAACAAGTTCTAGCCATTTCGT
>JACPPM010000172.1 GCA_016191015.1 Acidobacteriota bacterium | reverse complement strand
CCGGGGCGCAGGTCGGCATCCGGATTCGTGATCCCCACCTTCACGGTGAACTGGCGGATATTGGACTGAAGCCCGGACTGACCCGCGTGAGCCGACGCGCCGATCTCGATGACCGTGCCCGCGTATTTCTTGCCGCCGAGGGCATCGACGGTGACCTGTGACTCCTGGCCGATCTTCAATCGCGGCAGATCCACCTCATCGACCTGGACCTCGGTGATGATCTCCGAGAGATCCGAGACGGTCAGGATCACCGTGCCCGGATTGTTCATCGTCCCGATCATGGCCTGTTCGCCTTCCTTCACATTCACGGCGGTCACGACCCCACCGATCGGTGAGAGAAGTGTGGTCTTGGCGAGGTAGTCCTGGGCGCGCTGGAGTGCGGCGCGAGCCTGGGCGGCCTGCGAGTGAAATTGGTCGGCAGCGAGCCTCGCGTGATCCACGGCGAGCTTTGCATCGTCGTACTGTTGCTGCGAGTAGATCTTCTGGCCGAAAAGGTCCTGTGCTCGCTCCCAGTCCTTCTGCCGTTGGGCCAACGTGACGTCGGCCTGGCGCGCGGCCAGCTCGGCAGCCTTCAAGTATGCTTCGGCCGATGCCACATCGCGCTCGTAGGTGTCCGGATTGAGCTGCACCAGCAGGTCGCCTTTGGACACGCGGGCGCCCTCTTTGAATGGAATCCGCTGGATCTCCCCGATCACCTGGGACGAGATGTTGACGGCCACCTTCGCAGAGACCAGCCCGTCGGCGGTGACGGTCGGGGCGACATCGCCCTTCTCGCACGGTGTGACTTCGACCTCGAGCGGGCTCGAGCCGGTCGACAGAACCGACGCGGTGATGACGACCACCAGGACGACGGCCCCGCCCAGAATGACCAAGACGCGACGCTTCACGGACTACTCCTTTGATCAGCGGAAGAAAAGCGACCAGCCTATCCCGATGATGACGACCACTCCGTAGAGGCCGAAGACGACGGCTGAGGTCCTTCCCTTACTGACCTGCCCTTCGGCCGAAAGTCCCAGGACGTACAACCAGAGCATCCAGAATGTGACGATGTCGAGGCTTGAGAGGAGGGAATAAAGAGGCGCCGGCAAAGCGTCGCGGCCGAGAATGGCACCGAGGTTCGTTGCAACGGGGTTCTGCATGTCCATGTATGTGGGGTCTTTCACGTACATCATAGCGGTCGCGACCGCCGTTCTCAGAATCGTCGGGATCTGGGCCCAACAGACGGTCCGCCATGCGCCAAGGAAACCGGTCGATCCGCCAACTGCCATCATCGCCAGCCAGAACACAACGGCCACGAGGACGAGCAGGATGGCGATCCCGGCCGTGCCTGTCACCACGGCGTAGGCCGGGGGTCGCTGAGCGGCCTGTTTCGCGGCCTCGTCGATCTGCTCCGGTGTCAGCCGGGAGGCGAACGGGCTACGTTGGATTTGGTCGCGGGTGAACGCCTCCATATCCGCCCGCTTCGTGAAGACCCAACTCGAAACGGCCGTCAGGACCAGCAGCACCACATAGGGTATGAGAAAACTCCAGGACTTCGCCCTCGCAATCCGCTCGAATGTCACCTTCGGTGAATCCACGACTCCGATGAGAGCCCCACCGGCACCGATCGGGCGCTCGGTCGGTGGAAGATTCTGGCCGGGTGCCGAACCGGCTACTTCATCCATATCTGATCCCCTTTCACACCACGTGTCGACCCGGCCCAGGACCGAACGGCCGGGTGCCAAACCTGTACAGTATACGCGCAATCGACGGCAAGGTTTCCCTACGCACTGATTCCCAGTCTTTGGCGTTCAGCCATTGCTGCCTGGGAGAGCGGTGGGGAGCGAGAGCTAACTGCTCCTTTCTTTGAAACTTATCTTCATGATGGCGCGTATTGCGTAGACATGAGGAGGATACGAAATGAAGTGGAGAGTCATGACAATCGCATTCGCCCTTGCGGCTCTGATGGGCTCACAGGCGGCGGCGCAGACCGTAGACGAAATCATCGCGAAGCATATTCAGGCGCGGGGCGGGCTGGAGAAGCTCCAGTCGGTCAAGACGATGAAGGTGACAGGCAAGATGACGATGGGCGGCGGAATGGAAGCCCCGTTCACTGTGCAGATGAAGAGGCCGAACATGTTCCGGTTGGACGCCACCGTTCAGGGCATGACGATGACCCAGGCATTCGATGGCACGACGGCCTGGAAGATCTTTCCTTTCATGGGCAGCAAGGCACCTGAGAAGATGACTGAGGAAGAAACGAAGGAGACGCAGAAGGAAGCCGACATCGACGGACCGCTGGTCGGGTACAAGGAGAAGGGGCACTCGGTCGAGCTGATGGGCAAAGAAGAAATGGAAGGAACCGAGGCCTACAAGGTGAAGCTCACGATGAAAGACGGCGATATCAAGTACATCTATCTGGACGGTGAGAATTTCCTGGAATTGAAGGAATCGAGCAAGTCGAAGCACGAGGGGGCGGAGATCGAGGTTGAACGGCTTTCGGGCAACTACAAGCCGGTCGAGGGCATCATGATCGCCCACTCGGTGGAAGGACGCGCCAAGGGAGCAGCCTCGGGGCAGACGGTGACGATCGACACGATCGAGCTCAACGCGACGATCGAAGATTCTCTGTTCGCGATGCCACCTGCTCCGGCCCCAGAGCCGCAGCCATCGAAGTAGAGATCACGTCCGGAGATTCGTTCAGATGTCTGAATTGAAAGAGGGGCAGAACTATGGACACTGAGGCTCGACGAGGGGCTGTAGCTTTTTCTCTGGCAGCTTCGTTGCTGCTGGCGGCCCAGCCTGCTCCGAGCGCGGTCAAGATCGACTCGAGCACGTTCGGCGCTGTCGAGGCGCGGGCGATCGGCCCCGCCACGATGGGCGGGCGCATCATGGCAATCGACGCGGTCGCCGGCGACCCGAAGATCATCTATGTTGGAGCCGCCGGGGGCGGAGTCTGGAAGTCCGTCACCGGAGGCACGACCTTCAAACCAGTATTCGACAAACAACCTATGTCGATCGGCGCGATCGCGATCGACCAGGCGCATCCTGATACGGTGTGGGTCGGGACCGGGGAGTCCTGCACGCGCAACAGCTCGTCCATCGGTATGGGCGTGTACAAGACGACTGACGGAGGCGACAACTGGAGTTTGATGGGTCTGGCGGATTCCGAACGCATCGCGCGGATCGTGATCGATCCGGCCAAGCCCGACACGGTCTACGTGGCCGCGACCGGTCATCTCTGGAACTCGAATGAAGAACGGGGCGTTTACAAGACGACCGATGGGGGCAAGACCTGGGAGCGCGTCCTCTATGTGGACGCGGATACCGGCTGTGCCGATCTGGCGATGGACCCGCAGGAGCACAGCACGCTGTACGCGACTATGTGGCAGTTTCGGCGCCTGCCGTATTTCTTCACCTCGGGCGGCCCCGGCAGCGGGATCCACAAGTCCACCGACGGCGGGAAGACGTGGAAGAGGCTGGCGGCGGGGTTGCCACCGGGCAACCTCGGCCGCATCGCGCTTGCGATCGCACCGTCGCGACCGAGTGTCGTGTACGCGAACGTCGAGGCGGCGAAGACCGCCCTGTACCGCTCCGACGACCTCGGCGAAAGCTGGAGGAAGGTAAACAGCTCGTTCAACGTCGAAGCCCGTCCGTTCTATTTCAGCCATCTCGTCGTCGACCCGAAGGACTACCGTCGTGTCTACAAGCTGGGGTTTTCGCTGTCGGTGAGCCCGGACGGGGGCGAGGCATTCACGTATCCGTTCGCCGAGGGTGGAAACATCCACTCAGACCACCATGCACTCTGGATTAACCCGAACAACGCCAACCATCTTCTGGTCGGCACGGACGGCGGCGTGTACGGCTCGTTCGACAGAGGCGGCTCGTGGAACTTCCTGAACAGCCTTCCCGTTTCGCAGTTCTATCACGTCAGCTTCGACATGGAGCAGCCGTACAACGTCTACGGCGGCCTGCAGGACAACGGATCGTGGATGGGACCGTCCTCGAGCCCGAACGGGATCGAGAATCGTGATTGGGAGAACGTCGGCTTCGGAGACGGGTTTTACGTGTTTCGTGATCCGTTCGACAAGGACATCATCTACAGCGACTGGCAGGGTGGCAACATCAATCGCCGGCATCAGTCGACCGGTGAGATGAAGGAGATCAAACCGTACCCGAAGGAAGGTGAGCCGAAGTATCGGTTTAACTGGAACACCCCTGTGGCGCTCAGTCCCACCAAGGCCGGGGTCCTCTACATCGGCGCGCAGTTCCTGTTCCGCTCAACCGACCGCGGCGAGTCATGGGAGAGGATATCGCCGGACCTGACGACGAACGATCCCGCCAAGCAGAAGCAGGAGGATTCGGGCGGGCTGACGATCGACAACTCCACGGCGGAAAACCACTGCACCATCTACGCGATCGGCCTGTCGCCGAAGGACGAGAACACACTCTGGTGCGGCACGGATGACGGCAACATTCAGGTCACCCGCGACGCCGGGAAGACCTGGACCAACGTCGTCGGGAACATCCCGGGTCTGCCGAAGAACACCTGGTGCAGCACGGTCGAACCGAGCCACTTCGATGCGGGGACGGCCTACGCCACCTTTGACGGCCACATGACCGGCGACATGAAGACGTATGTCTTCAAAACCACCGACTTCGGCAGTAGCTGGAAGCCGATCACAACCGACTCGATCAAAGGGTATGCCCATGTGGTTCGCGAAGATCTGGTGAAGCCTGATCTGATTTTCGTCGGGACCGAGCTCGGGTTGTTCGTGACCGTGGACGGCGGTGAACAATGGGCGCAGTTCACTGGTAAGGTCCCGAACGTCGGTGTGCGTGACATTGCCATCCATCCGCGCGACCATGACCTCATCGTCGCCACCCACGGCCGGGGGATCCTGATCGTCGACGACATCACGCCGCTCAGACAGATCACACCGGCAATCCTCGAGTCGACTGCACATGTGTTTGAATCACTACCGACCGAGATAAAACTGCCCCAGTTCGCCCAGGATTCTCCAGGTGATTCCGAGTTCGTCGGAGACAACCCGCGCGAGGCTGCCACGATCACCTATTACCTGAAAGATCGCCACGTGTTCGGGGACTTGAAGCTGGAGATATACGACCCCAAAGGGACGCTGCTCAAGACGCTTCCCGCAACCAAACGGCGTGGGATCAACCGCGTTCAATGGCACATGCGGATGAAACCGCCCAAGGTGCCGCCTGCACCGGTCCTGGCCGGTGGAGCGCTCTTCGGCCCCACCATGCCTGTCGGCACCTACTCGGTCAAGCTCGTGAAGGACAACAAGGCCTATGAAGGCCAGGTGAAACTCATCTACGATCCCACGACACCTCACTCCGCGGCCGATCGCGAGCTCCAGGCCAACACCGTCATGAAGCTGTACAAGATGCAGGATGAGCTCGGGTACATCGCCGAATGCGTCACGCAGGCCCGGGACCAGGCGCGCGCAGCGGCGAAGAAACGCCCGAAGGGCGATGGCTTCGCGAAAACGCTCGAGTCGTTCGCCGACAAGCTCGACAAACTCCACAAGACCCTCGTCGCCACCAAAGATGGGTTTCTCACCGGTGAGGAGCAGCTCCGCGAACGAGTTGTAGACCTGTATCAGTGGATCACCTTCTACGCGGGCCGTCCCACCGATTCGCAACTGTCGCGGATGACCGTCCTCGAGAAGGAGATCCAGAAGGCCGAGGCCGATTTCCAGGCCATCATCAAGAAGGACCTCACCAACATCAACTCACAGTTGAAAGGTAAGCAACTCGAACCCGTCAAGATCCCAACCAAGGAAGAATGGGACAAGAAGGAAGCTGAAGGCTAGCCATGGCCGGGGGAGGCTCGGGGCGCCCGCGTGCCCTGGGCCTCCCTCCCATCGATTGAAGTTTGAAGTTTAAAGTTTGAAGTTCAAAGTTCAGGGGCGGGGAAGAACTGAGGGCTACGGCGACCTGTCGTTGGGGCGGGTCCCGCGTTCGGAACCCAAAGAGCCGGGGTCTGTCGTGGCTGTTCCGACCGAGCACCCCAATTGGGCATGGTGACAATTGCGAGGCCGCGGGATTCATGGCTGGTGTTCCTTCAGGGTCACCGATCAACGGCCGCAGGAGCGTGGACGTGCCACCCTGAGTCGGGAGACACGGTCCGAATGCCACCGACGCCCCTCAGGCCGCCGCCGCTCCGTCTTCTTGAACTTTAAACTTTAAACTTTAGACTCCTACTCGTCGCCCGCGTACCCCAGCTCTTCCAACTGTTCCTTCGTCTCCTCGTCAACCTCGGTCTTCACCGTCTTCTTGAATCGGTCGTAGAGCGGCCGGTTTTGCTTGTACCAGGCCCGGTACTTGCCCAGCATCTCCTTGGCGACACCATCATCATTGACCGTCGCCAGCTCGCCCGGGTCCCGCCGCAGGTCGAACAGCTCGTAGCTCCCGCTCTTCCGCAGCACGATCTTGAAGCGGTCGTCAAAGCGGAGGGCGTGCCCGAACGTCCCTTCGCTCATCCGCATCCGCGTCCCCTCGAACGACGCCTCACCCTGCATGCAACTCAGAAGATCCTTGCCCTGCATCTCGATTCTCGGATCGATGCCCAAAATCGAGCACATCGTCGGCAGGATGTCGATGCTCTGCGACGGCTCGCGCACAACACCCCCGGCGTGGCCGGGGACGCGCCAGACGAGCGGGATCTGCAACTCCTCATCGTACTGCCTGTTGTGACCCACGTAGCCGCGCTCACCCAGCGACTCCCCGTGGTCAGACGTCACGATCACCATCATGTCGTCGAAGAGGCCGGCGTCGCGAAAGATCCTGAAGAGCGCTTCGAGCTGATTGTCCATGTAAGCGATGCCGCCGTCGTACAGGTCCGAGAGATAGCGATAGTCCTCGTCGCTCAGACGCGTGCCGTTGAAACTCGCCCCGCACTCTCCCTGCACCTGCAGGACTCCTTTGTACCAGCCGGAGAACTTGCCGAAGTACGGCTCGGGGGGCGTGTAGGGGCAGTGAACGTCGTACGTATGGACGAACAGGAAGAAGGGCTGTTTGGGCTTCGCCTCGAACCACGCGCGCACTTTTGGATTGATTCCGGCCAATCCGAGCCGCCCGATGCCGACGCGCGGGCGGTCCCTTTTACTATCGTCGTCGTAAAGGTCGAACCCGTGGCCGAATCCGAACGCGGCGCGCAGGTAACCCCCGTCGACGAATCCGGCCGTGTGATACCCGTTGTCGCGCAGGATGCTCGCCATCGAGTATGGAATGCTGCTGGATTGCCGGCTCTGTCCCTGTTTGTGAACCGAAGGGTAGAGCGATGTAAAAAGTGACCTGTGCGAGCTCCAGGTCGACGGCGCCTGCGCCAGGACGTCGGTGAAACGGTAGGCCTCGCGCGCAAAGCGATCCAGGTTGGGCGTCGTGGGCCGGCCGTAGCCGGTGTAGCCGATGCGATCCGCGCGCAGCGTGTCGATGGATAGGAACAGGATGTTCGGCCGGGATGGCGCGCGGCGGCAGGAGACAACCCCCAAGAGGAGAAAGAGGAACACTGCACAGCGACAGGTCTTTCGCACAACCGGTGGATTATAGGTGATGTATCTGCCTTGAGAAAGCCTCGACCGTCAGCCGACAGCGCTGCGCCGCGTGCTTGCTCGCCATCGAGTACGGAATACTGCCTGATTGCCGGCTCTGTCCCTGCTTGCGCACCGACGGATAGAGCGAAGTGAAGAGAGACCGGTGCGAGCTCCACGTCGACAGAGCATGCGCCGGAACGTCCGTGAAACGGTAGGCTTCGCGGGCAAACCGGTCCAGGTTGGGCGTCGTGGGCCGTGCGAACCACCATGACACCAAGGCACCAAGCCGCACCAAGGCTCTTGGTGGTTTCTTGGTGTCTTGGTGGCTTGGTGGTGTTGCGGATCCTGTGTGCGGCGACGCCGCGCTCCGTCATCCGATGATGAACCGGCGCCAACCGGTGTGATCTGCCAGGCGCATCATGAGATCGAGCATGCCGTCGCGGTAGAAGGTGACGTCGAGGAGGCGCCGCATGGTGAGGGATCTGGCGAGAGGTCGCTCGAGCAGTTTGCGAACGCGTTGTTCGTAGTCGGCCAGCGGGCGCCGCTCCCGGAGTGTTTCTCCAAGGATCTTTCCCGCCAGCATTGCGCACGCGGTCCCCCCACCGTTGCTCGGAAAGACCATTCCCGCGGCATCGCCGACGAGTGCCACGTGTTCGTTGGCTAACCGGGGCTTGAGGCCCCCCAGAGGTACAACCCCACCGCCTCGGAAGCTCAGGCGGAAGGACTTGCGCCGCGAAAGGCGTGCCAGGGCCGCATCGAGGAGCTCACGAGGATTGGCCCTCCCGCGCACCCCAAGGCCGATGTTGGCCTGCGTTCCCTTTGGAAAGAGCCAAAAGTACCCACCCTTCCACTCCCGGCCGAACCAAAGCTCGATCAGGTCCTCCCTGAAGTCCCCCTCGACCACCACAAACGCGCAGCGGCACATCGCACGGTTCGGCCCAAGTCCCGGAACCGAGGCTGCCACGACCGAGTTCGGTCCATCCGCCCCGATGATCCACCGAGCCCGGATCGGCTCACCGGCAGTCCACACTGTTCCATTTTCGACTCTTACTACCCTCGTAGATAACTGCAGCTCCGCACCCCGCTCCACCGCCTGCGCTGCGAAATGCTGGTCCAACCTGTCCCGGTCGATCGTCCAGCCCTTCAGATCGCCCACGTAGGCCCTCCCCGACGGCGCGACGAACTTCATCCCCTCGATCCGGTGCCTCACGATCCCGGCGGGAAAGTCGAACAGCTCCTCGCAGTCGATCCCAGGGACGATCCGCCGCATCTCGCCATAGTCCGGCAGCCCCTCGCCGTCCTGCACCGGCACACCGACAATGCGTCTGTAGTCCAGGATCAACGTGCGCAGCCCGCTCCGCCTAGGATCGACCGTCGTCGCCGTCACACACCCGGCGGGGCCGGCTCCGACGATCACCACATCGTATTCCCTCACGTGGCTGCTCTGATCTTCCCGAACCTGTAGTGCAGGAAGTAGCCGGCCGCGACTGCAAGGAGCATGACGCTGAGTCGAGGATCGGCTGTCACGCTGAAAAGCTGGGCTCCGATCACCGTCGCGTACGTGATCCAGCGTCCGTTGAGGACAATCGCCGCCGGCGATCCCGGGTCAGTCCGCCGAAAAATGAGCGCGAGTCCAGCCGATTCTGCCGCCAGGACAATGAAGCCGTAGTTGCCGATGGCGAGCACGATGAAGAGGAGCGTCGACAGGGTCAGGCACGCGATCGCATATCGTCTGCTTCGCTCGAGTCCGAGGAAAACGACGGTGGTTCTTTTTCCGGTGGCGCTGTCGCCTTCGAAGTCGACGAGATGGAAGAAGATCATGATCGCCACGTAAACCGCCCCGATGGCAGTGGCCGCCGTCACCGAGGTCGATGTGAGGGTGTGCGCCTGCGCGTAGTAGTTGCCTGTCACGGCCAGAAAGATGCCGGGGAAGCCACCAAGCCACTCGCCTGCAAACGGCCGATAGGCCAGGCGGAACGGCGGGAGCGTGTAACAAAGGGCGGCGCCAATGCCGCCACAGATGAAGAAAAGCAGCCGGATGTCGATGAAGCGACAGGCAAGAGCTGACAGAGCGAGAATCACCGCGAAAGTGATACCGAACATGATCCAGAGCTGCGGGATCGAGGCAAGGCCGGTCTTGAGAACCTTGCTTCCGCCCGATGCACGGCCCAGTGGCTGATACGCGTCGGCTCCGCTCTTCCAATCGTAGATCTCATTGATGATGTGCGCGGGAAACCCCTGCACCAGTGCTGTGATACTGGCCACAAGCGCGAAGGATCGCCAATCGAGCACAACGCCATCCATCCGCGCCAGCGCGACGCCACACACCGACGCCATGCCGCTCCAGACCAGCACGGGCAACACCCTGAACACCATCAACCAGGCTTTCGGACGGGGCATGAACGTGCGGCTCATGGCGAACCGCGATTGAAGCTCAGAAGCGCGAGTGCGCGATAGATGAGGGGCGCAAGCGCGGGACCGCTCATGGAAATATCTTGCCCGGGTTGAGGATGCCGAGTGGATCGAACGCGGCCTTCACGGCGCGCATCAGGGCGATCTCCGCCTCTGTGCGCACGATCGGCAGATAGCGTTTCTGTGAGAACCCGATGCCGTGCTCACCACTCAGCGTCCCTCCGAGCGACTTCGTAAAGCGGAAGATTTCCTCGACCGCGCCGGGCAGTTCCGCCTCCCAGCGATGATCGTCCATCCCGTCCTTGACGATGTTCACGTGGATGTTGCCGTCGCCGGCATGGCCGTAACACAACGTGCTGATGCCATGCCGGGCCGCGATCTCTTTGACCCCGCGGATCAGATCAGGGAGGCGCGCCCTGGGCACCACCGTATCCTCCTCCTTATACACACTCCGTGACTTCACGGCTTCCCCGGCGGACCGCCTCCAATCCCACAGCTCCTTCTGTTTCGCCGGACCGTCGGCAACCAGAATGTCGGCCGCACCAAGCGACTCGCATACCTCGGCGATCTTCTCGAGGTCACGGTCGAGGGTGTCCTCATAGTGAGAGTCGAGCTCGATGAGAAGGTGCGCATCGGCATCCGGGAACCGGAGCCCCGAATCCCGGTGCTGCTCGATGCGCCTCACCACGTCCCGCTCGAGCAGCTCACAGGCGCACGGCACAACCCCGGCCTGAAATATCCCGGCGACTGCCGTCGCGGCGCTCTCGAGCTGGGCGAAGGGCACGATGAGGGTCTTGCGAAACGGCGGATACGGGATCAGCCGCAGCACCGCTTTCGTGACGATACCAAGCGTCCCCTCGCTCCCGACAAAGAGCTGGGTCATGTTGTAGCCGGTCACATCCTTGAAGAGCTTGCCGCCGAATTCGACCACGTCGCCCGACGCCAAGACGGCCTCCACACCCAACACGTACTCCTTGGTCACGCCGTATTTCAGAGCGCGCGGCCCTCCGGCGCATTCGGCAATATTGCCGCCGATCGTGCAACTCCCCCGGCTCGCCGGGTCCGGCGGGTAGAAAAGCCCGACCTTCTCCACCTCGTCCTGCAAAACCTGCGTGATCACACCGGGTTCGACAACGGCCACGAGGTTCCGAGTGTCGATCTCCACAATCCGGTTCATCGACTCTGTCGACAGCACGATCCCGCCCTCGACAGGCAGCGCCCCGCCACTCAACCCCGTCCCCGCGCCCCGTGGCGTCACGGGAACTCGCTCCTGATGCGCGAAGCGCATCACCTCCACGACCTGGACCGTATTCACCGGTTTCACAACAACCGCCGGCTTGAAGACAAGGTCCTCCGTCTCATCCTGCCCGTAACGCTCCAGCGCGTCGCTGTCAGTCAGCACGATACCAGCGGGGAGGATCTGCCGCAGTTTTCCTGCGAGCGTCATGGGGACCTCCTGCGAGCCCTCAGCTTCCGGAGGTTCATCGGATCCTTCGCCTCGCCTTCGGGCGTTTCCAGGATCATCGGCATCCGCCGAAAACGATCGTCGTCCATCAGCCGGTGAAATGTCGCCAGGCCGATCCTCCCCTTCCCGATGTGCTCATGCCTGTCCAGCCGGCACCCGAGGTCTCCCTTGGAATCGTTGAAATGGAAGACGGCGATGCGATGCAGCCCGACGGCACGTTCCAGGGCATCGAAGGTGCGCCCGTAGCTGGCCTCATCCCTGAGCTCGTACCCTGCCGCAAGAAGGTGGCACGTGTCGATACAGATGCGCACACCGGACCGCACGGAGCGGACGATCTCGGCCAGGTGGTCGAACGACGCGCCAAGGCACGTCCCCTGCCCGGCCGTGATCTCAACCGTCAACGCGGGTATCTCTCCGTTCCCCTTGCTCAGGCGGTTCATGGCATCGACGACACGAGCGAGCCCCTTGTCCTCGCCGCTTCCCAGGTGCGCACCCGGATGAAACACGAGGAAAGGAATCCCGAGATCGCGACATCGTTGCAACTCGGCCGACATTGCGGCCTGACTCTTGCGCCGCAAGATCGGAGAGGGGCTGGCGAGGTTGATCAGGTACGAGGCGTGTGAGCAGACAAACTCGACGCCGTGCGCGCGCATGCGATCCCTGAACGAAGCGGCGTTGCTAGCGGTGATCTGCTTCTGGTTCCACTGGAGCTGGTTCGACGTAAACACCTGCATCGCGCGAATTCCGAGCCTCGCGGCCCGCCCCGGAGCCAGCTCGATCGCTCCAGCCGTCGAGATATGTGCCCCCAGGAGATCCGCCCGCTTCCCCATGCCGGTGAGTCTAGCTCACGCCTCTGGGCTCCGCAACGCGGCGGACAGTTCTACGCCGGCATCACGGAGTTGCGCAGGAACATCCGCTTTCATAGAGTCCGTTTTCGTAACTGCCCAGGTGGCGTAGAGACTGAAGTGAGATTTACCGCAGAGGCGCAGAGGGGGCAAGACTGGCGGATGGACCATCGGCTTCTGCTGTCCGGCTTGAATGTGCCCGTTCTGAAGGATGGGATCAGAAAGGACATCTCAGCGTCCTCTGCGTCTCTGCGGTGAGACGAATGGCCCTTGTTGCACACTACTTGAGTAGTTACTCGTTTCCAACGCAAAGACGCAAAGGGACCGTCACCCGGATGTTGCGCCCCGCATCACTCCACCCGCAGGATCTCCTGTCCGAGCTGGATGGGGTCGCCGGTGTAGAGCCAGGCGCTCGTGACCCGCTCGCCACCCACGAATGTCCCGTTCCGGCTCCCCAGGTCCTCGATCCAGCAGGTCCCCGCTTGCGTGCGCCAGACGCGGGCGTGATGGCGGGAAACCTCATTCGACGCCAGGACCACGTCGTTGTCGGCCGCGAAGCCGAGGGTCGTGCACTCGCGGGAAAGAACGTGTGTCCGCCCCTCGCCATCGACGAGTGCCTTGACCGCGCCCAGCAGCCGCGTCGTCGGGGCCTTGTCGGCAGCGGGCGTGCGGGCCGACCCCGCCCTCAACCTCTTCACCGCCATGGCCATCCCGGCCAGTCCGAGTACCACCAGCAGCAGCAGGGCGACGCTGATGGCCCACCCCGTCGCCGCTCCCAGCCACGGCACTATGGGACCGCCGGCGATCCGATGGGACGGCTGGCGCTTCTGCCGCTCCCGGATGGCCTGCCTCAGCGTCGCACCGGGATCTGCCTGGAGGTGCTCGGCGGCTCCGGATACGCGATCCATCTCGGCCTGGAGCGCAACCGTCTGGTCCTTGAGGCGAGCGACGGCCGCTGTCCAGAGCCCCGCGTTTTCGGAGCTCAGCGACGCGTCGAGAAGGGGAAGTGCCGCATACCGGACCGCGCGCATGGCCTGATGCCATTCCTCCTCGCGCGCGAGAAGCGCGCGAAGAGCCTCGGGGTCCGTCTCCGCCACCCCGAGCAGCCCTGGCAGGGCTTCGGCGCGCCACGCGCCCTGGGCCGGCTCGAGCACGGCCAGGTAGGTGAGTGCCTCGACCCGGATGCGTCCTGCCCGCAGCTCGAAGGCAGCCCAGTCGAAGCCGGCCGTCAAGTCGAGCGCGCTTGCCCCCGCCGCGTGGGCGACAGGAAGGAGCGCGATCCCGGCGCCCGCCGCCGCCGCCGCCGGGCCTCCGGCCGCCGCCGCGGAGGCAGACTGGGGGTCGAGCCCCTGGGCTTCGGCCACGCAGTTGATGACCGTTTCTTCGCTCTTGGCCAGAATCGCGACGAACCGGTAGCACTCCTCCGCGAAGCGGGCGGCCGTGGCGACGCTGTCGATGGCCTGGTGCAGCTTCTCGAGCTTCTTGGCCATCTCGACCAGCTCCGGCGCCGCCAGCGTGGCGGCCATGACCTTGAGAAAGGCCTGCGAGCACTCGCTGGCGTTCGCCACGAGCGACTGCACCATGTCCTCGGCGATTCGCCAGTGCGCGAGCTGGAACTGCTCGCGCACGAGCGCTTCCTTGCGGGCCGCGAGACGGGCATCGAGGGCGCTTGAAACGTCGGCGATCTGCTCGTAATCCGTGTTGTTCACAAACAGTGCCAGATCCGCATTTCCCGCCTCGACGTAGGGCTCGATCAGCTTCCCGGTCAGGAAGCCGCTGAAATCGGGCATCGGCATCTCGGGAGTGAACTCGACCAGCGCGTCGGCCAGGTGACCCACCACCGCAGGGAGGAGGACTTTGTCGAGCATCGAACGCCGAAAGCGACCACCCGTCTCGAGCGCGGCATCGCCCGGCTCCCTCCCGAGCACGATGTGGGACAGCCAGGCGAAGAGGCTGTCGCGCATCCCCCCCTTGCCGGCGAGGTTCTTCACCCAGCGCGCCTTGATGGTCTGGAGATCGCGAAGCCCGACCATCTTTTCGAGGTATTGGTATTTCCCGTCCACCCACTTGGCCAGACGCGAGTCCTCGTAGAAGTACCCGGCGGCCGACTGGAGGAGCGACCAGGCGTGGCCCAAGAACTCTCCGGCGGAGTCGGCGGCATAGGCCTTTCCGTCCTTGAGCACGAGGAGCATCCAGCCGAGCAGCTGGAGCTTGTCGCTCAGACCTCCCGCATCCTTGGCATCGAAGCCCGCGATCCAGCTCTGGGACTCCGAGACGAGCTCGAGCGTGGCGCTCTTCACCTCCGGGGAAGCGTCCCACTCGCGGAGGCCCTGGCTCACGCGTTTCTGCCGGGCCATGAACTCCTCCGACGGCCGCATGACCATCGGCTCCGCGAAGGTCTTGCTCCAGGCGGGCCAGTTCGTCATCTTCATGGCGACGACGAATCGCCCCTCCTTGTCGGTGGTCGCCTTCTCGATCGTGGCCCACGTGAGCAGCGGGCTGTCCAGGCGCAGGGTCGCGTCGTAAAGCGGCTCCTGGGTCGCGACGTTCGTGTTGGGCAGGTGCTGGGCGCGCAGGACTAGCCTGCCTCGTAAGGTCCCGTTCAGGCTCCCGATGCGAATGGGTAGGCGGGTGAGCGCCACGCCCGGCTTTTCGATGACGAGATCGACGAGCGCGGTCCTCAGCAGCCCAAGCTCCACCGTGCATTCCCCGCGCAGGTTTCCCAGGCGGTACACCACCGCGATCTTGCGGTTCTTGATCTCGCCAATCTCCTGCATGCTGCGCGCCTCGAGCAGGGGCGCCTGATAAATGGCACGGGCCGTACCGTCGGCACCGGTGGCGGCGTCGGTCTTGACGAGCGTCCCGAGCTCACTGGGTGCCAGCCGCGGACCCAGCTGCCAATCGAGGGCCACGCCGCCGACCGGCTTCCCCTTGTCGTCGAGACAGCGGAAGACGGCCTCGGCCGTTGCGGTCCCGTCCGCGGCGACCGGGTTCGGCTTCACGCCTAAAGACACCTTCTTCGGTCCCGCCTCCGCAATGGCTGACGGGAGGTTGAAGGTCAGCTTTTCCCGGACGGAGATGGCCTGCGCCTTCCAGGCGTCCAGGCCCGAGCCCTCGTACGGCACTATCACGTTGACCTGGATTTCGATGTAGCTTCCGTCGGCCAGCGCCGCGTAGTTTCTCTCTGAGTACCACCGGGACCCGTGGGGGTGCGCCATGTCGCCGAGGGTATTGGAGCCCTCCGATCGCACGTACCAGAACTCCATGCCGCCGATCCTTGTCGTGCCGGAGCCCAGATCCGTATGTGTACGCTTTGACTTGAGGTATCGTGTCCACTCATCATTCTGGTCGTCCGTGGCGTCCGTCTTGCCGCGCCTCCCGTACGGGTCGAGGAACTTCTCGAGCGACGTGGGCGATCCGGCCGAGGCTATTGCCTTCCAGTGCACGGATATCTCGAATCCGTTGATGGGAGTGATGAACCCTTGGCTATACTCGCCGGCCTGGATGCGAACGTCCTGCGTCCACGAGGTCGAGCCCTCACTCACTTTCGCGCCCGCCGGCAAGGTGCCGTGCCGGATGACGTGGACCTTCTCCTGCGCGAGCGCCGCCAAAGGCGCGGCCAGCCAAACCGCGAGGAGTGCCCCCGCCGCCACTGCGAACACACTGCGCCTCGACGCAGTCCGCTCCACGCCACTCACATGCTCAAAAGATTCGGCTATGGGAGTGTACTTTTCCGACAGGATGCCGCCAACACCACGGTTGTAGTAATACTGGGTCAACGGGAGCGCTCCTGACACGCGTTCGGCGGTGGGCGGCAGAAACACGCGGCCAGAGTAGGGCATCCTGTCGGCTGAGTCAAGAGTCGTGGGCGACCACAGCAAGGCTACGGCAAAGTCCCGGAAACCGCAGATGTCTCCTAAGTCCTCGTCAAGGTGTTTTTTTGCGTTTTTCGAGGGTGTTTTTTCATACTTTTTCCACAGGGTTTTGAACAGGGCTGGCGGGTGCGCTAGCGGGTTGGATTATGGG
>JACPPM010000021.1 GCA_016191015.1 Acidobacteriota bacterium | reverse complement strand
GCGCACGCCCGCTTTGGTGGCCAGGCGCGCGGTGCGCTCGAAAGAGCGGATGAACTCGGGGCGGCAGTCAGGATACCCGCTGTAGTCGAGAATGTTGACGCCGATGAAGATGTCTTCCGCATGTCTCGCCTCGGCCAGTCCGAGGGCCAGAGCGAGGAAGATCGTGTTTCGTGCCGGGACGTAAGTTACAGGAATGGATCTCCCGATTCGCCGGCGGCCCTTCGGGACGGCGAGCGACCCCGTGAGAGCAGACCCGCCCCACGCACGCAGATCGAGCTTCTGGAAGAAATGCTCCCTGACGCCGAGCCAGCGTCCGACGGCTCGCGCCGCCGAGAGCTCCACACTGTGCCTCTGTCCGTAGCTGACCGTCAGCGCAATCAACTCGTACCCCCGCTCGCGTGCCATCGCGGCCGCGGTGTACGAATCGAGCCCGCCCGAGAGCAGCACAATCGCGCCCGGCTTCCTGCTCCGCCCCCCTCGCTGCATCGCCGTCATCCTGAGGACCCCACCACAGGTGGGCGACGAAGGATCCCCTCCACACCGCCGGCGTCCACCGCTCCGACCTCCTGGATCGGCCTCCGCGGGCCGTACAGCCTCGGGATCTCCCGGATCGCTCTCAGCACGGCGCGGATTCCGTTCAAGTTGCTCACGCACGGAACGGCGTGCTGAGTCGCCGCGCGCCGGATGTTCTCCTCGTCGATATGGCTCTCACGGCCGTGCAAGGTATTGAGGATCAGGTCCACGCCGCGGTTCTTGATAAAGTCGATGACGTGCGGCCGCCCCTCGCTCACCTTGTTGATTCTCTCGACCGCCAGCCCTAGATCACCGAGCAGGCGGCTCGTCCCTTCTGTGGCCAGGATCCGGAACCCCAGCCCGGCCAACTCGCGCGCAATCTCCCCGAGCGCCGGTTTGTCGCGATCGCTGAGGCTCAGGAATACGCTCCCCTCCCTGGGCAGCGGCATTCCTGCCGCGACGTAGGCCCGAGCGAGCGCGAGGGCTTCGGTCTCACCGATCCCCATCACTTCGCCGGTGGACTTCATTTCGGGCCCGAGCACCGGGTCTATGCCCGGGAATTTCGTGAACGGGAATACGGGAACTTTGGCAAAGAAACCCCCGACGGGGAGCCACATCGGTCCCTTATGCACGTCATGGATCCGACGCCCGAGCGACACCTTTGTGGCGATTCCCACGAGCGGCACGCCTGTCGCCTTCGCGATGAAAGGCACCGTCCGGCTCGCGCGCGGATTCACCTCGATCACGAACACCTCGCCGTCTCTGATCGCGAACTGAACGTTCACCAGACCTCTGACCGACATGGCCTCAGCAACGCGGCGCGTGATGAGGATCATCTCGTTCTGTGCCTGAGCCGGGAGGTTGTGAGGCGGAAGCAGGGCGGTGCTGTCGCCCGAGTGGATCCCGGCCTCCTCGATGTGCTCCATGATCCCGCCCACCAGCAGATCCTCGCCGTCGTAGATCGCGTCCAGATCGGCCTCGGTGGCATCCTCGAGGTAGCTGTCGATCAGCAACGGATGGCCTCCCGATGACCTGAAGGCGTCCTCCACCGAGCGCTCAAGCTGTTCCCGATCGTGGATGAGCACCATGGCCCGGCCGCCCAGGACGTAGGACGGCCGTAGTAGAAGCGGGAAACCAATGTCCGAAGCGACGTCGAAAGCTTCACTCACGGTGCGCGCGAGTCCGCCTCGCGGCTGCCGTATGTCGAGATCGGCAAGCAGGCGCGCAAACCGCTCGCGGTCCTCCGCCAAGTCGATCGCGTCGAACCCGGTGCCTAGGATCGGCACGCCGGCCTCGTGGAGGCGCCGCGAAAGCTTGAGCGGCGTCTGGCCGCCGAACTGGGCGATGACACCCCGTGGTCTTTCCAGCTCAACGATGTTCATCACGTCCTCAAACGTGAGCGGCTCGAAGTAGAGACGATCGGATGTGTCGTAGTCGGTCGAGACGGTCTCCGGGTTGCAGTTGACCATGATCGACTCGATGCCTTCTTCGCGCAGGGCGAACGCTGCCTGGCAGCAGCAGTAGTCGAACTCTATGCCCTGTCCGATGCGGTTGGGACCGCTTCCGAGGATCACGGCCTTCGGCCTCGATGTCACCGCCGCTTCGCACTCCTCTTCGTAGGTCGAGTAGAGGTAGGGCGTTGTCGCCTCGAATTCGCCCGCGCACGTATCGACGCGCTTATAGACCGGGCGGATCGCGGCGTGCCGGCGGCGCTCACGGATTGCCACATCCGTAGTATTCAACAGTCCCGCCAGCGTCTGATCCGAAAACCCGGCGCGTTTCATCTCTTTCAGCGACTCTGGTGCGACCCGTCGCTCCATTTCGACGATCTCCGCCAACTGCTCGAGGAACCACGGATCGACACCTGTGAGACGTGCGATGCGGTCGAGCGGCATGCCGCGCTTGATGGCCCAATGGATGTGAAAGAGGCGCTCGTGATGAGGTGTCGCCAGTGATTCGACCAGGCGATCGTCGGGCGGGGGGGTGTAGCCGTCCAGCCCATGGCGTCCGGTCTCGAGCGAGCGGATGCACTTGAGCAGCGCTTCCTTGAACGTGCGCCCAATCGCCATCGCCTCACCCACCGACTTCATCTGTGTCGTCAGCAGCGGCTTCTCGGTCGGGAACTTCTCGAAGGCCCACCGCGGAATCTTGACGACCACGTAATCCAGCACCGGCTCGAAGCTCGACGGCGTCTTCTTCGTGATGTCATTGGGGATTTCATCGAGTGTGTAACCGAGAGCCAGAAGAGCGGCGATCTTGGCGATCGGGAAGCCGGTGGCCTTGCTCGCCAGCGCGCTGCTGCGCGACACACGCGGGTTCATCTCGATCGCCAGCATCCGCCCTGTGCGTGGATCCACGGCGAACTGGACGTTGCTGCCGCCGGTTTCGACACCCACGGCCGTCATCACGCGCAGGGCCCAGTCTCGCATCTTCTGGTACTCGCGATCGGTGAGGGTCTGGATGGGAGCTACCGTGATCGAATCGCCGGTATGGACGCCCATCGCATCGAAATTCTCGATCGTGCAGATGACGACACCATTGCCGGCGCGGTCGCGCATCACCTCGAGCTCGAACTCCTTCCACCCGATCACCGACTCCTCAATCAGGACCTCGCCGATGGGCGACAGATCGAGCCCGCGGAGAGAGATCTCAGCCAGCTCCTCGGCGTTGTACGCGATTCCGCCGCCACTGCCACCGAGCGTGAAGGAGGGACGGATGACAACCGGGTAGCCGATCGAGCGTGCTGAGTCCTGAGCGTCCCTGAACGACGCCGCACGCGCACTGCGGGGCACGTCGATCCCGGCCTCGGTCATGGCCTTCTTGAAGAGGATCCGATCTTCAGCGAGCTGGATGGCGCGCAGGCTGGCCCCGATGAGGCGGACGCCCAGACGATCCAATTCGCCTGACGCGGCGAGCTCGGCAGCCAAGTTCAGCGCCGTCTGGCCCCCGACAGTCGGCAGCAACGCGTCGGGGCGCTCCCCCCCGATGATCTCAATCAGACTCTCCAGGTTCAACGGCTCGATGTAGGTGCGATCGGCGACGTCTGGATCCGTCATGATTGTAGCCGGGTTCGAGTTGACGAGAATCACCTCGACGCCTTCGGCCCGAAGCGCCTTGCACGCCTGAGTCCCCGAGTAGTCGAACTCACATGCTTGCCCGATCACGATCGGCCCACTGCCGATGATCAGAACGCGACGGATCGACTTGTCTCTAGGCATACACATGCCGCGAATGATGCTGAGTGCTGGGTACTGGGTGCTGGGTGCACCGGAGATAGCGCATGATCACGGTTTTCCCAGTGAGGCACGCAGAGCGCCGATCGTGCGGGCCAGTGTGAGGGCCTGCTGCGCGAGTTGGTCGAGCTCCGGCTGTTACGGATACCCAGCACGCAGCAGGCAGCACCCAGCACTCAGCACTCAGCACCCAGCACCCCGTTCCCATCACTACCTCCCCTGGGTCCATCTTTCGAGCACAATCCGTGCGAAATCCCGAAATAGGTACCTGGCATCGTGCGGCCCGGGAGACGCTTCCGGGTGGTACTGAACGCTCATCGCGGGTGCATTCTTGACACGCAAACCCTCGACCGAATCGTCGTTGAGATTCACGTGCGTGATCTCAGCCACATCCGGATCGATCGAGCCGCCATCGACGGCGAAGCCGTGGTTCTGAGCCGTGATTTCCACCCGCCCCGAAGGCAGATGCTTCACGGGATGGTTCGCACCGCGATGGCCGAACTTGAGCTTGTAGGTGTGGCCACCGATCGCGAGTCCCATGATCTGATGTCCGAGACAGATGCCGAAGAAGGGGATCTGGTGCTCGAGGAAAACGCGGCACGCGTCGATCGCATGAGCGACCGGCTCGGGATCGCCCGGTCCGTTCGAGAAGAGGATTCCGGCTGGGGATCGGGCGAGCACCCTGTCCGGCGGTGTTGTGGACTCAACCACCTCCACTGTGATCCCTTCGTTGACGAGTCCCGCCACCATGCTGGACTTGATGCCGAAGTCGTAGGCGACGACCAGCGGTCTGAGTTGATCGACGTTGGGCGTGGCCCCTGACAGATATGGCCTGCGCGTTGTGACGACCCCTGTAAGGTCCAGACCGATCATCGATGGCACTTCGCGTGCGCGCCGCACGAGGCGCTCCCGGTCGCCGTCCAGTGTGGAGAGGATCCCACGCTTCGCGCCGTATGTGCGCAGGTGAATTGTGAGTCTGCGAGTGTCGATGCCATGGATAGCAGGAACTCCCGCTCCGCGCAGGTAGTCTGCGAGGTCGAGGCTCGATCGCCAGTTGCTCCGAATTCGGCTGAGCTCCCTCGCCGCGAACCCTTCGACCTGGATCTTGCGAGATTCCGCGTCTTCGACGTTCACACCGTAGTTGCCGACGTGGGCGGACGTCATCACGACGATCTGCCCGCAATAAGACGGATCGGTGAGGATTTCCTGATACCCACTCATGCTCGTGTTGAAGCACACCTCACCGCCACGCTCGCCATCGGCTCCGTACGAGAGCCCCTCGAAAAACAGCCCGTCCTCGAGGGCCAAGTAGGCCTTGTTCGATGCGTGTCGCCCCGCGCTTACCACCGAGCGCGGATTGTATTACCACAGACTGGCAGGACGCAATGTGGCCGGCATTCCCATCGTCATTCATCAGTGGAGTGGGGCGATACTGGTTGCTCGCTCTTAGCCGCTAGCCTTTGGCTCCGAACGGTTGACCGGTGAGATTCGCGAGCGGGTGTGTTGCCTGGCTGATCGTCGGTCGCCAATAACGCCGATCTCCGTCCTGTGCTAATAGCTAGAGGCTAAGGGCTAATGGCCACGACGCAATGGCCCCGGGTGGATCAGCGGATGAGGGCGTAGTAGAGGATGAGGAATGCCCCCAGGAGCCCTGCGACTGCGATCAGAGCGAGTTTCGCGACCCTTCGGCGCTTCCCCGGCTCGGGGTTCAAGACGGGCTGGCCCGTCTCCAGTGATGCGCGCGCGGCATCGAGATCCTTCAGCAGCTCGTCGGCCGACTGGTAACGATCGGCGGGGTCCTTCTCGAGCAGGCGGCCAACAATCGTCTCGAGATCGGCCGCAACCCCAGGCATGTCGAGGACGGCCTTCTCCCGACGGGTGATCAGATGGAGCACCTCCATGCTGTTGCTACCGGGAAAGGGCAGGGTCGCCGTCAGCATCTGGTGGAAAACGATACCGAGCGAAAAGAGATCGCTCCGGGCGTCGACCTCCTTCTTCAGAGCAAGCTCGGGACTCGTGTAATCCACCGTGCCCATCACGATTTCATTCTCGGCTGTTCTGTAGACGACTCTTCCGGGCGGCGGGAGGCGCCACTTGGCGAGCCCGAAATCGAGCAGCTTGGCCTTGCCTGAGCGATCGAAAACGATGTTGCCCGGCTTGATGTCCCGGTGGACCAGGCCTTGCGCGTGGGCCGCCGCGAGTGCCGATGCGACCTGGCGCACGATTGCGATGGCCTCGTCCGCCGGCAGCTTCCCGGCAACTTTCAACCGCCGGTGCAGAGATGGCCCGTCCACGAACTCCATGACGATGAAACTGCTGCCATCCTCCTCGAGAAGCTGGTAGATCTGGACGATGTGCGGATGGTTCAGCGAGGAGGCGACCTGAGCCTCCCGCAAGAATCGGCCCTTGAAGTCGGGCTGCTGCGCCTCGGCGGGGCTCATCACCTTGATCGCGACGGGACGGTTGAGCAGAACGTCTTCGGCTCGGTAGACGACCCCCATGCCGCCCTCACCGATCTTGGTGTGTATCCGGTAGCTCCCGACCTGCTTGCCGATCATGCCGGAACTGTCCCTAACGCGGCGGAGCCGCGCGTGAGAGCGCGGAGCGTGGAGAGTGAGAGCGTTCTTCCGAGCCACCCCGATCGGCCGAGACGACCGCTCCGTTCCTGCATTCCTCCCCTCCTGCTTTCCTGAGAGGAGTTCGGAAGATCTAGCCGCCTCAAATTCCTTGCCATCTTGCGTCAACACTCAACTTCCTAGACACTATGGGCCCACGCCTTCAAGGCGACCATATGCATGGTACGCGGCGCAGGCACCTTCCTGCGAGACCATGCATGAGCCGATCGGATCATCAGGAGTACAAACCGTCCCGAACAGTCTGCATTCAGGCGGCCTTTTCACGCCGCGCAGCACAGCTCCGCATTCGCATGCCGGGTTGTCCTTCGCCGGCACATACGGCAGCTCGAAGCGCGCCTCTGCATCGAACGCCCCGTAAGCGCTCTTGATCCTGAGCGCGCTGTAGGGGACGATGCCCAGCCCACGCCATTCAAACGACCGTCTCAGCTCGAAGACATCCGCCACGAGCGACTGCGCTTTCTGATTCCCATCTCTGGTCACCGCGCGAATGTACTCGTTCTCGACCTCAGCCCGCCCCTCATTCACCTGCCTAACCAACATCAGGATGGCGGTCATGATGTCGAGCGGTTCGAAGCCCGCGATCACGACGGGTCTCTGGTACTCCCTCGCAAAGTACTCATACGGGCGGCTCCCGATCACGACGCTCACGTGTGCCGGCCCAACGAAACCATCGATCGGCACGGTCCCCAGCTCGCGCACCTGAGGCGATTCGAGAATGCTCATGATCGCCGGCGGCGTCAATACATGGTTGCAAAACACGGTGAGATTCCCCAGACCGATCTCCGACGCCCTCTTGATCAGAAGCGCCGTCGGCGGCGTGGTGGTCTCGAATCCGATCGCAAAGAAGACGACCTCGTTCCCGGGGTTCCCCTGCGCCACGCGGAGGCAATCGAGGCTCGAGTGCACCATCCGGACATCGGCCCCACCTGCCCTGGCTTTGAGCAAGCTGCTCCGGCCAGTACCGGGAACACGCATCATGTCCCCATACGTGCACAAGACGACCCCCGGACGGCGGGCAAGTGCGATTGCCATGTCGAGACGCCCGACCGGGAGCACGCAGACGGGGCAGCCGGGACCGTGCACCATCTGCACGCAACGGGGCAACAGCTCCTGGAGCCCGTACCTGAAAATCGCATGCGTGTGACCGCCGCAGAACTCCATGAAGCGGTATGAGCGATCCGCGTCCGCCTCGGCCGCGATCGATGCGGCCATCGCCCGGGCAGCGTTTCCGTCGCGAAACTCCTCGAGGTACTTCACTGAGGCGGCGACTCCCCGATCGCCTCGGCATACTCCGCGAAAAGATCGAGGGTCCTCTGCGCCTCCTCCGGATCCAGGCGCCGAAGCGCGAACCCGACATGGACGATCACATAGTCGCCGACGGCGACCTCGTCGAGCAACCCGACCGAGATCTCCTGGCAGAACCCTCCGACTTCGACCCTCGCCCTTTCGTCCGCCAGCACCTCCACTACCTTCGCCGGTACCGCCAGGCACATACGTTCCTCCTGCACACAGTCTACGGCAATCACTGGACTTTTTCATCAGTAGAAAGATGCGCGCCAGGACGCTCGCGCTCCCACATCTCATGCGCTCGTTCCTACGGCAGTTGGTACGACTTCATCCCGCATCCTCGCATCAACGCTTGACCACGGGTCTGCATCTTCGTTGATGTGCTACAATACGTCCCGGACTGCCAGGCAACCCGCACTGAACGCGGTTGCAGCCAAGGGTGTGAACATGGACACAGACGAGATTCAGAAGAAGATCGCAGCGGAAACTCAAGCCGCTATCGCGGCCAAGCTGAACCCCATCTCTGAAGAGCTCCGCAAACTGAAGGAGAGCGTCTTCACATCGCTCGGGATGCTCGAGCAGAAGGTCAAGGTCACGCTTGAGAGCGAGGTGCAGAGCGCCGTCGCGAAGCACCTGGCTCCGATCATCGCCGCCGCCGAGGCCGCAGCGGCGGCGTCCGCAGCAGCAGCGTCCGCGGCGGCGGCAGCACCCCACCCGCCGGCGATCCCTTCGGGCCAGCCGCTCTATGACGCGCTCCTCTCGATCGATCGCTCGCATTCCCAGGTCGAGATCCTCACAAACCTCCTCACCTCGGTCAACACGCTCGCTCCCCGCGTCCTTCTGACGGTCCTCAAGGGAGAAACGCTGGTGGGCTGGAGCGGGAAGGGGCTCCCGCTTTCCGAAACAGATGTGAGACGCCTCTCGATCCCCCTCAAGGGCAACACCAGCCTCAAGCATTCGGTCGATACGGCCGAGTTCTTCTGGGGCGACGCTGCGTCTCATCCGGACAACCCCCAGGTTTTCCAGATGATTGGGGAGGCGCATCCCAAGGAGATTCTCGTCACGCCGCTAGTTCTGAAGGGGAAGGTCATGGCCATCCTCTACTGTGATGATGGCGGCAAGGAGGGGGCGCTGTCGAAGGTCGACAATATCAAGATCCTCTCCTGGGCCACCTCCAACACCCTGGACGCGCTGGCCTTCAGAGCCAAGGTGACGCGGCCGCTGCCGCCCGCTGCCGTCCCGGCCGCGCCGGCCCCGGCCGCTCAACAACCTGAGCCACAACCCCGTCGCGAGCCCGCGGCTCCGGTCGTGACCGCGAGGGATCCGCGTTCCGGCACCAACCCCGAGATCATGAGGGCGGTGCTCGAGCCTCCGGCGCCGGCCGTGCATCCCGCCGAGGTGTTCTCGCCCGAGGAGAAGAAGCGCCACGACGATGCCAAGCGCCTCGCGCGCGTCCTCGTCGCCGATCTCATCCTCTATCACCGGACCGATGTTGATATCGGGAAGAGGAACAAAGACCTCTATCAGAGGCTGCGCGAGGACATCGACCGGTCGCGGCAGACGTACCTGGAGAGGGTCGGCCCGGAGATGGCCGCAAAGACGAATTATCTTTTCGAAGAAATGGTGAAGACACTTGCCGACGGCCATCCCGAAGCCCTGGCTGGTTTCTGAAGATTCGCCGCTCGAACGGAGGCGGGTGTCCCATCGCACCATGATTCGCGTGGCCCTTCTCGCCAGCCTGTTCGCGATCCTTCTCCCTCATGGCAGCCCCCGGCAGGGAAACTCACCGCTCCTGCTGGCACAGGCCAAGCCCGAGGAACCGCTGATCCCGCCGCCGGCGATCCTGGTGCCCGGGGATGTCGAGAGAGCTCTTTTCCAGATGGAATCGGGGCACAGGGACGATGCGCGCCGCCAGCTCGCAGCCGCGTTCACAGCCCACTCGAACGACTTTTGGGGCGGACGAGTCCAATTTGTCCTTGGGTACATGGACATAGAGGACAAGCGGTTCGAGAGCGCCCTCGGACACCTCCGCGAACCCTCCATCCTGAAGAGTGGGTTCGAGGATCTGTCGATCTTCTACCAGGGGCACGCGTATTTGAATCTCAAGGATTACGAGATCGCGGCAGAGGCGTTTGAGTTCTACATGACCGCGCGCGGCGAGAGCGCGTTGACGGCTGAGGCCGCGAAGATGCTGGGCGAGGCACTCGCGGCCGCGGGACGTCCGGCTGAGGCAGCGGCGGCCTACGAGAAGTCGCTGGCTGCCACCAAAGGATGGGAAGTGCCGTCCTTGTATTTCAAAGCGGGGGAGAGCCATGAGAAGGCTGCGGAGCTGAAGCAGGCTCTGGCCTGCTTCGAGAAGCTGTACGCGCAGTTCCCGACCTACTACAGAGATCGCGACGTTCAGAACCGGATGCGTTCGCTGCATTTTGCACTGAAGCTCCCCTCCGTGATCGCGCCGGAGCTGGTCGAGGAGCGAGCACGAAGCTTCGCCGTTGCCGGCCACCACAAATCGGCATACGGCGAGTACTCTCGCTTGAAGGCCTCCTACCCGGCGCATTATGCAGCGAGAGGGCTGGCCCATGAATACGGGGTCGAGGCGTTCAAGAGCGGCAATCACACGCTCGCGAAATCGCTCCTGACCGAGGCGGCAGGCAGGGATGTGACGGGCAGAAGCCAGCTCGCGCTCGCCGATCTGCTGCGTGAAACTGGAAAGGATCCGACGCCGAGTCTGGAGGCGGCCAGCCGCGGAGACGCAGCCTATGCAGAACCGGCGCTTTACAAGCTCTTCTCCGGGTGCCACGCGAAGCGGGACGGGACGGGCGCCGCCCGGTATTTGCAGCAGCTCGTCTCCCGGTTCCCCGGCACGTTGGCCGGTCTGGCGCTATGGAAGCGCGCATGGTCACGCTATGCCGATGGCGCCTTCGAGGAAGCAGGCATGCTCTTCGCGCGGTACAGCGAGGTATTGCCGCGCGGCGATTATGCAGCTGCGTCCATGTACTGGGCGTCGAGAGCGTTCGAGCGTTGTGGTCGCGCGGCCGAGGCCGGCAACCTCTCGAAGGAGCTGGCCATCCGGTTCCCGCGCACGGTCTATGCGAACTTTCCCTCGTCACCAACCACGGGGCACCCAGACCCGCCCCCATCGGAGGTCGTGGCAGAGCGCTCAGCCTACTTCCAGGCCGCGCGAGCTCTCCTTCCGCCCGACGTGCAAGTGGCATGGGACAGAGCGGAGCTGTTGCGCCTCTGCCGGCTCCACTCGCTGGCTCTCCGTGAGCTTCGATACATCGAATCCAACACCACCGATCCCACGGCGGTCAGGGTGAAAGAGGCGGTGATTTATCACGACACTCGGTCGCACCGGCAGGCGATCATCACGATCCGGGACACGTTCCCTGGATATCTTTCGATGCGCCCGCGCGACCTCCCTCGCTTCATCTGGGAGATGCTCTACCCGCTCCGCTACGTGGACCAGTTCCAGAAACAGGCGGCGAGGCTCGGCATCCCGACCAGCCTTCTGCTCGGGCTGGTCTGCCAGGAGAGCTGCTTCAACCCGGTTGCGAGATCGGGCAGCGGGGCTGTTGGAGTCATGCAACTCCTGCCATCGACGGCTCGCTACGTCGCCCGGAAGCACCATCTGCGCTACTCCTCCGCAAGCCTCCTCGACCCCGAGGCCAATATCGAAATGGGCGCGCTCTACCTCGACGGCCTCCTCACCCAGTTCGGGCAGAATCATGTCTACGCGCTGATCGGCTACAATGCGGGGCCTGGGCGGGTGGTCTCCTGGAGGCGATCGATGCCGGGATTCAGTGGATTGGAGATCGCGGAGAATGCAGGGTTCGCTGAGACCAGGAACTATGTGCTGGTGGTCCTGCAGAACGCGCGCGAGTACGAACGGTTATACGGCTTGACCACGACCGGAGGTTGATGGCGTGACACATCGCGGAAGATTGACAGTAGGCCTGGTTTGCGGTGGGCGCAGCGGTGAACATGAAGTATCGCTGGTTTCGGCGGCGGCGGTGTACAGGGCCTTCGACCCGCGCCGATATCGCGTGATCCCGATCGGGATCGATCACGACGGCACGTGGCGGATGCTCCACCCACCGGGCGAGGTCGGGCCGATGAGGATCGGACGCGGCGATCCAGAAGCGGTGCTGGCCCCAGGCCGCAGGCCGCGCATCCGCTACCGGCACGTCGGCCGTGAGACTGTGATCGATATCGATGTCTTCTTTCCGGTCCTCCACGGTCCATACGGCGAGGATGGGACTATCCAGGGGCTTTTCGAAATGTGCGGCGCGCCGTACGCCGGAGCGGGCGTCCTGGCGAGTGCCGTCGGCATGGACAAGATTGCGATGAAGGCAGTCTTCGAGAAGGCCGGCCTCACCGTCGCGCCCTACGTCGGCTTCACCGTGGAGGACTGGAAGCACAGGCGCATCCAGATCGAGGAACAGATACTCGAGACTCTCGACCTGCCCTGCTTCATCAAACCGGGCAACAGTGGAAGCAGCGTCGGAATCTCCAAGGTGAAGAAGATCGAGCAACTGGGTGCGGCGATCACGGAAGCCTTCCGATACGACAGGAAAGTTCTGGCCGAACGCGCCATCATCGGGCAGGAAATCGAATGCAGCGTATTGGGCAATGACAGTCCGCGGACCTCGCTGCCGGGTGAGGTGATTCCGTCCCGCGAGTACTACGATTACTGGGATAAGTACATCGGCGGAAAGACAAAGTTCAAGATCCCCGCTGATCTACCCGGCGACACGGTCGCCAGAGTCCAGGAAGCCGCGGTCGCCGCTTATCGCGCGGTCGATTGCAGCGGCATGGCCCGTGTGGATTTTTTCATCGAGCCGGCCAATGCGGTCCATACCGAGAGACTCTATGTGAACGAGATCAACACAATCCCGGGCTTCACCAACATCAGCATGTATCCGAAACTCTGGGAAGTCTCCGGTCTTTCGTACAAGGAACTGATTGACGAGCTGATCGACCTCGCGCTTCGCAGGTTCAGACAGAAATCGAAGTTGCGGACAACCTGGCAGCAGGGTCGTAAGCTTCTCAAGTAGGAAAACAAGGAATGAGGGCCGGGACCGCGCTCCACGCTCCACGCTCCACGCTTTACGCCCCCGGTGGGGCCTCATCGGTGAATGAAGGTTGAGGCGATGCGAGGACTGCTGAGGCTGTTCGATCACACGAAGATGATCGTCCTGCTGAGCCTGACGGCAGGACTGTATGCGTCACTCATGATCCCGTTCAAGGGGTTCGTCATCATCCCGGGCTACACGGAGATCCGACCGGGCAGCGTCATACCGGTGGTCTGTTCGCTGTTTTTCGGACCGGCGGCAGCGTGGGGTGCGGCCTTCGGGAATCTGATCGGCGACTTTGTGGGGATGTTGGGAATAGGGAGTCTCTTCGGGATGTTCGGTAATTTCATCTACGGCTACATTCCATATCGGGTCTGGCTCCAGGCAGGGCCGACCGCCCCCGTTCGGCTGGCTGGGGTTCGTGATGTCGTGCGGTATGTCATCGCGGCCACCGCCGCGTCGATGGCCTGCGGCGTCTCGATCGCGTGGGGACTGGATCTGATCGGAGCGGTGCCGTTCACGTTTCTCGCCAACGTCATCACGATCAACAACGTCCTCGTCACACTGATTCTCGGCCCGGCTCTGATCAAGCTCCTCGGGCCGCGCGTGCAGGCATGGGGACTTCTGTATCAACGGATCATGGGTGGTACTGTGCGCGGCTCGCCGGCTGCCCTCCACATCGTCGGCATGGCCCTTATCTATGCAGGCGGCGTTATGGCTCTGGCATTCGCCAACCTGGGGCACTTCGCGGGTACACACGCGATCGACTACTCGATTTCCGCAACCATCTTCTCGCACACGTTTCACCTGCGCGCGGGCACGACTCCCGGCATGGTGCTCATCCTGCTCGGGTGTCTTCTGATCTGACGTTTCGATGAGGAACGATCCGGGCACGCGCCCTCACGTCGTCATCGTGGGCGGCGGATTTGGCGGACTGTACGCTGCCCGCGCTCTGGCCCGCATGCCGGTCCGCATCACGCTGGTCGACCGGAGGAACCACCACCTCTTCCAGCCGCTGCTCTACCAGGTCGCCACCGCGGCGCTCTCACCCGCCGACATCGCGTCGCCGATCCGCGGCATCCTGCGGCGGCAGCAGAACGTCACGGTGCTGCTGGGGGAAGTGACGTCGGTCGACGCGGCCAACCGCCGGCTTGCCCTGGCAGATGGCGAGCTCACCTATGACTATCTGGTTCTCGCCGCCGGAGCGGCCCACTCGTATTTCGGACACGACGACTGGGGACGCGCGGCACCAGGTCTCAAGACCCTCGAGGACGCGCTCGAGATACGAAGACGCATTCTGCTCGCGTTCGAGCTCGCCGAGCGTGAGAGGGATCCGGGCACGCGCGCCGCGCTGCTCACGTTCGTCGTCGTCGGAGGAGGGCCGACGGGCGTCGAGCTTGCCGGAGCGATCGCGGAGATTTCGCGCCATGCACTGGCGAAGGACTTCCGCGCCATCGACCCCACGTGCGCCCGCGTCGTGCTCGTCGAAGCCGGGCCACGAATCGTGCCCTCCTACCCCGAGAAGTTATCGATCGAGGGGGTCCGCGAGCTGCGAGCGCTCGGGGTCGAGGTGCGCACGAACACGCAGGTTACATCGATCACGCCCGAGGCCGTGCACTTCGGTGAGGAGCGCCTCCCGGCACGGACGGTTCTCTGGGCGGCTGGCGTGGCAGCCTCACCGCTCGCCCTCTCCCTCGGAGTCCCCCTGGATCGCGCCGGCCGCGTGATCGTCGAACCCGATCTCACGATACCCGGGCACAGAGAGCTGTTTGTGATCGGAGACATGGCCGCGTTCACTCACCAGACCGGCAAGCCGCTGCCGGGCGTCTGCCCGGTCGCAATCCAGGAGGCGCGTGCAGTCGCGGAGAACATCGAGCAGGCGCTGCGGGGCCGCGCGTACGGGCCGTTCCACTATGTCGACAAGGGAAGCATGGCGACGATCGGGCGCGCTGCGGGGCTCTGCTGGATCGGCCGTCTCCAGTTCGGCGGCTTCCTCGGATGGCTCGCCTGGCTTTTCATCCACATTTTCTTCCTGATCGGTTTCAGGAACCGTCTGATCGTGATGATCGAATGGGCATGGGCGTACATGACCTACCAACGTGGCGCGAGGCTCATCACGGGGGACGTGCGAAAAGGGGATGTCTGAGCTCACCGGCAACGAGGCCGTCACGGCACCTAACGCGGCGGAGCCGCAACCAACCAGGCAAGACCCAGGCACGCTGCAAGACCCTTCCGAGCACCTCTCAGGAAAGCAGGAAGTTAGGAAGGCAGGAAGGGGTCTGTTCGATG
>JACPPM010000154.1 GCA_016191015.1 Acidobacteriota bacterium | reverse complement strand
CGGGCCGTCCCCTTTTTCTTTGACAGCCCCGGGTGGTGGATTTACAATGAGAGATAGAAACAATTGAGGAGAACAGGGGCATGAAAAGGCTTAGTATCGTCGTGATCGGTTTGCTTTGTGCCTGCGGCGCGGGTGTGCGAGCGGCCGGCGCGCAGAGCCTGGCGGAAGTGGCGAAACAGGAGAAAGAGAAGCAGAAGGACGCGAAGTCCAAGCCTGCCAAGACCTTCACCAACGCCGACCTTGAGAAGGTGACGGGCGGGAAGGTCTCGAGTGTGAGCACGAGTGAAGAGACGCCGGCAAGCACGGCCACGGGCGAGGCGTCGCCAGCCGCGGCTGCCTCGGGAGAGAAGACGGCGGGTGCCGCTGCGGGCGAGGGCGAAAAGAAGGAAGAGGAGAAGGGCGAGGAGTATTGGAAGAGCCGTGCCGCCGAAGCGCGGTTGAAACAGAAGCGGTCCAAGGAGCGGCTCGATCTCCTCCTTCTGAAACAGGCGACCCTCAATAACAGATTCTACAATCTATCTGATCCGGCTCAGCGCGACTTGGCACAGGCCGAGCTGCAACAAATCGCGTCCGACATCGAGGAAGCCAAGCAGGAAGCCATCGGCGCCGCGCAGGCATTGGTGGATCTCGAAGACGAGGCCCGCAAGGCCGGCGCGTTGCCAGGCTGGTTGCGCGAGTAGGTACGCGGGCGCCGATTTGGCGATACCTCGCGTTCGGCAGTCTCGTGGTGGGTGCGAGCCGGGGAGCTGATTGTCCGTCGCGATTCCGACCTCGATGACTATCGTAATGTCCTTCGGCCCCGTATAACACTTTATGATCCGCTCAACGGAGAGCCGGATGAGAGCCCTGCGAATCTTTGTTGCCCTGCTTTCTTCGACCGTGGTCATCGCGATCGCAACCTTCGTTCTTATGCCGAAGCATTCCTCAACGAGAGGCACTGGGCAAAAGGCCTCCCCCAGCGAACCCTCGCCCACCCCCGTCTTGGAGAAGGAGGAGAGCCCCCCAGCACCTCCCGCTGACTTGCCCACGCTGGTGAAATCGCTGCGGGGTGATGTCGTCGTAATCCAGACCTATGACAAGAACAACGCGCTGCTCGGGATCGGCACAGGCTTCTTCCTCGACACACGCCTCGTCGTGACGAATCACCATGTCGTTGCGGGCGCCGCTCATGCGGAAATCAAAACCAAGTCCGGAACTGCACGAGTCAGTGCCGCCGCCGCCGAGGACGCCAGGAATGACCTGGTCATCCTTGCGATCCCGGATATCCGGATCTATGGGCACGGCCTGCCACTGAGCTCCTCGGCGCCCGACGTCGGAGAGAGAATCTTCGTCATCGGGAATCCGCTCGGTATTGAGGCCTCGGTTTCGGACGGGATCGTCGCCGGAAAACCGCCTATTGACCCCTTTGGCACGGTCATCCAAATTACATCGCCCATCTCGCCCGGCTCCAGTGGCAGTCCTGTTTTCAATTCTAACGGCGAGGTCATCGGCATCGCGACGTTTCAAATGGTTGAGGGACAGAACCTCAATTTCGCGATACCCATAGAGAAAGCTCGATCTCTGTGGAAAAACTCGAAGGAATCGGTGGAGCAGGGGTTGGCTCAATTGAATACGATCAACGCCGGACTTCTCGACTCCATGCCCGACCCCTTCGCGCGCGGAGAGTTCCTCTTTTCGATGGGCAACTTTGATGCGGCCATTCCGCAATTCCAGGAAGCCGCTCGGCAGAACCAGCGCAATGGGAAGGCACGCTACATGCTGGGAAAGTGCTACCGGCGGACCAACCCAAACGCCGCATTGAACGAGTTGAAGGCGGCGCTCGCGTTGAGCCCGGGGATGGTCGATGCCCACTCTGAGTTGGGGCATGTCTACATGGCGCTGCACGACGAAGACAATGCAATGGCCGAGTTTCGGAGAGCTCTCGAAATCGAACCGAAGCATGTCGGTTCGCTCGTCGGCATGGCATCCGTCCACTTGGCGCGCAAGGAATTCCACAGAGCCCAGGCGGTCTTGGAGGAGGCGGTTCGATCGGGAGACGACTCCACGGCCTATCTCTACCTCGGCTGGGTCTATACCGCGCTCTATAGAGAAGACGAGGCTTTTGAAGCCCTCAAGAAAGCCGTCGAGTTGAACCCCGATTCGATTGACGCATACAAGGGCTTGGTCACGCTCTACCTGGGGAAGCAAGATCCAACGCCAGGCATGCACTATGCTCAGATAGCTCTTGAAAAAGACACTCAGGATCCCCAGCTACACTACCTTATGGGCATGATGCATCTCGCGAATGATGACCCCAATGCTGCCGCACGGGAATCGAAGGTCCTCTCCGATGCCTATGGCAAGTCAAGCTTGGATCCAAGTATAGCGGATTGGCGCCGCAAACTAGAATCAGCCATACACGCATACCAGATGCGCCAATACAATCGAACATCTTGACCTCGCGACAGCGTCGTGCGGGATCGAGCGCCGACTCCGATTAGTGTCTTACAAGTTGCGTGTTGGCAGGAAATGGCAAGAATGCGAGTGGGCAAGATCTTCCGAACTCCTCTCAGGAACGCAGGAGGAGAGGAATGCAGGAACGGAGCGGTCGCATCGGACGATCAGGGTGGCTCGGAAGAACGCTCTCACGCTCCACGCTCCAGGCCCGCGAAGCGGGCCGGACGCTCTCACGCGCGGTGGAGACGCAACCAATGCAGGTTGCGGCTCCGCCGCGTTAGGAGGTTGCTGGTGCAAAGGGTCGAGGAGCGAAGCGGATCATCGACCGATCGCCAACCACACGGGCCAAGCATCATCGGATCGCTCGCGGGGCGATTCTCTCACGCCTTCTCGGTCTCGTGGAGTCGGTGGTCCTCCCTGGAGCGACGGGGCCGTGGACGAAATCGTGGGCTGCCCGTCGACGACTGCGTGTACGTTTATGGCTACGATAGACGCACCCCAGTCCGCTGAGGCGTTGCCGACGAGGCCCGAGATCGCCGACTGTGCCTGCGGCGACGCGCGCGCGTAAACTCCCGTAGACGTGTCAACTGTGGTTGACACCCGGCGCTTGCTCACGGGCCATACCTTCCGATTCCACGCGCGTAAGCAGATAATCAATCGGTTCGAAGGCACGCAGGATAAAGGCGCGCCGAGCTGAGGAGTATCTGTTCGCGGGCTGTCAACCGGGGTTGACACCCATCGTTTTCCGAGGTCCTGAGGAATCAAGGAGTTGACAGCGGAGCTGGCTGGCATCTCTCCCGCAGTTGACCTCCCTCAGGAGGTGACACGATGGGATTCAACCTTGTGGATGCGTTCATCGGGGCCACGATATTCATGTTCGGCGTTCTGGCTGGCGCGCCATTGGTCACGGAATCCGCTCGCGCGACGCGTCGCGCCGACCAACTTCTCGATGCCACGCTAGTGGCACAGCGGACCCTGGATTCGGCTCGTGCTCGGATCCGACGCGGTGAGTCGATCCAGTCCGGGGTCGAGGAGGAGTCTGGGTTTCGCCTGATCCGGACGGCCGACAACGGTGACCCGGATTTCATCCGGCTCTGCGTCACGGTCTACCCTGTGGGGAGCAGCCGCCGTCTGGTCGAGATCATCGCACTGGTAGAACGGCCATGAGCGGGGGTGCTGTCCTGGCGGATGCGCTCGTCGGAATGGCCGTCACAGCTCTGTTCGCCATGTCGGCGTTCAGCTACTTCTCTGCCACGCGAGATGTGGCGGTGCGACTCGGGACCACCGTATTTCAGACTGACTCGCTCCGGCTGGCGGCCGACTCCGTCGCCCAGGACGTGAGGTGCGCAGGATCGGGGATTGCCTTCCTGGACCATGACGATTTCACGCCGCTGCAGCTCGGGTCGCCGCCGAACGGGAAGAACTGGTCGGAATCCGTCACTGTGTACTCCAATGGCGATGGGGCCACCGTGACCTTGGCCGCACCGGTTGAGGCCGGAAACCCTGTGCTCGCCGCCACGACCGAGACCGTGGGACCCGGACAGCGGCTCCTCCTCCGTGGTGAGCATGGGTGGGAGGTGGCCCGTGTGGAGGAGGTTCGCAAGGATGGGCCCGTCGATCTGATCACCCTGTCCAGTCCCCCGCGATCCGCATACTCCCAAGCCACGGCTGTAACCGTCACCGGATACTCGTACGACCGGCGGCTCCGACGCCTCTATCGATCGACCAACGGAGGGTCCAGGCAGCCGCTCCTGGATGAGTGCGCCGACTTCAAGATACAGATCGCGGATCGGGACACCGGTGAGCCACTCGGCGGCTCACTCGGGATCGAGAATCTGGCAGGGGCGGTGTTCAGGATTGAGATCGCGACCGCAGGGCGCAGTGTCCAGATGCAGTTTCAATCTCTGTTCGAAGACATCGATTCCCGATTTTTCGAAAGGGAAGGCGATGAGAAAAACTGAGGAATTCCAGACGACCGGCCCTAGCCATGATTCGGAAACACCCACCGCCGGCGCATCCCGCATTGTTTTTCCGGAGCACTCAGCACCCAGCACACTCTGCAGCCGAGCGGGGCAGCGCGATCTTGCTCGCGCTGATCCTCCTCACCGTTCTGCTCTTGACCGGCACAGCCCTCGTGTTCACCGCACGCGCATCAGCGACCGCAGCCCACCAGCAGGCACGGAGGATTGAGACGGACCGTGCCGTCGCCGCAGCTCTGTATCTGTTGGGCCGAGATCTGAAAACTGTGCTCGAATCGGACACGATACGAGAGAGCCTGCGGTCGACGTTCGATCAGAGTCCGGAGGCGGCAGAACGCGAGGTGCAGGACATTCTGACGCATGCCGGACCCAATCTGAGGCGCCGCGAAGGTCAACTCTGGCTGGATGGCCGCGCCCGATGGACACTTACCCGTGGCTCGGGCTCTGACCCTCGCATCTACAAAGCACTGTATACCCTCGACGCCACCGCCTCCGATGCCTCTGCCGCGGCAAGCTCCTCCCTCGAGCTGAAGGGCTCTGTCATCGTCAGCATTGGTCATCTTCCTCTTTGTCACTACCAGGCGATCATGCCGGAATCGATCATGTTCGATCAGGATACCTACAAGGGACCTGTGAGAATCGAGGGCGAAGCCCGATTCAGCTCTCCCATGCTGTTCTTCCGGGATCTCGAAACAACGACCGCCTCGATCGCGGGCATCGAGCAGTGTGTGACACGCGCGCGCATCGTCACAGGCGCGGTCCCGATCGATCCCGTTGACAGGTTGCTGGATCGACCGCTCCGGGATCTGAGCTGGGAGGAAATCCGGGTAAGGCTGCGGCTGGAGCCTGGGCCGTCGCCCCCGCCGGCGGGGATCTACTCCGATGGTTCTTCTGGAATTTTTGTTGTCGGCGATGTCGAGGAAATGACACTCGCCGCCGATGGCGACGAACAGCTGGTCAGTGTGCGCCACGCGACCCTGGGCGAGCTCGCGATAAGAATGCGCCCCGAATTCACCGTCGTCCGCATGCCGGATGGGGCTGAGCTGACCGCGTTCGGAATGAAGGACCGGCTCATTGTCCACGGGCGGATTGGAGCGCTTGGTGGGGGCGCGCAGAACGATGCCGGCGAGATCGAACAGGCTCAGAATGTATTCGATGTGAGCAGCCCATCGGTGGTCCGAAACCTCACCATCGCCGCTTCATCCGGAATCGGGGTCTCCAACCATCTGGTGGTCCCGCGATCGGATGCGGGCGACCGGCCGATGATCGGCATCCTCTCCCAAAGGATCGCCGGTGACGGAGCGCCAGGCATTTTCATCGCAGCCCCGGGACGCGAGCTTGCGATCGCGGCTCATCTCTATGTCGGCGGCGGCAATGTCTCGACGGATTGCGCCAGGGCAACTGTCGAGTCCATGCAGGTATTCGGCGGCAGCATCGACCCGGCCGCTCACATCGTCGTCGGATATCCGTCCGAGGCCGAAGGTGGCGGGACCGCGCCGCCCGGCTACCCGGTCACGGGAGACCCGCTCGTCTACGTCGGCCGACCCGTCGTGAGCTCGCTGAGGGTGGTCGAACAGGCGAACTGAAGATCATCAACGATCGCGTTAGGCCGCTTAGCGGCCCATTCTTACCAACATGTTGTCAGCTGTGGGTGAGGTATCCGACGTGCAAACCACCAAGACTCCAAGGCACCAAGCCGCACCAAGGGGCAAAGCGATCCGCTT